>DATLAX010000124.1:0-21883 GCA_035527215.1 Dehalococcoidia bacterium
CCGACGGCGCGCGCCGCCCGCGGCCGCCCGATCTGCTGAGCGATCTGCCCGTAGGTGCGGGTCTCGCCCGAGGGGATACCCAGGAGCGCGCGCCAGACGTCCTGTTGAAAGGCTGTTCCCTGCGCAAGGTCGAGCGCGCCCTCAATCAACGAGCCGTCCCCGCTCGCGTAGCGACGCACTTTCTCCGGCCAGTCTCCGGCGTCATTATCCTCCGCCGGCTGCGAGGCGCCGCGAAGACGTAGTTCCTCTTCGACTTCTGCGGCTGTGGGCGCCGGGACCGTCACGGCGCGAAGGCCGCGATCGCTGAAGCCAAGCCCTATCCAGCCGAGGTCGGTCTGTACGATCGTGAACTTCACTCTGCACCTCCAATTCTCGTTCTCCGCCTCAGTATCCGTCTGAGCAGACGCGGCCGCAACCTCTTCCATAGAGCGTCGAGCCGTGCGCCCTCTTCGTCGCTAAGGGGCCTTCGCCGGAACTCCACTTGCTCGTAAGCGTTGGAGAGCGCCGGCAGGTCCGGCTCTTCCGGCAGCGTCTCTCGAAGCTGACGGATGAACTCGCGCGGCGTCTCCGAGGGGCGCGGCCCTACGCCGGCCCACGACGACAGCCGTCGCGTCTTTTCCAGCATCTGCGCCGGACGGCTGAGGCCGCTGAGGCTTCTGTTCCAGGAGTAGCGGAAGCCCGCTGCGGAGGCCAGCGAGAGCGCCAAGAGCAGCACAAACGGCGTGATCAGCCACGGCAGCATCTGGCCGCCACCTGCGTTCTCGGCCGGGGACGTGCCCGCGTCTGCTTCGGGTGTGGTGCTTGTGCCGGTGTTTGCGGCCGGGAACATGTCCAGCAGGTCCTGCGCGGAAATCGGCCCGGCAGGACCGACAGGCGAGTCTGCCGGCCCCGTCGCCGGTGCGGAATGGGCCGACGAAGGGCTAAAGGGTATCCAGCCCAGCCCGGAGAAGTAGACTTCCGGCCAGGCCAGCGCGTTCCTGCCATCGATGGCGTATGTGCCGTCGACGCTTACGGATGTCTGCGGGATTGCGAATCCGACGGCGAGGCGCGACGGAATCCCCAATGTGCGCAGGAGGACCACCATGGCCGACGCGTGGTACAGCGGATGGCCTCGCTGTTGCTCGAAGAGGAAAAAGGCGACAGCGTCGGTGTCGCTCGGCGGCGCCGACTCCTGGAGCTCGACGGGATAGCGGCGCAGGTACTCTTCAATCGACGAGGCCTTGTCGTAGGCGGAGGGGTCATTCCGCGTCGCCTCACGCGCCAGCTCGGCGATGGATGGCAGCAGGCCGTCCGGCAACTGGAGATAGCGGTCCGTCACCCACGAGGGGTAGTCGCCGCCGGACGAGCGCAGGGCGTCGATTGAGGCGACTGAGACGAGGCCGACGGCAATGTAGTGGTCACCCTGCTTGAGCGGCTTCGAGGGGCGCAGCGAGGTCACGTCCGACGGGTCGCCCGCGGTCTCGACGTCCGCTTCCCGGTTCACGGCAAGCGCGTCTCCCGGGGCCACGAAAACGGGAAGAGCCTCGTCGACGACGACCTCTATTGCGGCGGCCTGCCGTTGTTGCCGGCCGGCCGTTTCCAGCGCGGTGGGCAGGTCCGTCGAACGCTCCTCGAGCGGCTCTTTGTCCCGCTTGCCCGTCTTCCAGCCGCTGGGCGTGTAGACGTCGTAAACGGTTGCGCGCCACAGGCCGGCCTCCGACGCCTTAATCGTCATGATCGGGCCCTGCACAGCTTCGAAATAGCCGCGATAGGGCAGGAAGGAGGCATAGCGGTCGAGCGGCAGGCCCTTTTTCCCTTGGACGGCGCTGAAGACGCGGCTCAGGCCGGCGAACTGATCGGCGACGGGTTCGGTCCAGGCTCCCCATACCGACGGGAACGGGCCGGCCTGTCCGGCGAGAGGGACGAGCCAGGCCGCGGCCACGAGGACGAGTGCCGCCCACAGCGTCTGGTTCATCGAGAAGAAGTGCAGCGAGCCCGGGTAGGGTGTCTGCGTTCGGCGCCATTCCTTCATCTTCGAGTCGAAGTGCGTCCGCGAGACGAGCAGGATGGCGGCGATTACAAACACCGCGAACGCCGGGCTGGACTGTCCCGGCAAGTAGCTGATGTTCATCAGCAGAGCCAGGCCGCCGGGGACCAGCCCGATCCAGGGGTTGTTCCAGCGGAAGATGCTCCAGGCCAGGAACCAGGCGGTGAGCCAGGTGAGCACGAGGAGGAGAACGATGACCGGCAGGGCGTCGCTGCTTATGCCGCCGCCGGTCAGGGCGTCCAGCCATAGGCGCATCCGCAGCACCATCTCGCCGTACCTCTCCTTGAGATTGTCGCCGGGAGTCACTGCGAGCACCTGGACGAGGAGCCCGGAGGCGCCCAGCAGAAGGGCCAGGGGGTAGAGAAAGATCGCCCGCCAGGGCAATCGCGCCAGGACGTATCCCAGCGCCAGACCAAAGAGCGCTATCGGATGGAGCGAGGGCACGCCCTCGACCCAATCGGCGTTGTCGATCGAGCTCACGACGCACGTGGCGACGGCGAAGACGATGACCAGCGTGACCCCGTCGCGCCAGGGGAAAAGCGCCTCGCGGGCCGGAGTCGCGACTCGCTGCGCGGCCGTGGGAGTCCCGACTGTTCCCAATATGCTCATCTGAGGGAATCCTAACCTCCGACGGAAAACGCCGGCGCCTGTCCGGCGCTCGGCGCGGATCCCAGGGCGGTCCCGATATCACCCGAGCGCTTCACCACAGACGTATGGATGCCCGCCGCCGTCAGGGCGCCGAAGACGACGAGCGAATCACGCCCTCCGCCGAACGTGTTCGGCTCGATGAGCACGGCCGCGAGCTTGGCGCCGCGCTCCGCCGCCACTTGCAGGCCGAGCACCCAGTCCTCCTGCGTCGAGGGTGTGATGACGACCACGGTGCTGTGCCGTCCGAAGCGCTTCCCCTCCTCGCTCAGGAGTTGCGCGAGGGAGACGTCGCCGCTTGCCCGCATGACGGCAAGCGACTCCAGGATACGGATGTACTGCCCGATTCCCCTCTCCGGCTGAACGAGCTGCAGCGCCTCACCGAATGCCAGCAGTCCAATCGACCGGCTGCTGTGACAGAAGTGGTTGGCGATCGAGGCCGCGAGGGTGACGGCGTATTCCTCGGTCGACTCGTCGCCGCTGCCCGCCTGGGCGTTCGCCTCCAGGTCCATCACGATCCAGACGTCGCTGGCGGGGTCCATCTCGAAGAGCTTGACCATGAGCTCCCTGGTGCGGGCGGTGCTCGGCCAGTGGATGCGATTGTAGCTGTCGCCGAAGGCATACTGCCGGACACTGACGGCGTTGGAGGTGACGTAGTGCGTGGGCCGGTGCAGGACGCCTTCACCGAGCAACTCCGCGGGCGGCAGGCGCACGCCGGTGAGCTCCACGGGGCGCGGGTAGACGAGCACCGTCTGTGAATGGCCGAAGGACTTCGAAAAGCGGAAGAGGCCGAACGGGTCGCCGCTCGTCACCGTTACGCGGCCGAGAGTGTACATACCCCGACGTTCGCAGGTGCTGACCGCCTTCCAGGAGCGCCTTTGACGCGGCTGCAGTGAGATGACGCGGCGGATCGCGTGGCCGGGAAGGTCCGACGGCTCATCGACCTCCAACCAGAGCTTGGAGAGCAGGCTCCTGTTGCTGATGGACACGCGCTCGCCCAGCGCCTGGCCCTGCTGAAGGCGGTCCGCGGCGCGCTCTATCTCGGCATGTACGCCGAAGAGGCTCAGGCGGGCCCACAGGTAGCAGAGGGGCAGTGCCAGCGCAATCACGTAGGCAAGCCGGAAGGGGAGCCAGAAGCCGGTGGAGAAAGCCGGGACCAGCGACGCCACCAGGATGGCGCACACGATGAGGAGGGAGCGATAGCGGCGCAAGGCCCTGCGGGAAGCGGTAATCATCGTCTCAGTGCGCTCAGCGAGAACCACTGCGGGAGCGCGCGCTCGGAATCGGGACGCGGTCCAGGCAATCGGTGACGACGTCGGACGCGGTAACGCCCTTGACGCGGGAGGTGGCGTTCAGCAGGATGCGATGGCCCAGGGCAGCATAGGCGATCTCCTTGACGTCGTCGGGCAGGACGAAGTCGCGGCCGTCGATCAACGCGCGCGCCTGGGCGGCCCGAAAGAGGGCGAGGGAGCCGCGGGGCGAGGCGCCGAGGTGCACCGCTTCATGCTCTCGCGTCGATCCGGCAAGGGCGACGATGTAGTGCTTGACGAGCGGGTCGACGTAGATCTCCTTGACGGCGTCCTGCAGGCTGTTGATCTCCTCGGCGTCCGTCACCTGCCCGAGCGCGGTGATGGGATGCGCCCGCTGCTGCCGCTCGATAATCGTCACCTCGTCGCTGTGCGAGGGATAGCCGAGGTGGACGCGAAGGAGGAAGCGGTCCAGTTGGGCCTCAGGAAGGGGGAAAGTGCCTTCGTACTCGACGGGGTTCTCCGTCGCCATGACCAGGAAGGGTTGCGGGACAGGGCGGGTAATGCCGTCCACCGTCACCTGGCGCTCTTCCATCGCTTCCAGGAGGGCAGACTGCGTCTTCGGCGTCGCGCGGTTGATCTCGTCGGCGAGGACGATCTGGGACATGACCGGGCCGGGCCGGAACTCGAAGTCGCCGGTCCGCTGGTTATAGATGGAGACGCCGGTGATGTCGCTGGGAAGCGTGTCGGGGGTGAACTGAATGCGCTTGAAGGTGCAGCCGGTGGAGCGGGCGATGCTGCGCGCGAGCATCGTCTTGCCGACACCGGGCACGTCTTCGATAAGGATGTGCCCCTGGCAAAGGAGGCCGATGACGCTGAGCCGCACTTCCTGGGGCTTGCCGACTATAACCGTCTCGACGTTGTCGATGATGCCTGTCGCTATCTCTCGTGGCTCTTTCACGTCGACCCTCCGCACAAGTTACGTCAATTATAGCGCCTTGATGGTGCTGTCACTCTACCCCCGGGAGACAACCCGAAGCTTGACGCTTCCCCAACAGCATCCATTCGCCTTCCATGCGCCTTTGCCTGGCCCGGGGGCAGATTTGCGATTCTACAGGATAAGTGGTAAATTCGACCTTTGACCCCCCAAGAAAGGCACAGGATGCAAGCCGTTAAACCCGACACCGATTACCGGATCGAACAGTTCACGCTCTTCAACGACCGCGAGACGGACTTCTACCTCCATCGCACGGAGAAAGCGGTCTTCCGGGCTGTGCAGCACTTCAACGGCAAGGGCGGCAGCCGCTTGCTGGACGTCGGCTGCGGACTGGGCATGCAGGCGGCCAGGCTGGCTCTCAGAGGGTGGGAAGCGTACGGGATCGACGCCTCCGACCAGATGCTGAGGCTCGGCCAGTTCCGCTTCCCGGCCGTCCACAAGAAGGTGCGCCTGGCGCGCGGAATCGCGGAGTCGCTGCCCTTCCGGAGCGGCTACTTCGACGTAGTGATGTGCCAGGGCGCGATGGACCACTTCGCGGACAGGGAGCGCTTCGTCGCGGAGGTAGAGCGCGTGCTGAAGCCGGGGGGCCACTTTGTCGTGGCGCTGGCGAACTACGAGAGCCTGTCCTGTCGCGTCGGCAAGGCGTTGGACGAATTCGGCCGCTTTCTAGGGGTGGATACGCCGCAACGCAACCAATTCTGGCGCATACCGGCCGATCACACGTTTGTCGGAAGCTATGGCCTGCTCAAGAGGCTGGCGAATGGGAAGATGCGGATATCGAAGATCCATGGCGCATCGATGTTCCTGTTTCTGCCGCCCTGGCGGGAGCTGCTGGAGGCGCTGCCCTTCCAGCTGGCGGCGGCGACGTTCCGCGTCGTCGACCGCGTGGCGTACAAGTGGCCGTCGGCTGCGGACGTGGTGATAGCGGCCTTGCGAAAAGAGGACCTCAGCGACCTTCTACGGCCGCGGCAAGAAGCTCGGGGTAACGGGAAGAAAGAAAGTACCGCCGTACCCGCGTACCTTCTGCAACGGTGAATTCGACGCCGCCCGGCACGCCCGGCATGCTCCACGCCCTTCGTCCGCCGAGCGCAAATCGTACCCCCCAGCCGCCGTAGACGATCCAGTTGTAGCGCTTGACCTCGCAGCCCCGAATCGTTTCCAGCGGAAGGGACCTTCGCAGCACACCAAAGCTGACCCGCACAACCGCGTCGCTGACCTCAATCCGCATGCGGCGGAACGACACGAAGGCCAGGGCGACCAGAGCCGCCGCAAGCAGCATCAAGGGGAAATACCACACTTACAGGCTCCAGCCGGCCTCGTTGTCGAGAGCCGGCGCAACCAGGGCCGCGGCCGTCGCGAGGAGACTGACGAAGAACGTCGTCATGAGCCAGAGCGGCGCGTCCATCTCTTCCTCGTGCCTCAGCGGCGTGCTCGCTTCCATCGGCAGGTTCACTACTGGCTTAGCTTCCGTCATCGCTGAGACGAAGTCAAACGAGACCGGCTGTGATATGATCGTGGTGCCCCGACCAGAGGTGCGCGATGGACAGGGAACGATTCGAAGAGCTTGTCGAAAGGGCGCTCCTACAGTTGCCGGAGCAGTTCCGCGAGCGGCTCTCGAACATAGACGTCGAGGTTGAGGACTACCCGAGCCGGGACGACCTGCGCGCCGCCCGCGCCCGACGAGGCCAAACGCTGCTCGGCCTCTATCGCGGTGTCCCCGTGACGCGCCGCGGCCTGGGCTACAACATGGTGCCGCCCGACCGCATCATCGTCTTTCGCCGGCCCATCGAGCTGACGAGCAGGAGCGATGCGGAGATCGTCGAGAGGGTCGGGCGCGTCGTCCGGCACGAGATCGCGCACCACTTCGGCATCGATGACGAGGCGTTGCGCCGGATGGGCGCCTACTAGGAGACGGGCAGAGCATGGTTATGCTCGACGAAGACGAGGACGAGGACGAAAAACCTGAGGGCGAGGGTTGGGAACTCGACCCGAACGACCCCACTCATCCCGACTTCGACCTGTCGGAGGCGGGCTACTCCGGCGTGGAGCCGGAGAAAGGGCCGTGGCACCCGCCTCGGGCGCTCATCGTGGCGGTGACGCTCCTCCTGATCCTGGCGATGCTCGGGCCGGCCTGCGCGCGCATCTTCTACTAGCAGTTCTGCCTGCTACACTCTTTTTGTCTTCCAGCGACCGCCCGTAAAACGGAACCAGATCAGGGCGGCACGCACGTTCTGCTCCAGCACCGCGCCGACCCACGCGCCCGGCGCTCCCCAGCCGACGACGTGGCTGAAGAAAAAGGCGGCCGGAATTCGGACTGTCCAGGCGGTGATCGTGAGCACGCCCAAGACGTAGCGGACGTCGCCGGCGCCGCGCAGCGTGCCGGAGAGGGCGGTGCCCATCCCCATCATCGGGAAGGCGATGGCAAAGACGCGCAGGCAGCGCGAGCCCACGTCGATGACGTCGGGGTCGCTCACGAACAGGCCGACGATCTGGGGCGCGAAAACGAGCACCACGACGCCCAGGCCGATCATGGTTATCAGGGCCCAGTTTCGCGTCTCCCGGCCTGTGCGCTCGGCGAGGTCGGGCCGGCCCGCGCCGAGGGCTTGCCCGACGATGGCTGTACCCGCTGTCCCGAGGGCGAATCCGGGCACCAGCGCGATGTCCACGGCGCGCAGTGAGATCGTGTGAGCGGCGGCGGCGGCAGTGCCATAGGCGGTGATCAGCCGCGAGTAGAAGAGGAAAGCGAGGCTGAACTGCAACTCCTCCAAGCCGACAGGGACGGCGACGTTAAGCAGGCGGCTGATCTCAGTCCGGCCGAAATGAAGGGCGTGCAATGGACGGAACGCGATAGGGTCGTAGCCTTTGACCAGCGCGCCGACCGCCACGACTGCGCCCGCGACTCCGGCACTCGCCATGCCTGTGCCCGCGCCCATCGCTCCCAGCTTCGGCAGGCCGAAGACGCCGCTGATTAGCAGAAAGGCCATGACGCCGTTGGCGATGTTTGAGACGACGATGACCAGCATCGGCGTTCGTGTATTGCCGGCGCCGCGCAGACAGCCGTTGGCCGCATACATAGTGGTCATCAAGGGCATTCCCAACGAGGTCACGCGCATGTAGTCGACGCCCGGGCCGAGCGCGCCCTCGCGCGCGGCCATCATGCTCATGAGTCCGGGGGCGGCGACGATGAGGAAAAGGGAGACCGCCAGCCCCCAGAGAAAGGCGAAGGTCAGAGAAGCGCGGACGGAGCGCTGCACGTCTTCCAGTGCCCGCGCGCCCGTGTTGTGGGCGACGAGTATCGTCGAGCCGACGTTCAGTCCCCAGGCGCCGGAGAGGGGAAGCCAGAGAAGGAGCCCCGCGATTCCAATGGCGGCCACGCCGTCGGAGCCGACGTAGTGGCCCATCAGCACGGCGTCGACGATGCCGATGGCGGTCACCGAGAGGCGCTCGGCGACAAGGGGAGCGGAGAGGCGGAGGATCGTGCCGGTCAGCCTCTCTTCTCGCAGGTCGATGCCTATCGCCCGTTCCTCGCTGACGGGGATGCCTTCAGAGGTCAAGGGGTGCGTCCTTGTCACACAAATAGCCGCGACAATCGGGGGCGTGACGACAATTGTAGCGCAGGCGCTACTCTGGCAGAAGGTCGCCCGGGGCAGGGTTGGCGACCACCGCCTGGCATGCGGCGGGAGCTTTCCACCTCGTTGTGCCGACGATAGTCTGCAGTCATCCTCTCAAGGAGCCGGGAGTTTGACAATTCCTGAGCGTCCGCACCATAATTCATTTACCGCGGCTTCCGGACCGGTTCGAAGCGCTGCCGCCGCGGGCAGTTGACAACTCCGAGAGCAGCAACTTCGATCGACCATCGGGTTCGAAGAGCCGGCCGTTTAGGCGCCTCAGGGAGGTAGCGAGATGCAGGTGTTGGCTTCCGGGACGGGCGAATTCAAACAGCCCAACCCCGACGAAATGCGCGCATGGGTGCGGGAGCACAAGGTACGTAGACCCGTGGACAAGGTAGTGACAGAGCAGGAGGCCGTCTCCCGCTTCGTCAATGACGGTGACTACGTGGCCTACGACATGAACGTCGCCGCCAGGGGTCCGGTCTCTCTCTTTAGGGAGATCATCCGGCAGCGGAAGAAGGACCTCTGGCTCGCGGCCAAGTTTAACTGGTCGGATGTCACCCTGCTGGTGGCGGGCGGCTGCGTGAGCAAGGTCGACGTGGGCTGGATGGAGACGGGCGCGATCATCAACAACGCCCTTCATGAGGACCGGCTGAAGTTCATCGAATGGTCGAACGGGGCCCTGACCTATCGGCTGCTTGCGGGCGCTCTCGGTGTGTCCTTCCTGCCTATGCGCTGGATAGGTGGCACCGACGTCTTCGAGAAGTCCGGCGCCAAGCTGGTGGAAGACCCTTACACGGGGCAGCCGGTGGTGCTGGTGCCGGCACTCAACCCGGAGGTCGGCCTCATCCACGTCCACGAGTGCGATGTCTACGGCAATGCCCGTATATACGGCGCCGGCGTGGCGCCGCAGGAGATCTCCATGGCCTCGAAGAAGCTGATCATCTCGACGGAGAAGATAATCAGCAACGAGGAGATCAGGCAGAATCCACAGCGAACGACGATCCCCTACTATCTCGTCGACGCTGTGGTGGTCGCGCCGTTCGGCGGCTACCCCGGCAGCGTGCCCGGCCGCTACGTCGGCGACTTCGAGAACGTCTTCGAGTTCGCCGTCTCGCAGATGCAGGGCACCACCGACCAGTACCTCGAGAAGTACATCTACAGTGTCGCTTCCCACGAGGAGATGCTCGAGAAGCGGGTCGGGGCGGCCAAGCTGGTGAAGATGATGCAGGGAGAAACCGTTCGGGAGGGCTACCAATGACTGATCTGACCTTCACGGACTTGGAGCAGAACGTCTACACGATCTCTCACATGATCGAGGAGGACAAGCTGTACTTCGTCCAGATGGCGGGGCCGCCGCTTTTCGCCGTCCTGCTGGCAAAGCGGACGCACGCACCCGGCGTCGGCTTTCTCGTCGAGGAGGGTGCGATAGCGCCGAGCCCCAACTTCCCTCTGCCACCGATGATGCTCGGCTCCGCCCGCTCGCACTACCGCTCCGTTGCCTGGGAGGGAATGAACATCGTCGATGCTCACGCCTCGCTGGGCTATGCGGACTACGGCATTCTTTCCGCCGTTCAGGTAGACAAGTTCGGCAACTTCAACTCGACGATCCTCGGCAAGGACTATGACCACCCGGAAAGGCGTTTCGGCGGGCCGGGCGGCGCGAACGAGATCGCTTCCTGCTGCTGGAAGACGATAATCATGACCAAGCTGGAGAAGCGCAAGTTCGTGGACCGGGTAGACTTCATTTCCTCTCCCGGCTACCTCGACGGTTCCCCGGGCGCGCGGGAGAGGGCGGGCCTTCCCGCCGACACCGGTCCCTACCGAATCGTCACCGAGAGGGCCCTCTTCGGCTTTGACGAGAAGACGCACATGATGAGGCTGGAGGCCATAGCCCCCTGGATTACGCTCGAGGAAGTGCTTGACCGCATGGACTTCAAGCCCCTCATAGCGGAGCCGCTGGGCGTGATGGAGATGCCGACAGAAGAAGACCTGTCGATGATCCGGGCGGAGATCGACCCGGGAGGGTACACGCTGAACCGCGGCGAATGGCTGGCGGTTACGGTGTAGACGTCCGGGACTCGTCGGCGATACTTGGGGTTTTTCTGAGAGGAGACAGGTATGAGTGACACCGGAGAAGGTTCGACGAAGCGCATGGTGCCGCTGCGAGAAGGTATATTCCGCTTGCCCAATACACCCGAAGGGAAGCCGGTATTGGTGGGCAGTCGCTGTCCGAAGTGTGGAGCTCACTACTTCCCGAGGCGGCAGATCTGCATCGCCTGCGGGCAGAACGGCCTCGACGAGGCGGACTTGAGCACGCGCGGCAAGGTATGGACGTACACGATCGCCGGCCAAACGCCTCCGGGCTCCCTGGTCGAGGCGCCGTACGCCCTTGCCGTCGTCGAGCTGCCGGAGAAGGTGGCTGTTAGAACCGTTCTGACGGACGTGGACCTCGATGCCGTGAAGGTGGGGATGGACGTTGAGATAACCCTGGCCAAAATGAAGGAAGACGAGGATGGCAACGACGTCATGTCCTACAAGTTCAAGCCTGTCTGAAGGACGCAGCGCCTTCGCCGTGGAGCCGCGCCGGCGGCCAGTGAGCTAGGAGGAAGACCGTGGCTAAAGATGGAACAAGAGTAGTAGTGTTGGGCGTCGGCCTCCACCCCTTCGGTCGCTTTCCCGAGAAGAGCACGTCGGACCTTGGCCGGACGGCCGCGCTTGAGGCTATGAAAGACGCCGGCGTCACCTACGGCGACATCCAAGCGGGCTATTGCGGCCGCGTCATCGCGTCTTCGGGCGTGGGATTGAACATTTTCGAGGAGCTTGGCTCCACCGGGATACCTGTCACAAACATCGAGGTCGCCTGTGCCAGTTCCTCTCGCGCGGCGGAGCTGGCGGCAACGGCGATCAAGGCCGGCGAATATGACATGTGCATGGTCGTCGGGGTGGAGAAGATGCCGCGTGGCATGCTCGACCTGGGCCGCGGCGGCGGCGGCGGCTTGAGCTTCGCCGGCGCGATGGGCCTGGCCCTTCTTCCCGGCGAGTACGCTCAGCAGGCTCAGCGGCACATGGCGCTGTACGGCAGCAAGCCGGAGCACTTCGCACAGGTGTCGGTGAAGTCGCACAAGAACGGCTGTCTGAACCCCAACGCTCAGTACCAGGTGCAGCTCACGCTGGAAGAGGTGATGAACTCGCGAATGGTCGCCGACCCGATCACCCTGTACCAGTGCTGCCCCACCAGCGACGGCGCTTCGGCGGTCATCCTCTGCTCGGAGGAGGCCGCGCGACGCTATACCACCAAGCCCGTCTTCCTGGTCGCCTCGATGGGAGCCACTCCCATCTACACACCCGGAGAGGTCGAATTGTCGGAAGGGCCGACAGCCTGGCTCGCGAAGAAGGTGTATGAGAGGGCCGGTCTGGGCCCGGAGCACGTCGATGTGGCCCAGTGCCACGACGCGTTCACGCCCGGCGAGGTGTTGACTGTCGAGAAGCTCGGGTTCTGCAAACAGGGCGAGGGCGGCGTCTTCGTCTGGGAGGGAAACACGGAGATCGCCGGCAAGAAGCCGATGAATACCGATGGCGGCCTTCTCAGCCGCGGGCACCCCATGGGAGCGACGGGCGGCGCGATGATTACCGAGATTGTACGGCAACTGCGCGGTCAAGCGGGGCCACGGCAAGTCGCGAATGCCAAGGTGGGCATGATCCACAACGCCGGCGTGGGCGGTATTCAGGTGTCGATCCTCACAGCCTAGTGCCGGCGGCCGGCGAGCCAGCGGCGGATTCGTCGCTCGTTGACGTTTTTCCCCCGACGCTGTAGGATTGTGCAGAAATTCGCAATCGTCACCCTGTCAGGGTGGCGAGCCCCGGCGGCCGAAGGCCAGGGCTCTATCGGCTGTCTGTTGGGGGTTGGCGGCCTGTCGGGAGGAAATCAATGACCCCGCTCCTCAGCGCCCCGGAAGTGGTAATCGACAGGTTGCCGGTGTATGCGCGCACGCTCGCCGCGCTGGAGAGTCGGGGCCGCCATGTTGTCAGTTCACAGGAGCTAGGCAACGAGCTGGGCGTGACGCCGGCCCAGATACGCAAGGACCTGAGCTACTTCGGACGGTTCGGCAAGCAGGGGCGGGGCTACAACGTGCAACGCCTGGCCGGCGAACTGCGGCGGATCCTGGGCCTGGACCAGGAATGGAGGATGGTGCTGGTTGGGGTGGGGAATCTCGGCCGCGCGATTCTGAGGTACAGGGGATTCACGCCCGAAGGCTTCAAGATCATCGCTGCGTTTGACACCGATTTGAACGTGGTGGGGAGGGTGGTCGGCGGGGTGAGAGTCTACAACGTAGAGGACCTGCCGCAGTTCTTGAAAGACAATCCGGCAGACATCGGCATCGTCGCCGTGAGAGCTGTTGCCGCCCAGGAGGTCGCGGACATCCTCTTGAATTGCGGCATCAAAGGGATCCTCAACTATGCGCCGGTTGCGCTGCGCGTGCCCAAGGGGAAGCAGTTGAAGGATATCGAGCCGGTGCTTGCGCTCCAGAGCATGACGTACTATCTGAAGAGCTTCTCTCCTTAGGACCCCGTTCTGCTCAGAGGCTTGCTACAAGCGACTCCTCTTCGGTCGGCAGGCTGCGCTTGATCACGTCGAGATGCTCCAGCGCTGCTCCCGCGCCGATCGCTGTGCAGTTCATGGGGTTTTCAGCGATCTGGCAGGGCACGCCTGTCTCCTGCGTAAGGAGGACGTCCATGTTGCGCAGGAGGGCGCCGCCGCCGGTCAGCACGATGCCGCGGTCGATGACGTCAGAGGCTAGTTCGGGCGCCGTACGCTCCAGCACGGAACGCACGGCCTGGACGATGCTGGCGAGGCAGTCCTGGATGGCCTGGGTGACTTCATGAGAGGTGATTACTATTGTCTTGGGGAGGCCGCTGATCTGGTCGCGGCCGCGAATCTCCATCGTCAGGTTCTCTTCCGTCGGCAGCGCGCTGCCCACGGCGATCTTCGCCTCTTCGGCCGTGCGGTCGCCGATGACGAGGTTGTGGCGCCGCTTGACGTAGGCGGCGATGGCGTCGTCGAGGCGGTCGCCGGCGATCCGAATCGACTCACTGACGACGATGCCGTACATGGAGATTATCGCGGCTTCGGACCTGCCGCCGCCGATGTCGACGATCATGTTGCCGCTGGCCGAGCCGACCGGTATGCCTGCGCCGATGGCTGCGGCAAGCGGCTCCGGCACGAGGTGCGCCGGTCGCCTGGCGCCGGCCTGCTCCGCGGCGTCGCGCACCGCGCGCTGCTCGACGCTGGTTACGCCGGCGGGAATGCAGACCATGACCTCCGGCTTTATGAGGTTCAGGCGGCCGAGGGCATGGCCGATGAAGTAGCGGAGCATCGCCTCGGTGATGAGGTAGTCGGCGATGACGCCGTCGCGCATCGGCCGGATGACGGAGATGCTACCGGGAGTGCGTCCGATCATTCCCCGCGCTTCGTTTCCGACGGCTACGACCGTGTTGTCGCGGGTCGCGAGGGCGACGACCGACGGTTCGTTGATCACTATCCCCTTCCCACGCATGTAGACCAGCACGTTGGCTGTTCCCAAGTCGATTCCCAGTCTCTTCGTCAGCATGAGCCTCCCTCAAGCCTGTTCTCTTCATGGACAGCGGCGGGCAGGCGCTCCACGCGGCCCCCCAACGATCTCAGTTTCTCGTCGAACCGCTCGTAGCCGCGGTCCAGGTGGAATATGTCATTGATCTCTGATCTGCCGTCGGCCGCCAGCGCCGCCAGCGCGAGCGCTGCGCCGGCTCTCAAGTCGACGGCGCGCACGTTCGCCGCGTAGAGGGGTGTCGGCCCGCTGATGATCACCGTCGTACCCGACGTGATAACTTCGGCGCCCATCTTCCGCAGCTCGGCGACGTAGAGGAGGCGGTTCTCGAAAACCCTCTCGTATATGGAACTGACGCCCTTGGCCTGCGTCAGGAGCGTCGCGAGGGGCGCCTGAAGATCCGTGGCGAGACCCGGATAGGGCACTGCCTGGGCGTTTATGGCGCGCAGCGACCCGTTGCCCCTGACACGGAGCAGTCCGTCGGTCTCCTCCACTTTCACGCCTGCTTCGTCCAGTTTCCACAGGAGCGCGTCAAGTTGCTGTGGGACGCCTTCCTGGATCTCGACGTCGCCCTGGGTGACCGCGGCGGCGATGGCGAAGGTCCCCGCTTCGATTCGGTCCGGGATGATGCGATGCCTGGCGCCGTGGAGCTCGCGCACGCCCTCGATTTCGATGGTGTGCCAGCCGGCGCCGGAGATCCGCGCGCCCATCTGCGTGAGCATGTCGACGAGGCTCTCGATCTCCGGCTCAGCGGCGGCGTTCACGAGAGTCGTTCGTCCCTCGGCCAGCGTCGCCGCCAGCATCAGGTTCTGGGTGCCGAGTACGCTCGGGTAGTCTAGGAAGATCCTGCTGCCGCGAAGGCCCTTCGTGCGGGCGACGAACTTGTCGCCCTCGTGGTTCACGGTGGCGTCCAGGACGCGGAAGCCGGCCAGGTGGACGTTGAGCGGTCGCAGGCCGATGATGTCGCCGCCCGGCGGGCAGCAGGCCGCCTCGCCGAAACGGGTGAGCAGCGGTCCCATGACGAGGAAGCTGCCGCGGAGATGCGTCGCCAGCTCGCTCGGGGCAACCAGGATGTTGACGCCTGCTGCGTTGACGCGCAAGGAGGAGGGCGATGTGTATTCGACGGTCGCGCCGAGGGAGCGCAGGATTTCCACCATGAAGCGAACGTCGCCGATGGCCGGAACGTTCTCCAGGTGGCAATCGTCGGATGTGAGCAGCGTGGCTGCCAGGGCGTGGATGGCGGCGTTCTTGTTGCCGCTGACCCTCACGCTGCCCTCGAGGCGACGGCCGCCCTCTACCACGAGCCTATCTGTAGGCATAGTCTCCCGATCAGTCCAGACTGCTTTGGGATTAACACTATCATCACGGCTACAGGACTTCAAGCCGTCGCCGCGCGGTCAGGCGTCGACGGGCGCCTGAGAAATATGATGCGCGTGTGACAGCGTAGAAGGCGGAAACGGCGCCGGCGGCTCGCCGGCAGGTGGCTATGGAGTCTGGCCGGGTGCCCCGGGCCCTCCTCCTGGGCCACCTCGACGGCGCTTTCGCTCCGCGACCTTCAGCCGGACGAGGGAGCGGCGCAACTCTGCCTGAACGCGTGTGAGGTCGACCGCCGCTTCGCGGCCGGCCAGCGTCTTCTCCGCGCGCGCGCGCGCCTCCTGCGCCCTGGCGATATCGATCTCCTCCGCCCGCTCGGCCGACTCCGCGAGGATCACCACCTTGTCGTCCCGGACTTCCAGGAAGCCGCCCATCACCACGATGTACGTTTCGTCGGCGCCGGCCTTCTGGAGGCGCACCTCACCGGGGACGAGGGAGGTAATGAAGGACGCGTGCGAGGGTAGGACCGTCAGCTCCCCCGCGGCGCCGGGAGCGACCACGGCGTCGATGTCCGTGTCGGAAAAGACGACGCGGTCCGCTGTGATGACGTCAACGTTCAGCTTTGCCATCGATTGATTCCTCTCGCCGGCCGGCGCTTGTCGGGGCGCTACGCGCGCGCTCCGGACGCCAGCTTCTCGGCTGCCTCCCGCGCGTCCTCGATCGTGCCGACCATGTAGAACGCCTGCTCCGGCAGGTCGTCGTGTTTGCCATCCAGGATCTCGTTGAAGCCGCGCACCGTCTCGCGCACAGCCACGTACCGGCCGGGCCGGCCGGTGAACGGCTCGGCGACGAACATGGGCTGGGAGAGGAAGCGCTGGATCCGGCGCGCCCTCTGTACCGTCAGCTTGTCCTCCTCCGACAGCTCCTCCATGCCCAGGATGGCGATGATGTCCTGGAGGTCCTTGTAACGCTGAAGCACCTGCTGCACGCCGCGCGCCGCCCGGTAGTGGTCCTCGCCGACGACGTTGGGGTCGAGGATACGCGAGAACGAGATCAGCGGGTCGACGGCGGGGTAAAGACCCTGCTCCGTGAGAGCGCGGTCGAGGGCGACGACGCCGTCCAGGTGGCCGAAGGTGGTAGCGACACCCGGGTCGGTGTAGTCGTCGGCCGGGACGTAGATGGCCTGGAAGGAGGTGATGGAGCCCTTGTTCGTCGAGGTGATGCGCTCCTCCAGGTCGCCGATCTCGGTCGACAGCGTTGGCTGGTAGCCGACGGCGGAGGGCATGCGGCCGAGAAGAGCGGAGACCTCCATTCCGGCGAGCGTGTAGCGGTAGATGTTATCGATGAAGAGGAGAACGTCCTGTCCCTCGCGGTCTCGGAAGTACTCGGCCATCGTCAGGCCTGACAGGCCGATCCGCAGGCGCACGCCGGGAGGCTCGTTCATCTGTCCGAACACGAGCACCGTCTTCTCGATGACGCCGGAAGCGCGCATCTCGTGCCAGAGGTCGTTACCCTCGCGGGAGCGCTCGCCGACACCGGCGAACACCGAGGTGCCGCCGTGCTCCGTGGCGATGTTCCGGATGAGCTCCTGGATGATCAGCGTCTTCCCCACGCCGGCGCCGCCATAGGCTCCGACCTTGCCGCCCCTCGTGAACGGGGTGATCAGGTCGATTACCTTGATTCCGGTTTCCAGCATCTGGACGGTGGTGGCCTGCTCGTCGAAGGCGGGCGGCGGGCGGTGGATGGGCATGCGCTCTTTTGTCTCGACGGGGCCCAGGTTGTCGATGGGCTCGCCGACGATGTTGAAGAGGCGGCCAAGCGTCTCGTGACCTACGGGGACGGTAATCGCCTGCCCGGTATCGACCGCCTCGGCGCCGCGGCCCAGGCCGTCGGTGGTGCCCATCGCCAGACAGCGCACCCAGTTGTTGCCCAGGTGCTGCTGCACCTCGGCGACGAGCTTCCCGCCGCCCATCTCGATCTCGACGGCATTGTAGATCTCCGGGAGTTCATCAGGCGGGAACTCCACGTCGACTACGGTGCCGATGATCTGCACAACCTTCCCCGTGGCCATGTGAAACCTCCGTCCTACTGGGCCGATCTAAGGGCCTCAGCGCCGCCGGCGATGTCCAGCAGCTCCTTGGTAATAGTTTCCTGACGTGCTTTGTTATAGGTAAGCGTTAGGTCTTCGACCATCTCGTTCGCCGCTTCCGTCGCGCTGCGCATGGCGACCATCCGCGCCGACTGCTCGCTGGCGCTTTTCTCCAGGATGGCCTCATACACCTGTCGCTGCACGTAGCGCGGCAGCAACTCGTCGAAGACCTCCGCAGGCGAGGGCTCGTAGATGTACTGCACCGACATCGCGGACTCCCGCGGCGGTATCTCGATAGGCAGCAACTGCCGCATCTCCGCCCGCTGCGCCATGGTGTTTATGAACAGCGGAAAGACGAGGTAGACGCGGTCCACGCTGCCGGCGATGTATTCCTCCATGAGGACGCGGGCCAGCGGCCTGGCGTCGTCGGCCGACGGGTAGTCGCTGAGGTTGGTGAACTCGGCGATCACGGGCAGTCCGGTGCGGCCGAGGAAGTCGCGCGCCTTTCGTCCAACGGCGACGGCCTTTACTTCGAGTTGTTGATGCTCGAGGACAAATGCGGCGGTAAACCGGTTGAGGTTGGCGTTAAGGCCGCCGCAAAGACCGCGGTCGGTGCTGATGAGGACGACGGCGACCCGTTCCGGCTCGCGTTGCTCCAGCAGAGGATGCGGCGCCTCCTGGCGCTGGCTCTGGATGCTCTCTTGAAGGTCGGACAGCATCTGGCGCATCTTCTCGGCGTAGGGGCGGGCCGCAAGGGCGCTGAGCTGGGCGCGGCGCATCTTGGATGCGGCGACCATCTCCATGGCGCGGGTGATCTTCGCCGTGCTGGTGACGGAGCGGATGCGTCTGCGGATCTCGCGAATAGTTGCCATGTTGACCTAGTAGGGCATTGTCTGCTTGAACTCGTCGATTGCGGCCTTCAGTTCTTCCTCGATCTCGGGCGTGATTTCCTTCTTGTCTTCGATGGCTTCTCCGGTGTCCGGATGGCTGCTGGCCATGAAGCGGTGGAAAGCCGTCTCGAAGTCGCGAATCTTGTTGACGGGCACGTCGTCAAGGTAGCCGTTGACGGCCGCGTAAAGGATTCCCACTTCCTCGTGGAGGCTCATGGGCTCGTACTGAGGCTGCTTGAGTACCTCAGTCATCCGCTGGCCTCTTTCGAGCTGGTTGCGCGTGGCGACGTCCAGCTCCGAGCTGCCGAACTGGGCGAATGCCTGCACATTGCGGTACTGCGCCATGTCGAGGCGAAGGCGGCCGGCGACCTGGCGCATGGCGCGACGCTGCGCTGCGCCGCCCACGCGCGACACGGAGAGGCCGGCGTTCATAGCCGGTCGAATGCCGGCGTTGAAGAGGTCGGTCTCCAGGTAGATCTGGCCGTCGGTGATGGAGATTACGTTGGTCGGGATGTAGGCGGAGACGTCGCCCGCCTGCGTCTCGATGATGGGAAGAGCCGTCAGGGAGCCGCCGCCCAGGTCGGCCGAGAGCCTTGCGGCGCGCTCGAGGAGACGGCTGTGCAGATAGAAGACGTCGCCCGGGTAGGCTTCACGGCCCGGCGGGCGGCGCAGCAGCAGCGATACCTGGCGGTAGGCCCAGGCATGCTTCGACAGGTCGTCATAGATAATGAGAGCGTCCTTGCCCTGCTCCATGAAGTCCTCGCCCATGGAGCAGCCGGAGTAGGGCGCGAGATACTGGAGGGGCGCCGGGTCGGCCGCGCTGGCGGTGACGACGATCGTGTGGTCCATCGCCCCATGCTGCTCGAGGAGGGCCACCGTCTGAGCCACCTTCGACGCTTTCTGGCCGATGGCCACGTAGATGCAAACGAGGTCTCCGCCCTTCTGGTTGATAATCGTGTCGATGGCCAGGGCGCTCTTGCCTGTCGTGCGGTCGCCGATGATGAGCTCGCGCTGGCCGCGGCCGATGGGCGTGATGGCGTCGATGACCTTGATGCCGGTGAGCACGGGCGTGTCCACGGACTGGCGGGCGACGACGCCGGGGGCGATCCGCTCCACGGGGCGGGTCTTCTCCGTCGAGATCGGCCCCTTGCCGTCGAGGGGGTTGCCAAGAGGGTCGACGACACGGCCGACCAGCGCTTCGCCCACGGGAACCTGCACGATGCGGCCGGTGGAGCGGACCTCCGCGCCCTCGCCGAGAGTGGTGTAGTCACCGAGGACCATGATGCCGATGGTGTCCTCTTCAAGGTTGAGGGCGAGGCCCATGGCGCCGTTTTCGAACTCGACGAGCTCGCCGGCCAGGCAGTTGGAGAGGCCGTGGACACGGGCGATCCCGTCGCCGGCCTCGATCACAACGCCGACGTCGACGGCCGTCACCGCGGTGCCGAAGCGCTCGATTTGCTGCTTGAGGATAGATGCTATCTCTTCGGGCCGTACTGCCATGTTACTCTCTCCGCTGCAATTGTCTTCCTACGTGACTCAATCGCTCTCGGCACTCTCCCCGAGGGCCGGGGTCCAGCCGCCGCTTCCCTGCAGGCTCCTCTTCATGGCGACGAGCCTGCTGCGCGTGCTGCCGTCGATGAGCGTGTCGCCGACGCGCGCGACGAGGCCGCCCAGGATGTTAGGGTCGACAGCTTCGTCGACGCTTACCTTCTTGCCGGTGATCCGGCCCAGTCTCGCGGCTATTTCGGCCTTTTGCCCGTCGCTAAGGGGCACGGCGGTCGTGACCGTGGCCCGCGCGCGTCCCTCGTGCTCGTCGAGCAGATTGCCGAACTCCTCGCGGACCTGCTCGGCCAGGCCGATGCGGCGTTTTGCCACGAGGAGCCTGGCAAGGTTGAGCACGCCTGGAGCAGCGCCGGGAAGGGCAGCTTCCAGGAGCTTGTCTTTTTCGGCGTTGGGCACGCGGTCGCTCTGGAGGAGAGCCGCGGCCTCGTGATTCGCCACGAGATCACTGAGCGAACGCAGGTCGCCGAGCCAGCGTTCAGGCTCACCCTGCGCGAGGGCCACCGCGAAAGCTGCCTGCGCATAGCGCTTGGCTGCCGCCTCGATTCTCATGCTTGTGCCATGCCTCCGGGCCGCGACGGCGGCCTGTCGACTTCTGCTTCGAATTGAGAATGGCGCTACTGCTGCGCGCTCTCTCCCTGGAGGCTGGATTGCGCCAGCACTTCCTCTATAAGGCGCTCATGGGCCTTCTTGTCCAGGGACTGGCCGATCACCTTCTCCGCCGCGGCTATCGTCAGGTCAGCGAACTCGCGGCGGATCTGGGCGATGGCGTCGTCGCGCTCCAGGGCGATCTCATTGCGCGCTCTGCCGAGAAGCGATTCGCCTTCGGCCTGCGCCTGCTGGCGGGCCTCTTCTTGGAGGCGATTCGCGATCTGCTGCGCCTGACCGATGAGCCCCTGACCTTCCTGTCGCGCCTCTTCCAGCCGTTTCTGGACTGTGACGTCGGCCTGCGTGGCCTGCTCCTTCATCTTCTCCGCCGCCTCGAGTCCCTCGCGTATTCGCTGCGAACGCTGGTCCATCATTCCCAGGATAGGCTTGTACGCGACCATCCGCATTATGACCAGTAGGATGGCAAAGCCGATGAGTTGCGCCAGCAGTCCGGGCAGGTTGATGCCAAGAGCGCCGATCCCCAAGACAGTTATTCCGTGGATATCCACGATACTTCCCCTCTTCCGGGCGGATTCTGGGTTCCTAGAACACGAAGCCGATCATGACTGCCACTACGAGGGCGTAGATGGCGATAGCTTCGGCGAAGGCGATGCCCAGGATCATGTTTGTCGTGATTACCGGCTGCGCCTCCGGGTTCCGGCCGAGGGCTTCCATCGCCTTCCCCGTCAGCATGCCGATGGCGAGCGCCGGGCCTATGGAGCCGATGGCAATCGCGAGAGCGGCACCGATATACTTGATGGCAATGTCGGTTATCACCAGCAGCGGAAACAGGTTGTTCAGGTCCATCCTTTCCTCCCTTAGTTGATATTATGATTTCAGTCGGGCCGGCCGCTGCGGGTTAGGGCGGCACCATCGGGCCCGGCTCTGACGCCTCGGTCTCGTGTTCCTCATGTGAGGTTACAGCCACGATGCCGAACACCAGCGTCAGCATCGCGAAGATAAACGCCTGGATAAGGCCCACGAACAGCTCCAGTCCGTATACAAGGTCGAGGGCCAGCACCGGCAGCATGAAGATTATCACTAGGAACAGGATCTCTCCCGCGAAGATGTTGCCGAAGAGTCGGAAGGTGAAACTGAGTAGGCGGGCAAGCTCGGCGACGAACTCGAGGATACCCACGATGAAGTCGATGAGTCCGTTGAAGATGTCGCCTTTGAGCAGCCGCTTGACGTTGAAGAACTTGCTCCCGTAGCGGAAGAAACCGAGCGTGGAGATGCCCCAAAACTCGACGAAGATGGCCGACATGATG
>DATLAX010000125.1:0-4149 GCA_035527215.1 Dehalococcoidia bacterium
GGGTTGTGCGTCGGGAAGAAAGCGGAGTTCTCCGTCGACGAGCCCATCGCGAACTCATCCATGTTCGCCTTGCCGACGATGACCGCGCCGGCGTCGAGCAGGCGCTGCGTCACGAAGGCATCGTACGGCGGCACGAAGTTCTCCAGCATGCGCGAGCCGCAGGTGGTGCGGATGCCCTTCGTGCAAATAACGTCCTTGACGCAGACGGGAACGCCCGTAAGTGGCGCGACCTCCGCCCCTTGGCGGATGCGTGCGTCGGCGGCCTCGGCCTGCCGGAGTGCGACGTCCTCCGTCACGCTGACGTACGCCTTCACGCGGTCGTCGACCTCGCGGACGCGCGCCAGCACGGCCTCGGTGAGTTGCCGCGAAGTCACTTCGCGCTCGCGAAGCAGGCGGCCCGCCTCATGCGCCGTCAGGTAGTGGAGTTCCAGGGTATCCTCCTGATTCAGAGGTCGAGTCGGTGTCGCCGGAGCCCGCGCTACTCGAGGACAGCCCTCACGCGGAAGAAACCGTCTTCCGCCTTGGGAGCGTTCGCCAGGACATCCTCGGGCGAAAGCGAGGGACGCGCCTCGTCCGGGCTAAGAACGTTCTCCAGCGGCAGCGTGTGCGCCGTCGGCGGCACGCCCTCCGTGTCGAGTTGGCGCAGGACATCGAAGTGGTCGAGGATGACCGATAGCTGCTCCTCGAACTTGGCCTCGTCCTCCTCGCTCAGACCCAGGCGGGCGAGCTTCGCCAGGTGCTCGACTTCAGCTCTCGTCAGTCCCAATTCGAATCCTCCCGCGGCGCGACTTCTCGATTATAGCAGGGGCGGCGCGGCGGACAAAGCGCCCGGAGCATCGCGAGGCGCCGGTACCACCGTTGAACGTGGAATCTGCCTGTGCTAGGATCAATGGTTGGCACAGAGGCGGAGATGGTGAAAGCTCCCGACAGGGCGGCTGCTCTGGGGCGTCCCAGCTACGTGTGGCGCTCCGGGCAGGAGCGTCGCCTGGTTCTCGTGCGGCGCCGCGTATCGCTGGAGGGGGCGCGGGTCCTCGACGTGGGATGCGGGATCGGCGCCTACGTGCGGCGAATCCAAGAGCTATCGCCGCGGGTCTGCGGCGTCGACATCGACGAGCAGCGGGTGAGGCGCGGCTCTTCCTCGGTCCCCAACCTGATGCTCGCGGTAGGCGAGCGCCTGCCTTTCCTCGACAACAGCTTCGACGTCATACTGCTCAACGAAGTCATCGAGCACGTCAGCGACGACGCTGCCACGGTGCGGGAAGCCTGTCGCGTGGCGAAGGTGGGCGGGAACGTCGTCATCTTCGCTCCCAACCGCCTGTACCCGTTCGAGACACACGGCGTCTACATCGGGAAACGGTACGTCTTCGGCAACATACCGCTCGTGCACTACCTGCCGGGCCCTCTGCGCCGCCGCCTCGCGCCCCACGTCCGCGCCTATCGCGCCGGCGACTTGAAGAGGCTCACGAACGGACTGAACGTAAGTTGGACGCAGCATAGCGTGATATACCCGGGATTTGACAACGTCGCAGCGCGTAGTAAGCTTCTAGCGGGAGCGCTGCGGTCGATACTCTATGGTCTGGAGAAGACGCGGCTCCAGGCGTTAGGGCTCTCTCACTTCCTGGTGCTGGAGAAGAGAGGCCCGCTGGTGGAGGCAGAGCTGGATGGCTAGATTCTTCAAGCGGCGCCGGCGCGTGTATCTGCGCGGCAACGGCAAAACGGGACTCCGTCGCTGGATGCTCGTGCCGCTCATCCTCTTCGGCGTTTTCGCGGGCGGCTCAGCGGTGACGGCTGTCGCCGGCTTCATCACCTATCGCGTTTACGCGTCTAAAATGGCGCCGATAGAGGAAGTGCTCTCGCAGAACGCCGGCGGCGCCAAGATCTACGACCGCAACGGACGCCTCCTCTACGAGTACGTCGATGACCTCCAGGGCCTGCGAAAGCCCGTGCCCCTGTCCGAGATGTCGTGGCACCTGGTCAATGCGACGATCGCGACGGAAGACGCAAGCTTCTATTCCAACCCCGGCGTCAACATGAAGGGCCTGCTGCGCGCCGCCTACGAGAACTTCCTCCCCGGCAATCTTGAGTTCCTCCAGGGGACCGGCGGCAGCTCCATCACGCAGCAGCTCGTGAAGAACATCTACATCCCGGAAGCGGAACGGCAGAAACGGTCGATACCACGCAAACTGAAGGAGACCGTCTACGCCATAGAGCTCACCAACCGTTACTCCAAGAACCAGATCCTGCAGTGGTACCTCAATCAAATACCCTACGGCGGCATCTACAACGGCGTCGAGGCCGCGGCCCAGGGGTACTTCGGCAAAAAGGCGAACGAGCTCACCCTGGGCGAGGCGGCGCTCCTGGCCGGCATCCCGGCCTGCCCGAGCTGCTACAACCCACTGGAAAACCCCGAAAGTGCCCTGGCGCGGCGTAACCAGGTCCTGCTCCTCATGCAGGAGAAGGACTTCATCACCAAGATCGAAGGCTGGGTGGCCGCTCAGGAGCCGCTCAACCTGACGGCCCACCGCTTTCTGATCGACGCCCCCCACTGGGTGCTCTCCTACGTCGGCCCTGAGATTGAGGATATGTTCGGGCGGCAGGCCGTCTACCGCGAGGGCCTGCGCGTGACGACGACGCTCGATCTCGACCTTCAGAAGAAGGCGGAGGAAATCCTGGAGAACTGGATCGGCGAGTACGAATACTCCGGCGGCCACAACGGCGCCCTCGTCGCCATGGACCCGACAACCGGCGAGATCCTCACCTACGTCGGCAGCCGCGACTACTTCCGCGACGACATCCTCGGCCAGAACGACATGGCGTCGGCCTTCAACTCGCCCGGCTCCGCCATGAAGCCGTTTACGTATGTAACGACGTTCATGAAGCTGGGCTGGGGCCCCGGCACCCTCATCCTCGACACCCCGACCTGCTACCAGGACGGCGACAAGCAGTTCTGCCCCCGTAACCCATCCGGCGACTACCATGGCCCCATATCCATTCGCACCGCGCTGGGCAACTCACTCAACATACCTGCCTTCAAGGCGATACAGGCCGCAGGCGTCGCCGACGTGGTCAACACGTCGAAGAAGATGGGCATCACCGGACTGGAGGGCACCTACGGCCCGTCCTTCACCATCGGCGGTGTCGACGTGAAGCTCGTCGACATGGTGTACGGTTACGGCGTTTTCGCCGCCAACGGCGTCATGCGCGGCGTGCCCACTGTGCGGGACCTCCCCGAAGGCAACCGTGAGCTGGAGCCCATCTCCATCCTCAAGGTCGAAGACTCGAACGGGAACGTCATCTACGACGCCGCCAACGAGCGGCTCGACCTCGAACTCGTCCCGCCTGAATACACCTACCTCATCAGCAGCATCCTCAGCGACCCCCAGGCGCAGTGCATCACCTTCGGCTGCGGCGGGCTCAACGTCCCCGGCCAGCACGCCGCCATCAAGACCGGCACCAGCGAGCCGTACGAGAACAGCCGCGCCATCGGCGACACCTGGGCTATGGTCTACACCCCGAACCTCGTCGTTGGCGTCTGGGCCGGCAACGCCGACAACTCGCCCATGTACAACATCAGCAGCACCTCCATATCCTGGCGTTCCGCGCGCGACTTCATGGAAACGGCGCTCGAAGGCAAAGAGGCGCTCGACTTCGAACAGCCCCCCGGCATCGAGAAGGCCAAGATCTGCGTTCCCTCCGGCCTACTGCCGAGCGCCTATTGCGGCAAGACCATCGAAGACCTCTTCGTCAAGAACTCGCTCCCCACGGAGAAGGACAACTGGTGGCAGCCGTTCAAGATCGACATTCGCACCGGCCTCCTGGCCACGGAGATGACGCCGCCGCAGTTCGTTCAGGAGCGCGTCTTCCTAGTCCTGCCACCCGAACTGTCCGGCTTCGACAAGCAGCAGGCGCTGGAATGGGCGGCCGCGCTGGGCGTCTCCCTCCCGCCGACCGAGCGCAGTAATCCGAGCAGCCCGAGTGACTTGCCCGCAGTGATCAGCTCGCCGGCTGCCGGCGCGTCGGTAAGCGGCGTCGTCACCGTGAAGGGGCGCGCCGCGTCGAGCAGCTTCTTGTCGTACCGCCTGGAATACGGTACCGGCGCATCTCCGTCCGAGTGGATCGTGATCGCCGAGTCGAACACGCCCGTGACGG
>DATLAX010000126.1:0-5369 GCA_035527215.1 Dehalococcoidia bacterium
GCCCTCCCGGATACGCCCTCGGGCTGTCCGCGGCCTGCTGTCCGCCGCCGCCTCCACCGCGAGAGCGACGCTCATCAGGTAGTCGTCATGCCCGTCCGACGGGTCGACGAAGAAGTTCATCGTCTGGTTGGCGCGATACGCCACGCGCGCCCGCTCCGCCTGCTCCCAGAACTCGCGGTACTCGTCGGAGCCGTCGCCGGCGTACATCTTCAGGCGGCCGCCGTTGACCGCCGCCAGCAGGCCGTAGCCCAGCCGCGACTTGCTCTCGGCCGTGAACCGAAACGGCCGCACCACCTGCTCCCCCAGCGCCGACGCCAGCAACCGCGCCAGCGTCTCGCCGAGCCCCGTGGCGTCAACGGCGACGCGACGCACCCGCCAGACGCGGCTCAGCACGTCGACGAGACGCTCGAGGAGGGCATCATGTGGCTCGCCGGTCCACGCGAAGTGCTCGACGACCTCCAGCCGCGGCTCCTGCACCAGCGATCCCCGCGACGGATGCGTCGCCCGCGCGATGGTCAGCACAGTCGCGTCCCGCCGGGGGCTCGCGACCGCGCCCATCGCCTGCCCGGCGACGTCCAGCCCCGCGACGTACGTCTCGCCCGCGACCGGTTTCGCCTGACGCCCGTGCTCGCCCTCGAGCTGGGCCTGCTGCTGCCGGGTGAACAGACGCCCGCCGCCGCTGACCGGTCGCAGGCAGTACTGCGTCACGAACAGCGGATGGCTCTCGCCCAGCCGCTGTCTCTCCGATTCGACGAAGCGGGCGTAGGTCGGGTTGTAGCGTGCCACGCGCCGCCAGTCGTACTCGAAGTGCCGCCGGACGCCGTCGCGACGCTCTGCTTCCAGGTTCGCCTGCTTCGTCCGCTCCAGCAGCGTGCGGTCGTCCCAGGCCGTGCCGTAGAGGACCGTCGTCGCGCCGGTGGAGGCCGCCATCGGCCGGAACTCCTTGTCGAACTTCTCGGCGTCGACGTCCTGCGCCTCGTCGACCTCCAGCAGCAGGTGCGCCGTGTGCCCGACAACGTTCGATTCCGGCTCGGCCGACAGGAAGATCTGCCGCGCCTTCCCGACCGTGATCAGCCGGCCCTGCTGCCGCGTCGAAATCGACGCCAGCCCGAACTCGCCCAGCCGCGTCCACAACCGTCGCATGCTGATGCGACACTGCGGCTCGAACGTCGGCGCGCACTTCACGGAGTCGACGCCGCGCAGCATGTTCGCCACCAGCAGGAACGCCTCCAGTTGCGCCGACAGCTCGTTCTTGCCGCCCTGTCGCGCCATCTCCACCGATATCGTCAGCCCGCGATGGTTGAACACGCTGTCCAGCACGGCGCGCGCCGCTTCCACCTGGTAGGGCCGAAGGCGATAGCGCGCCGGCGCCTTGCTTTCGACGGCAGTGGTCATCCTAGTGCACCAGTCCCAGCACGACCTGCGTTATCACGACGCCGACGATGAGGAAGATGAGGCCGTTCACGCGCCCCTTCACCTCGTCGAGCTGCTTCTCCAGGCTTCGCAGCCGCTCCTCGACGACAGCGTGAAAGGCGGCGCTCGTACTCCGGCCGCTCGCTCTCCGCACCGTCCGGCGCTGCGGCCGCGGCTCGTCAGTTGTCTTCGGCTGCGTCTGCGTCGACATCGTCATTCGACTCCGGGCGCATCATCGCCCCATATTCGTCCAGCACCGATCTCACGCTCGCCGAGAGGTCGGTCTTCGCGTCCTTCGACAGCCGGTAGCTGGCGGCCAGCGCCTTCACCAGCAGCTCGACCCCCTTGAGCATCAGCGTCATGTTCTCCGGGTGCTCCTCCAGCGCCCGCCTGAGCCGCACCCGCAGCACCGCGATCTCCTGCTCGAGCCCCTCGACCTCGTCCGCTACCGGAAGCATCTCCTTCTCGCTCTCCGACAGCGCCGAGCGATAGAACGCTTTCGGGTTCACCCGGTGGCGACGCCGGCTCCTTCGTGCGCATCTAGCTTCTGCCACGCGGCACGCCTTCCAGCACCTCAAGCAGGCCCGTCACGGCGTCCGGCGGCAGCTTCGACGCAACCTCCGCCACGCCCAGCAGCAGGTACAGCGCGACGACCGTCCACTCCTTCTTCTCTACCGCAATCGCTAACCGAGACATCCTTCACTCCTCTGCCGGTCCACCCGAATCACTCCGTAGCCGAGGCTTTCTAGCCTCGGCGTCTTGATCGCGACCATGTGCAAGGCCCGCTCAATGCCATGTTCCCGCCGCTAGCCGCGCCGTTGCTGACGCAGGACCAGCGCCGATATGAACGCCGTGCCGATTAACAGCAGCATTCGCGCTGAAAGCCAGGCCGGCGGCCAGAAGAACCAGTCAAGCGCCCCCTGCCAGCGATATGTCCAGTACAAAGCCAGGAAGAAGACGCTCTCGACGGCGATTGCCCCGTTCAGCAGCGTCAGCGCTGCTGCCGCGACCCGGTGCGACGCCCGCGCGCCTCTTTCGGCCCAGCGGCTCGCGAAATAAACCGCGTTGAAGCCGCCGCAGGCGATGGTGAAGCAGTCCTGCACCAGGACGAGCGCGTCCGGCATGTCGTCTCCACGAAAGCGTTTGGGAGACCCTCATTGGTGCTGGTTGATATCCCTCGGAGGGTTCTCAGAAGGAGGGATGAGGAGAAGAATAGAACATCCGTGCTAGGCCGTCAATCAGGGAATGTCACTATCTTCGGACATCGCCACGGCGAGAGCGGTCCGGTTTCGCGCGACTCCCCACTCTAACCGGATTGTTCTTGCCGCTGGGCTCAAGGCATGATATTGTCCCCGCAACCGGCGTAAGTGACGGGTCAACGGCGGGAGAGGAGCAGATACATGAGATGGCGTGCACGCGGGTCGTCCTGGTTGTTGCTGATAATCGCGGCCGCGGTGTCGGCCTGCTCAGGTGGCGGTTCGGCCTCGCCGTCCCCGCAGCCGGAAAGCACAAGCACGCCGGACGCGTCGGCCATCGCCGCCGACGCGTATGTGTGGGGCCTTCCGCTGGTGGTGACAATGCGCACGATGCAAACGCTCGGACCGGTCATCGGCGTGAACGACCTCTATGCGCAGCAGCAGTTGTCCGATGCCACAAGCCGCACCGTCGTCGCGCCTAACGTCGACACGCTGTACGACGTCACGGTGCTCGATCTGCGCAATGGTCCCGTTGTCTTGACCGTGCCGGACATCCACGACCGCTACTACTGCTTACAGTTCCTGGCCATGGATACGGAATCCTTCGCCTACATAGGCACGCGCGCAACCGCGGGCGCGGCCGGGTCCTGGGTCATCGCGCCGCCCGGCTGGGACGGGGCCGTGCCCCCGGGGGATAGTCTTCTCAACGCCCCGACCGCGCTGGTGTTCCTCCTCGGCCGCTTCCTCGTGCTGAGCGCCGACGATCTGCCTGCCGCGCGCGCCATCATGGCCCAGGTACGCCTTGAACCACTGACGCCTCAGTCCGGCGAGCCGCCTTCTGCCGCCTCCGCGCTCGGCGCTCCTCCCGGCACTCCACAGACTGTCGCCGACGCCGGCGCGGCCTTCTTCGACGAACTGGGCGACGTGCTGGCGATGAGCCCGCCGACGAGCGCCGAAAACCTTGCCGCCATGGAGCGATTCGCAGCCATCGGCGTTGGCCCCGGCCTGCACCCCGCGGCCGATGGTACCCCGGACTCCCGTGCCGCCCTTGCGAAGGGTGTCGCCGACGGGGCGGCGCGTATCGACCACGAACTCACCTCGTCGACAGACAGCGTCAACGGCTGGGCAAGCCATCAGCATCTCGGACAGTACGGCGACGACTTCCTCCTGCGCGCAGCCATCGCCCAGGCGGGCTGGGGCGCCAACGTCCCGGAGGAAGCGTTCTACGTGACGTCAAGACAAGATGCCAGCGGAGAGGACTACTCGGGCGCCAGCGGCTACGTCTTGCACTTCGCTGCGGATGAGCTGCCGCCCGCGAAAGCGTTCTGGTCTCTCACCCTCTACGGACCCGACATGTTTTTCGTCGAGAATCCCGCCAAACGCTACGCAATCGGCGACCGCACTCCCGACCTGCAAGCCAATCCTGATGGGTCGCTGGACATCTATCTGCAGCAGAACTCGCCACCGGGACATGAATCGAACTGGTTGCCCACTCCTGCGGGAGGCTTCGGGCTCATGATGCGCATGTACCTTCCCGAGGCCTCCGTCCTCGACGGCACGTACCGGCTTCCCGCGGTAATGCCTGATTAGCTGCAATATGCTCGGCGCCTGCGCGTTACTTCGCAGGAACGGTGGCGGACTGCGATTTCCATATCCAACGTTGGGTTGCCGTGCGCCCCTACACGCCGCGTTTCCGTAAATACTGCCGCGCCGCAACGACGTCCGGGTGCAGCGTCCACCCCTCTCTACGCGCCCGCTCCAGGTACAGCTCCAGCGCCCGCAGCATCGCCGCGTCGAGGTCCTTTTGCGCCAGGTCGCGCACCTCGCGCCACTCCGGATAGTGCGCGATCTCATCGGGCTCCGTCTTGTCGGCGAGAAAGACCACCTTCTCCAAGTCGGACATCCCGGCGCGACCCGTCGTGTGGTAGCGCACGGCGTTCAGCACGTCGACATCATCGATGCCGAACCGCTCCGACAGCATCCCGGCCGTGACCGCGCCGTGCAGCAGCACCGGCTCCGACCGCTCAGCCTCGTTCGGCTCGATGCCCATCTCGCCGGCCAGCCGCAACAGCTCCTCGCGCGGCGTCACCCGCAGCAGGTCGTGCCCGAGCACCGCGAGCCGCACCGTCGACCCCTCGACCCCGTGCCGCGCCGCCAGTCGCAGCGCCTCGACGAGCACGCGTTCGACGTGCTCTCGTACCCCGTCCGGCAGCCGCTCGACCTCCCGGCGCAGCGCCTCCTCGACCAACGTCACATCAGCCCTCGGCGCGCAGCACGCGGCCGCCCAGAACGTGCATGTGCAGGTGCATGATCACCTGCCCGCCCTCGCGACCGACGTTAATCCCCACGCGATAGCCGCTCTCCGCGATCCCCTTCTCGGCGGCGAGCTTCTTCGCGGCCTGGACCATGTGGAAGAGGAGCGGCGTCTGCGCCTCCGCTAAATCCGGCAGCGCGGGGATGTGCTCCTTCGGTATCACCAGGAAGTGCACCGGCGCCCGCGGGTTGATGTCGTCGATCGCGAACAGGAGGTCGTCCTCGTACCGCTTCTCGACTTTCATCTCTCCCGACGCCATTCGACAGAACAGGCAGTCGGCCATCGCTCCATCCTTTCCAGGCAGCATTCACCCTGCAATATAGCCCATCGCCCACCCGACGGCGCAACCCACGGACAACGAGGGGCCGGCGCCTTGCGACGCCGGCCCTGGGTGTTGTGTCTTGACGGTATTGGGAGTCTCTACTCCATCAGCATATCGAGGCACT
>DATLAX010000127.1:0-23412 GCA_035527215.1 Dehalococcoidia bacterium
TCAGGTATTGGGCGACAGCCGCTTCAACCTCCGTTCCGAGGTTGGCGTACGTCAGGAATACCTTGTCCTGCTCCACGAGCTTGCGGACGGCTTCTGTCGCCTGGGGTCCAGAGTAGCCGCTGTCGGCGATCTCGATTTGGATCTTCCGGCCGTAGATGCCGCCCTGCTCGTTGATCCAGTCGAAGTAGGCCGCCATTCCCTTGCTTATCGGAATTCCCCAGGGGGCCATGGCGCCGGTTATGGGCATGAGAGTGCCCACCTTGATGGTCGTGTCCGTGACGCCGGTGGTATCGCCGGGTGTGGTGGTCGGTTCGTCTGTGGCCTCTTGTTCGCCGCCTCCGCAGGAGGCCACGAAGAGGACGGACAGCGCCAGCGCCGCAGTCAACAGAAGAATAGGCCGTTTGAAATCCGGTAGTTTCATCATATCCCCCTTTCGGTGGTGAACCGGCAGCGGTGACCTAGTCGAATCGGGGAGCGGGCCGGATTCGCTGGGCGTGGGAATCGGACCGGCCGCCGGATAAGGAGAGCGTACTCCCCTGTCAGCTATGGTCAACACACGAATCCGAGGTGGTGCTCTTTCCGGGGAGGCCAGGCGTAGCGATCGACGCGGCCGTCGATGGGGAGCGAACTGTGGGCCGAGGAGGTCCTCTACGGTCCAATCGTATCCCATATGGCCGTGCCCAAAAGGGCGCCGCCGTCGATCAGTATCTCGGCGCCGGTGGTGTAGCTGGAGGCATCGGACGCGAGAAAGATCGCCGCGCCGACTATCTCGTCGGGGTCGCCGATCCGGCCCATGGGCATCACCTTCGCCATCGCCTCCTTCGCCGTCTTCGCCTCCTCCGGTGGCAGGTGGAACCAGTGTGAGTCCATCATCTTGGTCGTTATGCCGCCGGGAGCGATGGTGTTCACCTGGACGTTGAACGGCGCGAGCTCCATGGCGAAGGCCTTGGTTATCATGCGAACGCCTGCTTTGGAGATGCTGTAGACGCTCACCAACGGCTCCGGCTTGTAGGCATCGATGGAAGCGATGTTGATGATCTTGCCGCTTCGCTGCTCCTTCATGAGCCTGGCGACGGCCTGGCTGGTGAAATACAGGCCTTTCAGGTTCAGGTTCATGATGGTTTCCCACAGCCGCTCGTCGGAATCGAGAACGTTGGCCATGGCGGGGCTGGCGCCGGCGTTGTTGACGAGGATGTCGATGCGCCCGAACTTGTCCCTGACGGCGCTCACCATCTTGTCGATCTCCTCCATCTTGCCGAGGTGGGACTGGACGACCAATGCCTCGCCGCCGAAGGCAGTGATTTCCGCGGCGGTGGCTTCCAGGTCATTCACTTTGCGGCTGGTGACCGCCACCTTCGCGCCGGCTCGGGCAAAGCCGATGGCGATGGCCTTTCCGATGCCGCGGCTGGCGCCGGTTACGACTGCATTCTTCCCCTGGAGCGAGAACTTTGACAGCTCGAACATGGACTTGCCTTCCTAGGTATCACTTGAAACACAAGTGATCCTCACTGCGACGGCGGTAGCCCCCGCAAGAAATCGATGAGCTCGCGGTTCACTTCCGAAGGACGCTCCTGCTGTGTCCAGTGACCGCAGCCCGGCAACAGGACCGTCTTTCGCAAGTTCGGCACGTGCGTATTGAGAGCGTCCATTCTCATATACGAGAGCACAGGGTCGCGCTCACCGGTGATGAACAGAGCGGGCTGCTGCACCGCGGCACCGGACAAATGCGCCAGCTCTTCCCAGTCTCGGTCCAGGTTCCGGTAGCGATTGAGGCCGCCGCGAAAGCCGGTGCGCTCGAACTCGGAGACGTAGTAATCGAGGTCCGCTTCCGACAGCCAGGCCGGCAGACGCTGTGGTTCGCGCACGTCGTCGAGCAGCCTCGCGTCTTTGGCCTTCGGCGCAATGGCTGCCCCCTCCGGCGCGTCGCCCGACCAGCCGTAAAGGGTGGCGAGCATCGTCCGGCGAACGTTCGCTTCCAGCTCAGCTTCCGCCACGCCGGGCTCCTGGAAGTAGAGGATGTAGAAGAACCTCTCGGCGAAGATATGCTTCAGGGCCTGGAGCGGCGGCGAGTTCCCTCGGGGTGTGTAGGGAACGCTAAGCGCGACGACTGCGGAAAAACGCTTCGGATACAGCAGAGCACAATGCCAGGCGATCGGCGCGCCCCAGTCGTGGCCGACGACGACGGCTCTTTCGACATCGAGCGCATCGAGAATCGCGACCGCGTCGGCGGTCATGTTGCGCATCGAATAGGCTTCGATGGCCTGAGGGGCATCCGTCCGGCCGTAGCCTCGAACGTCGGGCGCGACAGCGTGGTACCCCGCCTGCGCGAGCGCCGGTAGCTGATGCCGCCACGAGTACCAGAGCTCGGGAAAGCCGTGCAGCAGCAGGACGAGCGGCCCCCGACCCTGTTCAGCGATGTGGACGTTTATGCCGTTTGCGGCGATGGTCCGGTGAGCAATCTCAGACACAAGTGAGCCTTCCGCCGGCGCCTCCCTTAGCTGAGCGACCTCACGTGCTTCGCCCTGGCCAGGAAGTCGCTCACGTTCTCGTTTATCACCAGCTTGTTAAACTTGCCGACGCTTGTCTTCGGGATGTCGCTGGTGATAAGGACGTAGTCCGGCAGCATCCACTTCGTGATCTTTCCCTTGTCGACGCCCTCGGTCTGGAGATGGTTGATTACGTCCTCCTCCGTCTCCGTCGCGCCGGGCACCAGGTTCACGATCGCCATCGGCCTCTGGCCCCACTTATCGTCCGGGACGCCGACGACGGCGGCCTCCAGGACGAAGTCGGCGGACGCCGCGATGTTTTCCAGCAGCACCGTCGGCACCATCTCCGATCCGCTGCGGATGATGTCCGACTTGCGGTCGGCGATAGTGATGTAGCCGTCCTTGTCGACCTTGGCGACGTCGCCGGTGTGGAACCAGCCGTCGCGCCAGACCTCGGCGGTCCTTTCCGGGTCCTTGTAGTACTTGTCCATGACCCACGGGCCACGAATGACGATCTCGCCGAGTGTGGAATCATCGTGCGGGACCGGCTTCATGTCCTGGCCGACCACCCGCACCTCGACGCCCGGGATGGGTATGCCCGTCTTGACGAAGAGCTTCTCCAGCTCTTCCTTCGGCAGGCCGGCATCGCCCTTCTTTATGAAAGCGGTTATCGTGACCGGCGCAGTCTCCGTCATCCCGTAGCCGGAGGCGGCTCTGAAGGGCAGTATCTTCTCGGCCTTGGCCTTCAATCCGAGAGGCAGCGCGGCGCCGCCGACGGAGCACATTCGGAGGCTGCTGAGGTCGTACTTCGCCAGCTCCGGGTACTCGACGATCATCGCGAGCATCGTGGGGACGAACTGGCTGCTCGTTACCTTCTCGTTCTGCACGAGCTCGCAGAACCCTTCGACGGTAAACGCTCCGGGGAGTACGAGGCGGGTGCTGGTGAAGACGGCGAGATAGGGGGCGCCCCAGCCGTGGATGTGGAAGAGCGGGATGTTGAGCAGGGTGACACCTGACTCACCGATGCGCTCCTGGTCGGGGTCATTGCTGAGGACCCCCAGCGAGATCATGTGCATGGTCATCAGGTAAAGCGCCCTGTGGCTGAACATGACGCCTTTAGGCAGGCCTGTTGTGCCCGTGGTATAGCAGAGGGTAGCGTAGGTGTCTTCGTGAAGCATCGGCCATTCGAACTCGGGCGACGCCTCCGCAATCAGGTCCTCGTAGCTGTACAGGTTCTCGATCTTCGATTCTGGCTTGCCGGGCTCGTCTGAGATATAGACGAACTTCTCGACGTGGTCCTTTATCCCGTCGTAGATCTGCTCGACGAGGGGCAGGAAGATGTCGTCGAAGAACAGGACCTTGTCCTCAGCGTGGTTGATGGTGTAGACCATGTGGTCCTGTGATAGCCGCATGTTAATCGGGTGCAGGACCGCGCCCATGCACGACACGCCGTAGTAGAGCTCGAGGTGCGCGTTGTGGTTGAGCGCGATCGTGGCCACCCTGTCGCCGGGCTCATCCGGCTTGCCCGGTCGCACTCCGAGCTTCAGCAGCGCGTTGGCCAGCCGGCAGGTGCGCTGGTACCACTGCTCCCAGGTGAAGCGATAGGTCTGGCCTGTCCTGAAGTTCCTGTAGACGACGCCGATTTCATCCGGGTAGAGGTTTACCGGCCTCTTCATGAACGCCGTTAGCAGCAGTGGGTAGTTCTTGCTGAATTGTGGGTAAGGTCCGGTTTCCATGTTCCTCTCTCCCTGCAATATCGGCTCGGCTCAGAATACGGTTCCTCAACCTCTCAAGGCATTCTGAGGGCAATTCTAATCCGTGTCAGGCCGGAACAGCAATGGCTGTTGACGGCGGGCCGTCGAACACTCAGGCGAGCGACGGAAAGTACCCTAAGGGACCAGCAGCACGCGGCCGAAGGCCTTCCGGCTTTCGATGTAGGCGTGGGCGGCCGCGGCCTCGGACAGCGGGTACGTGCGGTCGATGACGACGCGAAGCGAGCCGCGGGCAACGTCTTCGAGGTGTCGCGCGATCATGTCGCGCACCCGCTCTGTGTTCTTCGCCATCTCCAGTCCGAGGGAGAACCCCGCGAGTGAGCGATTGCCCTGCGACAAGAAGCCCAGCTCCGGCTTCTCATCGCTCCGTCCCGCCCGACCGACGAGGATGGCCCGCCCTCGGTATGCCAGGGCCTTCAGGGTTCCCTCGAGCACCTTGCCGCCGACGGTGTCGACGGCCACGTCCACGCCGTTGCCGTCGGTCAGCTTCCCGACGGCGGTCACGAAGTCGCCGGTCAGGTAGTTGATGCCGTGATCGAGGCCGAACTCGCTCAGGCGGCGCAGCTTGTCGTCGCTGGAGGCGGTCGCGAGCACCGTCGCGCCGGCGCGCTTGGCAAGTTGGATCGCCGCCAGCCCGACGCCTCCGGCCCCGGCGTGGACAAGCACCGTCTCGCCCGCCTTCAGGTGTCCGAACTCGAAGAGGGCGTCGTCAGCCGTGCCGAACGGTATGGGTACGCAGGCTGCGCGCTCCAAATCGAGCTCCTCCGGCACGAGCCACGTGGACGCCGCCGGCGCCGAGACGATCGACGCGTGCGAGCCGTATGCGACGAAGGTGGCAACGCGCTGCCCAACGGCGCGGTCGCCGACGTTGGCGCCGGCTTCGCGTATGATGCCCGCGCACTGGTAGCCGACGATGTGCGGCCGGGAAGGCATCGGGCCGCCGGCGCGGTTGAGCAGGTCTCCGCCCTCGATGCTTATGGCTTTGACGTCGACGAGGACGCCGTTGGGATGGCAGACAGGGTCCGGGACGTCCTCGTATCGAAAAACGTCGGGCGGGCCCGTCTCATAGTAGACTGCTGCTTTCATGTGCTCACACCTCGCTGTTGACTCGGGTGGTTGAGGGTCGCCCTCACAAGCCCCGCTCGTCGCTTCCCGCGACGTGGGATGCCACTATCGCACTGAGTCTGTCGACGGTCAAGCGGGCAGGCCGCCTCCGCGCATCTCGTCGCGCCGCGGGATAGGGCCTGTTCACCGATGCCGGAGCCGCGTATAATCGCCGTGAATTGACCGTCACGGCGGGGCGCAGACTGCCGGCAGGAGGACCTGAAGATGCCACAAGATATGGAGTCCCTGATCGATGAAGTTGAGGAGCGCGACGGCCTCTACCTTGGGCAGTGGCGCCGGCCCGTCAATTCCGCAATCCACGTAGTGGGCAGCATCCACGATGACAACATGGCGTCCGGTCTCGGGTTCCGCGGCGGCACCGTCGCCGGCTCCATTCACTTCGAGCTTTTCCCGCCCGTCATGCTCAAAGCGTTCGGGCCGCGCTGGTTCGAACGGGGCAACCTGTCCGTCTACTTCCTTGACCCAACGGTAGACCGCGAAGAGGTGCGGGCCGTAGTCGGCGTGCCGCCGTCGCGCGAAACCGACGTGCAGGTAGAGGCCTGGGCGGAGCGCCCGGACGGAAAGCGGATCGGCGAGGGAACGGCAGCCGCAGGCGAGGCCGCCGTCCTTTCCGCGCTCATGAGCCGTGACATCGGCAAATACCCGCCGGGGGAGCTGCGCATCCTGGCGAAGGCGTCAGTTGGCGACCGCTTCCCGGAGGTGCCGGTGGAGGTCACGCCGGAGGTGATGGAGAGCCGCCTTCGTGTCATCACTGATCCGCTTCCCTGGTACGAGGGCGATTCGCCCTGGGGCAGCGGCCTGGCGACGCCCTGCCACATGGTCGACATCATGCGGGCGGCCGGTGGCACGTACCTCCTGAACGTCCGCCAGTCCGACGCCGTGCCGCTCTACGGCGCGATCGAGATCCAGAACGTCAACGGCCCGGTGTTCGCCGGTGAGGCCTATCGGTGCGGCGGGACCGTCGTCGCCGTGGGACAATCGCCGAAGACGGAATACATCTGGTACGACGCCTATCTCGACGACGCGCACGGGAAGAGGGTGGCGGAGATGCGCATGATGTACCGGTTCATGAAGGCGTCGTCGCCCATCCACCAATAACCCGTTCTTCGGTCGCCGCCGGCAGTCCCGAGTGCGTGACAGGACGCGGCGCAGCGTATATGCTAAGGGAGGGCCACGGTCGAGCGGGGGCGTGGTCGATCTTCAGGTTCAGTTCTCCTTAGGAAGAGGTGACAACTTGCGTATTGCTGTTCTAACCGGCGGTGGTGATTGCCCCGGCCTGAACGCGGCGATCCGTGCCGTGGCGCAGCGCGGCTGGATCATGGAGGACGAGGTCTGCGGGGTTCACTACGGCTGGTCCGGTCTCATCGGAGAAAGCGAGATGCACGTCCTCACGCCAATCGAGGTGCGCGACATCTTGCATGAGAGCGGCACCGTCCTGGGCACGTCGCGCGTTAATCCGGGGCGTAGCAGGGAAAGCCTGGACGAGGTCGTCGGCAATCTGCGCCGGAACGCCATCGATGCGCTGGTGACGATCGGCGGAGACGACACCCTCAGCGTCGCGGCAAAGCTCCACGAGGCTGGCGTCGCGGTCGTCGGCATTCCAAAGACCATCGATAACGACATCCCCGGCACCGACTTCTGCATCGGCTTTGACACGGCGACGGGCGTCGTCGCGGACGCGCTGGACCGCCTGCTTTCCACGGCAAAGTCGCACGCGCGCATCATGGTGGTCGAGGTGATGGGACGCGATACCGGCTGGCTGGCCGTTGTGGGCGGCCTCGGCGGCGGCGCGGACTTCATCGCCATTCCGGAAGTGCCGGTCCACATTGACTACATTGTCGAGCATGCGAGGCAGCGCATAGCTGCGCACCGCTTCAGTGTGATGGCAGTGGCCGAAGGCACGCACATCCAGGGGCTGGAAGTTCCGTCGGGACACGTGGACGCCTCCGATCAATTCGGCCACGTCCGCCTCTCGGAGCGGGGCATCGCGCAGCGCATCGCCGACGAGGTCGAGCATCGCACCGGCGTCGACACCCGCGTCACGGTGCTGGGCCATCTCCAGCGAGGGGGCACGCCCTCCGTGCGCGACCGCTACATCAGCACGCTGATGGGCTCAGCGGCAGTCGATTTCATGCACCGCGACGTCCTCGGCTGCATGACCGCGTTGAAGGGACAGGAGATCGTGCCGGTGCCCCTATCGGAGATAGCGGGCAAGACGTGGTCCGTCCCGCCCGAGCTGTACGATCTGGGCCGTCGCTACTTCCGCACGATGGCCGCGCTGGAGAGCCCGCCGGTGAATTGACCGCAGGCGACGCGGAGTTCGTTGGGAGCGGGCGCTACGGCGGCCGCTCCTTTTCTTGGGCGCTGACCGGGTGAGCGGAAGATGTCGCTACATCTCACGGATGTCTTTGGAGGCAAGGCCGCTGACCAGGGCGAGCACGAGCGCGACAGCGACGAACGCCGCGATCGCGTGCGGGGTGCCCAGATACCGCTCGGCAACGGTCCCCATGGCCAGGCTGCCGAACGGGTTCAGGCCCTGCGACATCGTGTATAGGGCAAGGACGCGGCCGCGATACTCGTCGGCGACATTCAGCTGCAGCAGCGTCTGGTTGAAGGTGGAGAAGGCGACAAAGCCGAAACCGGCAATGATCAGAATGAGAAGGGACAGGAAGTAGGTACGCGAGAAGGAGAACGCGACGATCATCAACATGTACGCGATGAGGGCCACGCTCATGATCAAGCCCTTACGGCGCACGTGCGCGAAGCGGGCTACGACGAGGCCGCCGAAGAGTGCACCGATTCCCACGCCGGTCTGTAGCCACCCGTAGCCTTGCGAGCCTACGTGGAGGTAGTTCTTCGCCATGATTGGGACCAGTTGCAGATAGGGGTACACGAGCAATGTCGGTATCGCCTGTAGCATGGTCAACCGCAGAAGCGTACCGTGCGTGACGAGATGGGCCGCGCCTCGCCGCACCGCCGTCAGCACGGGCTCCCTTTGCGCCGGTTCGGACTGCTGAAGGCGCATGGGTATGAGACTCAGGGTCGCGACGGTGAAGAAGATGAATTTGCCGAAGAAGGCGGAGGACAGGCTGATGCCGATCATGAAGCCGGCCAGTCCCGGCCCAACGGCGCGCGCCATGTTGTTGACCATCGCGTTGAGGGCAATAGCGTTCGGCAACTTCTCGCGCTTCACGGCATCGAACACGAGGAACTGCCGCACCGGCATGTAGACGCTGCCGGACAAGCCGCCGACGAAGGCAACGATGTAGAGCTGCCACATGGCGACCTGCCCGGTCACGATGAGTATCGCGACGGCAAGCGCGCTTAGCCCGTTCACCATCGATGCGGTGCCAGCGAGGAGGCGCCGGTCGACCCGGTCCGACAGGCTACCTGCGAAGGGGGAGATGAGGAAGACGCTTATGCCGCGGATGAACTGGACGAGGCCGAGCTGGAAGGGCGAATCGGTGAGCTGGGCTACCAGCCACCCCTGGCCGATCTGCTCCATCCACATCGCGAAGCTGGACGCCGCTGTTCCGCCGAGGAGATAGCGGAAGTTGGTGATAGCCAGCGATTCGAACACCGGCGGGCGCGCGGTCGTGGCAGGTGGAATCGCCTTGGCGTCCGCTGATTCTCCCGATTCAACCACGAGATGCCGTTCCCTCTAACACGATAGCGGGCTCATTGTAATGCTTCCGTTTACGTAAAGGGAATTTTCCAGCCGGTAGGGGCGGCTACAGTCCGAAGGCGTGGATGGAGAACTCGCCGATATAGGCCAGCGCCAGGCCGCGCACTACCTTTCCGGCCGTCACCGACCCCAGAAAGCGCCAGAAGTTCATGTGCACGGCTCCGGCGGTGAGGCCGGCGACTTCGAACAAGGGGTTTGGCACTACGGATAGCGCGAACAGGGTGAACATCCCGTAGCGCGCCATCAGCCAATCGACGGCGCGCATCACCCTCAGGAGCGCGCGGCGGAACCATGTCGGGCCGCCTACCTGACGGCCGTGCGCGACCTCTCGACCGAGGGTGCCCGCCACGTACGCCGTTATCTCGCCGAGGGCCATGCCGACACCGCCGATGACGCCGACCTGCCAGGCCCCGAGTCGGGGCGCTTCGCTGACTATCAGCGCCTGGCCCGCTGCCGTCAGGCCCGGCACCGGGAAGAAGAAAGTGGACGTGCTGACCAGGTTGACGAAGAATATGCCGACGTAGCCGAGGCCCTTGAACCTCTCCTGATTGATGTCGACCCAGATGGTGGCGGCGCCGAGCGCCAGGGAGAAGACGAGCACGAAGGCGATAATCGCATGCCCGACGATGATGCGGTTGCGCCGCTCATGGATCCACCGCCCCAGGAGCCTGTCGTACATGCTCACCAGGAGGATTTCCTGCGGCGCCTGCTGTTGCTCGCCCCCATCGGGAGGGCGTTCTGCCATGACCGCCTCCCTGCTGCGTCACGAGTCAGGATAACATCCAGAGCGGATGCAATCGAGGCGCGCCGGTCGCGACGCGTCGCGGACGGGGGCGCGGGCAATAATGGGCGGCCAGTGTGGGTCTCACACTGGCCGCCTAGAGGGGCGGGCGGGGCAACGCCGTGTACAAACGGAGAGGAACCGTTACTCGCCGCTTACGCCACTCAATATACCGTCGTCTGTCGCCGCCTCGACCGGCGCTTCCGCCACCGCCTCAAGCGGCTGGAGGACGGACCGCTCCAGCAGCTCCACGAGGTCGATGGCTTCCGGCGGCTCTTCAAGGCCGAGGCCGTTGAGTCCGTCTTTGAACATCTGGAGGCAGAAGGGGCAGGCCGTCAGGACCGTGTTCGCGCCTGTCGCCACGGCCTCCTTCGCGCGCAGCCGGTTGATCCGCTGCTCCGGCTCCTCCTCCATCCACATTCGGCCGCCGCCTGCGCCACAGCAGATGCCGTTCGTGCCGCAGTGGGCCATCTCGACGACTTCCACGCCCGGGACCGCGGCCGCCAGCTCGCGTGGAGCCTCGCAGATGCCGTGGTAGCGGGCGAGGTAGCACGGGTCCTGGTAGGCGACTACCGCCTTGACCTCGTTGGTGAGCTTCAGCCTGCCCTCTTTTACGAGCTGGAGCAGGAACTCCGTGTGATGTACCACCTCGAAGTCGCCGCCGAACTGCGGGTACTCCTCCTTCAGCGTGTGGAAGCAGTGCGGGCAGGCCGTGATTATCTTCTTCACATTGTGGCGCTTGAGCGTCTCGATGTTCTGCTGCGCCTGGCACTGGAACAGGTACTCGTCACCGATTCTCCGCGCCTGATGGCCGCAGCACGATTCCTCGTGGCCGAGGATGCTGATCTTCACGCCCGCAGCGTCCAGTATCCGCGCCAGAGCGAGGGCGCTGTTCATGCTGCTCTCCTGGAGGGCGGCCGTGCAGCCGACCCAGAAGAGGAACTCCGCGTCGCCGTCGTTGGCGACGTTCTTGATCTCGAAGCCCGCCGTCCAGTCCGTTCTCGATGCGGAGGCGCCCTTCCAGGGGTGTCCCCTGTCCTGGACGGACCGCAGCGCGGCCATCAACGTCGGCGGGATTTCGCCCTGCTCGAGCACTAGATTGCGGCGCAACTCCATGATCTTCTTCACGGGCTCGACGTAGACGGGGCAGGCCTCCTCGCAGGCGCCGCAGGTCGTGCATGACCACAGCTCGTCCTGCGTAACGACACCGCCCGCGAGCAACGGCACTTCCTCCTGCGACGGCGCCTTGCCGTCGCGCTTGCCGCGCAGGAGGACCGGCGCCCGTTGCACCATGTGCGCCCTCAACTCCTGAATGACCAGCTTGGGGGAGAGCGGCTTGTCCGTCATGTTGGCCGGGCAGACCTCCTGACATCGCCCGCAGCGCGTGCAGGCATCCAGGTCGATCAGGTCCTTCCACGTCAGGTCCTGGAGCTTCGATGCTCCGAGAGCGCCGACGCTCTCTTCTGTTATCTCGATCGGCTTGAGGACGCCCTTGCTGCCTTGCGTCCGAAGGAACATGTTGAGAGGTGAAGCGAAGATGTGCGCCAGCTTCGTGAAGCTGAGCGCGACGTAGCCCATGGCGCCCATGGAGACTATCATGTGGCCCCACCACACGGTCTTGTGCAGTGCCAGGTTCACATCCGTGCCCAACGGATAGAAGGCTTTGGCGAAGACGAAGCCGACAGGCGACCACACGGACCAGCCCGGATGCACGTCGAGCTCCGACGCGGCGATCCGCAGCCCCTCCAACAGGTAGCCGGTAACGATGATGCCCGCCAGCAAGGACAGCGCCATGGCATCGTCGAAGACGTTGTTGAGCTTCGAAGGCCGCGTGACGTACCGGCGATAAGCCGCCATCCCCAGGCCGGCGAGCGCCAGCAGACCGCCGACGTCCAGCATCAACGAAACGCCGAGGTAGACGTTACCCTCCATGAAGTGGTAAACGTGCTCGCTCATGAAGTCGAGGAATGGGCCCATCAGCAGGATGCCGAAGCCGCCGAAGATGAGCAGGTGCATCAGGCCCGCGTAACGATTGCGGACGATGCGTTTGTGCCAGAGGCCGTCCGCCTTCGTCCTTATCAGGACGGCGCGGATCCGGCCGGGGATGTCCCGCAGCCTGTCGTCCTCGCTGCCCAGCCGCCACAGCCTGAGGCGGCGGTAGAGGCCGTACATGACGGCGACTATCAGCAGGGCACCCAGCAGGTAGACTAACTCACCGAATTGGATGTTCCAGAATATCTCTCGGGAGGGCATTGGGCACCTCCTTTAGCTAGGTTCCACCCTCTTCTGCCTCGTATCCTCCCCAATCAGCGGACGCCTCGCGCACGCTCGTGTCTTGACGGCGCCCGCCGTGGTTTCTTCCCTACGCCTTCGCCGAGGCGGCCTCGAGCTGGGCGTAAACCGTGTTGCCTTTGCTCCGGTACCACCAGCGCATGTATTGCGCCAGCGGCTCCCAGGACCAGGTCGCGGGAACGCAGGTCACGCCGTGCTCTTCGAGCAGCGCCAGGAGGAAGTCAAGGTCCGCCTTCTTGCAGGCCAGCCGGTCGGTGCGGTCCACGATCAGGACGTCGAAGGCCATGTCCGACAGCAGCGCGATGAGCCCCGGCCTGTTGAGGCAGTCGCCGGTCCAGCCGATGTCCTCGTGCACGTCGATCAACTGCCACTGGTGAGTCTCGGCGCAAGCGCAGACCCGGCTCTTCTGACCGTCGGGCCGTGTCCACTTCTTGCCCATCTCGTCGAAGTCCTGCCTGACGTACCCGACGGCGCGTGGCTGCCCCTGCCAGGCCGTCTGCGGTGTGACCAGACCGGTCTTCTCGACGCCGGTTGGAGTCCCTGCCATGGTTGTCATCGCTCTCACCTTGGTCCTTTCCGCTTCTGTCCTGGTTTTCATCCCACTTAAGGCTACGGCACGCGGGTCAACGCTGTCGTCCGCCGTCAGCGCTGACTTTGACTAGGCATTTTGGCTTCGGTCTTGAGGTAGGCGGCTGCACAAATGGCCCTTTTCCGTCGGCAGTGACGACGCGCTTGCGCGCCGAAATTGCGTACCGCTTGCGCATGACAGGGCTACCGTCTTACGCATTTCGCGCAATCCCGCTAGATATGTTTGGCGGAGGGCAATCAGTAGTCCGGCGACTGGCGGCTACGGGCCGTTTGCCTGTAACCTATAAGTGGATACTTGCGCCCTCGCGGCGTCAGGAGAGGAAAAGAATGAACAAGATCCGCATTCTCATAGCCGATGACCACACGCTGGTCCGTGAAGGCACCCGCGAGCGCCTGGAACGCGAGGAGGACTTCGAGGTCGTGGGCGAGGCAGCGGATGGCGAAGAAGCGGTCCGGCTGGCGCACGAACTGAAGCCAAACGTGGCGCTGATAGACATCGCCATGCCGAACCTCAACGGCATCGAGGCGACGAAGCAGATCAAGGCCAATCAGCCTGCCACGTCCATTCTCGTGCTCAGCGCCTACGACAACGACCAGTACATCTACGCTGTCCTGGAGGCCGGCGCAAGCGGTTACCTCCTGAAGAACGTCCGCGGGGCGCAGCTCGTCGACGCCATCCGCGATGTCAGCGCGGGCGAAGTCGTTCTCGACCCGCACGTGGCGCGAAAGGTCGTCCAGTGGTTCTCGTCGATGAGCCGCGGGAAGAGCGTCGTCGAGGGACTGCCGGAACACTTCAGTGAGCGGGAGCTGGAGGTACTGAAGCTGGCGGCAAAAGGGATCAGCAACAAGGAGATCGCGTCGGAGCTTTCCCTTAGCGTGCGCACCGTCCAGTCGCACCTGGGGAACATATTCGACAAGCTGGGCGTGAGTTCCCGCACGGAGGCGGTGCTGCGCGCCCTTAAGGAAGGCTGGATCTCTCTGGAGCACGTATCGCCGGGTGACTCGCCGAAATGATGCGCACACTTGCCAGGGCAAGGGCAATTCTCAGCGTGCCCCCAAGTCAGAAACCATCATGGGCGGTACTCAGGGAGCCGCATTTCTGGATACTGATCGGCATCATCACCTGCGGCACCATTTTCTACTACGCCGATTCCTTTCCCATCATCAATTCGCTCGAATCAAGTCTGCACATCGATTTAGCCCGTCGCTCCTTCTGCCGCATCCTGTCCATTCTACCCGTGGCCTACGCGGCCTTCGTGTTCGGGCTGCCGGGCGGACTGACTGCCACGACCGTCATCGCGGCGCTACTCCTGCCGCGCGTCTTCGTCTCCTCGTCCGACCCGGAGGAGGCGGCGATCGAGGTTGCCGCGTTCGCCTTCATAGGCGCCTTCGTGAGTTGGCTGATCGACGTCCAGAACAGGGAAAAGACGCAGCACAGGGGGACCATCGCATCTCTGGAATGGACGCAACGCGAGCTGCGGTCGCACATCGAGGCGGTGGAGAACGAAGAGCGGCGGCTTTCGACCATCAACGCGGTTCTCAGTGTCCTTGCGGAATCCCTGGGCCTGCGCCAGATGCTAGAGCATGCCATGGAAAAGGTGCAGGAGATCATGCGGGTCGAGAAATGGCTCCTCTATCTCCTCGACGAGGACTCCGACGAGTTGACGCTCGAGGCCTATCACGGCGTGTCGAGCGAATTTGCGGAGATGGCGAAAAGGATGCGCGTGGGCGAAGGCCTGAACGGGCGCGTGGCCCAAACGGGCGAACCGTTGGCGACGAAGGATCTCTCCATCAGCCACTTCCTTTCGAGTGAGATCGGCTTGCGCGAGAACGTGCGGGTGCAGTTGACGATTCCTATCAAGTCGAAAGGTCGAGTTCTGGGCACCTTCTGCGTCGCCACGAGCGAGCCGCGTGAGTACGCGCCGGAAGAGATCGAGCCGGCGGTGGCCATCGGCAACGCCATCGGCGTCGCGATTGAGAACGCGCAGCTATATGAGAAGGAACGCGCTGCGCTGGATCAACTGCGCCAGTCGGAGGAGGGTTACCGTGGCCTGTTCGAGAATGCGACGGGCGCCATTGAGGTCCACGACCTGAACGGCAAGATCGTCAACGCCAACAAGGCGTTCGAGAAGCTCACAGGCTACGGCAGCGAGGAACTGAAGGGGTTGGACGTGACCAAGTTCCTGAACCCCAGAGACGTGAAGGCGGTCGAGGCGCTACTGAAAGCGCAGTACCGAGGGGACGCGGTCGAGAACTTGGTCGAGTTCCCGCTGACCAAGCGCGACGGCTCAGAGGCGATCGTGGAGCTCATGCCCAGCCTGATAATCCGCGCCGGTCACCCCGTCGGCGTCCAGTCGATTGTCCGCGACATCACTGAGCAGCGACGGATGCAAGAGAACCTGCGTTACTACGTCTCGCAGGTGTTGAAGGCGCAGGAGAGTGAGCGCCTGCGCATCGCCCGCGAGCTGCACGATGACACCGCCCAGGCGCTAACCGGCGTTTCGCGGCGCCTGGACATGCTCTCTTCCAGCGGCGCCGAAATACCGCCGGAGATCGCGCAGCGCCTCGACGAGTTGCGGGAGCAGACGGACACGATCCTGGATGGCGTCCGGCGATTCAGCCAGGACCTGCGACCGCCCGTCCTCGACGACCTGGGCTTGCTGCCGGCGCTGAAGTGGCTGCTTATCGCTCTCGAGGAACAGGACGGCATAGGAGCGAACACCCGCATCCTCGGCGAGCCGCGGCGCCTGCCGCGCGATGCTGAGCTGGCGCTGTTCCGCATTGCTCAGGAAGCGTTGAGCAACGTCAGGAAGCACTCCCACGCCTCGGCGGTCGAGCTGACGCTGGACTTCCGCAACGACAGCATCGCTGTGACGGTAGCTGACAACGGCAACGGCTTCGAGCTGCCGCCGGCCACCGGCGACCTCGCGGCCTCGGGCAAGCTCGGCCTAATTGGAATGCAGGAGCGCGCGCGGCTCCTCGGTGGGACGATCGACATGGAATCGAAGCCCGGCGAGGGGACTAAGGTCGTCGTGACCGTTCCGGGCTAGCGGCGCCGAAGGTTCCTCTAAGACAACCGCCCCTAGGCTATCTGAGAATCCCCCAAAGTCAGGAACCAATTGTGCAGGTCGTAGGCGACGTTCGCCTCTTCGGCGTGCGATCGCACCACCAGGTGCAGAGGATGCGGCTCCAAGAACTTCGGCGGCATCCAGAAGCCGGATGCGCGGAATAGGCGGAACTCGTCGGTGTGACGCAGGGAGAGCGTCGCCAGCAGGTCCAGGTCGCGGTCGCGGAAGTAGACGCCGGCGTGTTCGACTAGCAGCCGTCCCGCGGCGCGGCCTTCGCCGCTCGCTTCGACGATCATATCGACGATCAGGCCCGCGGAAAGACGGCCGAGCGGCGCTTCCCGCAGCACGATGAGCGCCCGCACCTTCCCCTCTGACCTGGCCGCGAAAACGGCGTACTCCCGTCCGGGCACCAGCCCGTATCGCCAGTTCAGATAGGCGGAGTCGCGCTCGATGATGAGCGGCGTGCGGTTCTGGACGCGCCGCCAGAAGACCGCGAAAGGCTCGTCGAACTCGGTCACGGGGTCTATCGTCAGCCCGGGGACGTCCTTCTGCCTCACCGATGGCGGCGGCGTGCGCCAGACGACGCGCGCGATCGACGCAGACCGCGCCAGCACGCGGCTACCCGTCGTCTTCATCGCCAGCGCCTCCGGTTTTAGCGGCCGGATCAGCAGCGAGAGGGAAGCGATCTCCTTGAACCCGCCGTGGTTGACGAGGACGGGCAACGAGGCGTCGTCGGGGAAAGCGTAGCTGAAGGCGATGTTCTCTTCGGCTGCGATTGCGTCCAGCTTCCGCAGCAGGTCAAGCGGAACGCCGCGGCCCTGGTAGTCGGGGTCGATGAGCGGGTTCAGGGCCAGGCCGGCGGTTGCCGATTTGCCGGAGAGCCGCATGCCGACGGGGACCATCGCCGCCTGCGCTATGAGACTGCCCGTCGCTGTCTCGCGCGCCACCATGCCGACGGCCGGGCCCGCGGGTCCGCGCTGCAGCTGCCAGTCGAGAAAGGAGCCGTTTGCGTCGCTCTCCGGCGACAGCTTTCGCAGGAGCTCCAGGCAGGCGGAGGCGTCATCCGGCGTGTATCGGGTCGAAGCCCAGGTTTCGTCGCTTGTCACGCTGCCGCCCCCGGTCCTGCAGGTTCGCTGGCCGGCGATATTATAGCACGGTGATGCAGAGACACCGGCAAGATGCGACCTCCCCGCGATTCCGTTGACGCTTCAAGCCGACCAATGCCATACTCGCGACAGGTCTGATTCAAGAAAGGGGCATGCAATGGAATACGAGGACCTGCTGTACGAGAAGGACGGCGCAATTGCCACCATCACGCTGAACCGGCCCGAGGCGCTGAACGCGATCTCGCTGGCGATGCTCAACAATCTGTCGACGGTCCTGCGAGACGCCGATCGCGACGCGGCGATCCGCGTGATCGTCATGACGGGCGCTGGACGCGGCTTCTGCGCCGGCCTCGACCTCAAGGTGATGTTCGGCGCCGGCACCAGCGGCGCTCCGTTGGGGCTTCGCTTCGACCTGCCCAACAGCCCGCCCATGGTGCTCCGCACGACGGACAAGCCGGTCATCTGCGCCCTCAACGGGCCCGCCGCCGGCTATGGGTTCGACCTGGCGCTCGGCTGCGACATGCGCATCGCTTCGGATAAGGCGCGGATGGGCGCGATCTTTACACGACGGGGCATTCTTCCGGAAAGCGGCGGCGCCTGGATGCTGCCGCGACTCCTCGGCTGGGCGAAAGCGACGGAGCTCGTGTTCCGCGGCCGCATGCTCGACGCGCCGGAAGCGCTGGCGCTCGGCCTCGTGAACGCCGTCGTCCCGCACGATCGCCTCGCCGACGAGACGCGCGCCTGGGCGGAGGAGATTGCCGGCAATGCGCCGCTGGCCGTGCAGGCGGCTAAGCGGATGATGCGACTGGCGATGGAAGAGAGCTTCGAGGCGAACGTTCACCACGCCTACCTGCAGCTCCTGCCCCTGTTCGGCACCGAGGACTTCAAAGAGGGAGTCAGTTCGTTCCTGGAGAAGCGCCAGCCGTCGTTCAAGGGGCGCTAGACCGCAACTTGCGCAGGAGAATCATCGTCGCTCGACGGCTAATTGGAGCGGCTGTAGACCCCCATTAGCTCCGCCTGCGTCAGGACATGACCTTGCATGGCTTGAAGGAGCTGGTCGTCAGTCAGACCGGCGGCCGCGTCGAGCGTGGCGTCGAGAGCGATCAGGCGGAAGAAGTAGCGATGCATCCCACTCGGGGGACAGGGCCCCGTGTAACCCAATCTGCCCACGCCATTCTTGCCGTTGGTCCCGCCCTGCGACGGCTTTTCGTCGTTCGATACCCCCTCCGGCAGGCCGCTCGACGCCGGCGACAGGTCGTAGTACACCCAGTGAACGAAGGTGCCTGAGGGCGCATCGGGGTCGTCCATGATCAGCGCCAGGCTCTGGGTCCCCGCGGGCGGTTGCTCCCACTGAAGCGGCGGCGAGACGTTGTCGCCGTCGCAGGTGTACTTGGCCGGTATGCTTTCCCCCGCCGCGAAGGCTGAACTGGTCAGGGCCATCGTCACTTGCCGGCCGCCGGTCTCCACCGTCGGGGTGGCGACGGCCTTCTCACCGCCGCCTCCGCAGCCGATGGCGGCCGTCAGCACAAGACCGATGAGGAGCAGGAAGAGCGCTCTGTTCATGATCGGGCCTCCTGAGACTAGTCTGCGGCGTCGCGGTCCGGCGCTCAGCGCCCATTTTACAGGAACCGGCGACTGCGAGCGCGCTGCAACCGGCATCGCGGAGTGGTATGCTGTGGCGTATCGTAGATGCAGCGGTCTCGAAAGGCACGCATGGCTCCCAAGAAGACGACATCCCAGGCGCCCACGAAGCGACGACGCGGACGCCGCAGACAAAGCTTTCGGCAGCGTGCCGCATCGACAACACTGCGATTCCTGCTGCCCGCGGTTGCTGTTGTCGCGGCGATTGCCTTGCTCGTGACGTTCTGGACCGGCCAGAAGGCGGAGGCGCCGGACCTGCGCGCGGCTATCGTCGACCAGTTGGGCCTCAATGAGCCAAACCCCGAGTTCGCGCAGAATGCGACCGCTATGCTCGAAGAGGCGGGCTATACCGTCGACTACTATCCGCCGGAGCAAGTCACGGTCGACTTCTACCGGCAGCTTCCCCAGCAGGACTACCTGCTCATAGTCTTCCGGGTGCACATCGCCCGTTTTACCGAAGAGGGACTGAACATGGCGGACCCTGAGCGGCGCCAGGCCATTCTGGATGCCTTCGGCAGTAGCGTGTTCCTCTTTACTTCGGAGCAATACGACTCGGCAAAATACTCCGAGGACCGTGACAAGCTGCGGCTGTTCGCCGTCCGCAACCTGACCGGCTCCGGCGACACCCGCTACTTCGGCATAACGCCCCGTTTCATCCAGTCGATGCAGGGCGATTTTGACAAGACGGTCGTCGTGCTGATGGGCTGCGACGGCCTGCTCTTCGACGGCACTGCCAAGGCCTTCGTCGACAAGGGGGCGGAAGCCGTTATCGGCTGGGACTCCCTCGTCTCGGCGCCGCACACGGATAGGGCCGTCGAGAGCCTCCTTCAGAAGCTGGTTCGCGAAAGGCTGACGCTGGGCGAGGCGATCAGACGGACGATGGCGGAGGTTGGCAGCGAGCCGGCCTACGACAATGCTCTGAAGGTCTATCCGCCGGACGCGGAGGAGCGGATGCTGCCCCGCGGCTAGCGCACTTCGTCCGGTAGCCCCTCAGGCACGGCGCGCAGTCCCCGCGACCTGCGACGCAGCAGCGCGTACAGCGACGGTAGCGCCACACGGGCGATCTCCAGCGTGAACAGCCCAAAGAGGGCGCAATTCAACGCGGCGACCCCTATCGTGAAGGGCGACTCTGTCCAGCGGCCGGAGAAGGCGTAGATTGGCGGCGCCACGACCGCCAGGTTGAGAAAGAAGGTGAGGGACGCCCCGACGTAAAGAAGCCGCCAGCGCTTCTCAGCGATGGCCACCGGCAGCATGAAGGCGAAGAACGGGTAGAGATACCGGTCGTGAGTTGAAACCGGCAAGAGATAGAACGCGAAAGCCAGATAGGCGGCTGCCACCAGAGCGCCGCGAAGGTGTGATCGGGCGTGCAGGTAGAACAGGGCCAGGAAACCGGCTGAGACGGTGAATAGGAAGCCCAGCGTTCGGTAGGTGACAAAGCCGAATACCGCCTGGTTCGGCTTCGGGTGCAGCGTGAGGTCGAAGAACCACCAGACGTTCCAGGCCCCGGCGGACAGTCGCTGCTCTTCGCCGCTGAAAAGCGTCTTGTAGACGCGGAGAACATCCCCTGTGTCTCCGTGTAGCAGCCACGGCCCGAGGCCTACCAGCCACACTGCCGCGACTGCCGCGAGACCGGGCGCCAGAGCCTTCGCGTTTCGTCGCCACGTCAGGTAGAGGAGCAACGGCAGGATGATGATCGGATGCGGCTTGAGCAGAAAGCCTGCGGCCCAGACGCCGAAGCCGAGCTTCGTCCGGCCGCGCACGACGAAGAAGAGTGCGAGCAGCATCGCCAGCGTGACGGCGGAGTCGGTCTGCGACCAGACCGCCGAGTCGTAGATGACGGCGGGCTGCAGGGCGATAATCGCCGCCGCGCTGAGAGCCAGCGTTTCGGCGCGGCGCATTCGCAGCTCCTCGAACAGCGAGCGGCTGACGGCGTAGACGGCGACGATCAGGCCCAGGTCGAAGAGGATGGGCGGTGCCTTCACCAGCAGGTGCAGCCGGAAGACCTCGTGCCCGTAAGCTCCGCCGATGGCGTCGTAGACGAGCGTGAGCAGCCAGAGGACGTAGTGATATCCTACGTAGTCCGTGGTCGACGTGCGGAAGATGTTGAGCAGGCCGTGCTGGTGAATCGCCAGCATCCAGTCCTTCCAAAAGCCCTCGTCCGTGAAATCGTTCGGCAGGTAGGCCCACAGAGGTGTGAGCGCGATGCGAACGATCAGGGCGACGGCCAGAAGGGCGCCGAGGGGATAGTATGACCGGACGATGCGGCGCACTGCGGCGGGCACGACCATTCACCCTCCTCCGACGTTATGATAGCAGAGGGGAAGGCGTGTGTGGACACGCCGAAGCCGGCGGTGCCGGAGGGAGACAGGCGGGATATGGCACAGGGACCTTCTCCAACATCCGAAGGTCACGGGACGCTGTCTAAGGAGACAGTCGTTCTCACAATCGGCCACTCGACGCGTCCCATCGCCGGGCTTCTCGCGCTCCTGGAGGCGCACGGCATTCGGATGGTTGTCGACGTGCGCACCGTGCCGCGCTCGCGGCGGAACCCTCAGTTCGGGATCGATGTCCTGCCGGGGAATCTCGCTGCCGCCGGCATCGCCTACGCGCACGCGCCGTCGCTCGGAGGGCTGCGACACCCTCGACACGATTCGCCGAACGCGAGTTGGCGAAACGCTTCCTTCCGCGGCTTCGCGGACTACATGCAGATGCCCGAGTTCGAAGCGGCTCTCGACGAGCTGATCGTGATGGCCCGCGGGCAGCTCACGGCGATCATGTGCGCCGAGGCGCTCCCCCGGCGCTGCCACCGCTCCCTCATCGCCGACGCGCTGAGCGTGCGCGGCGCAATCGTGAAGCACATCATGAGCCTGGAGAGGGCAGAGCCACATCGGGTTACCCCCTTTGCGCGTGTGGAAGGAACGCGGGTTACGTATCCGGCTTTCGCATGACCCGTCGTTTTCCGCTGTCGCAATACGCGTGCCGAGCGCTGTTGAGCGCCCGTCAGTTGTCCGAGAATAAGCTAGAGCTATGTCACCATCTGTCGGCAGGGTGTGATCATGCATCGGAACGACTGAGGTGCGTTGATCGATGTTCAGGATGAGGTCCGCGCGGCATCGCGCTCTGCTCGCCAGCGTCGTGATGCTGGTCCTCCTCGGGACTGTGGGTGGAGTGGCGACCTGGCGCACTCACAGCGACCGTCAGACGCTCGACGCGGTTGACCAGAGACTCGGCGTAGTCACTGACCTCGACAACGTGCGATCCTACACCTTGCTGAGCGCCACTCAGGTTGCCGCTGCCCTCTTGGCAAACGACTCTGCGGACCTCTCGGAAACCTTTAGCGACGTGGGAGTGATCATCGAGAAGAGCCTCCTCGGCGCCCGCAGCAATCTCGCCGAGATTGGCGATGAGACTGACCTCGTGCGGCTGGACACTATCGCCGGACAGATCGACGAGTGGCAGTCGCAGACCGACGGCTTCCTGGCTGTAGGTGATGCCGTCTCCCAGGAGGAGAGGCTGCAACTTGGGCAGGAGTTTATTCCCGCGCTCTGGCCTCAGTTCAGAGACACAATGGAACAGCTGGCACGACTGAGCGAGAGCCAGCAGGCGCAGCTTGTCGGCGAAACGTCTGCGGCCAAGCAGGCCGTCGACAAGAGCCTGGCGCTGATAGTAGGCCTGACCGTCACTGCCTTCCTCGCCGCCGTTGGCACGCTGACGATGGTATTTTCAGTCGTGCGGCCGCTTCGCTCCCTTGAGCGCGTCGCCAGCGCGGTGGCGGCCGGAGACCTGAATACGAGGGCCGACGTCAATGGTCCTCAGGAGGTGGGGTCGCTCGCTCGGGCGTTCAACGTCATGGTCGAGGAGCGACAGCGAGCGGAAGAGACCCTCAGGCATCTTGCAGAAACCGACAGTCTGACGGGACTGTACAATCACCGCTCGCTGCACGATATCCTTGACCGCGAGATTCAACGCAGTGCGACGACCGGCCGCCCGCTTGCCGTTGTGATGATGGACGTCGACGGCTTCAAGCTGTTCAATGATACCTACGGGCACCAGGAGGGCGACCATCTGCTAAGGCAAGTCGCGGACGTGCTTCGAGGGCGGTTCAGCGAAAACAGTGTCGTCGGCCGCTACGGCGGTGACGAGTTCATGGCAATTCTTCCCGACACGGACCGCGACTCGGCTGCGCGTTACAGTGCCTCTCTGCTCGAAGCACTCGCCCAGGAGCGCGTCCGGCCGCGTCGAGGCGGCGACCTCCCGATCGTGCTCAGCATCGGTCTGGCCGTCTGCCCGGACGACAGCAGGCACAAGGAAGAACTCGTCGCCTATGCGGACGCCTCCCTCCTCGAAGCCAGACAACTCCCGGGCAGCGCGCTGGTAGTCGCCCAGCGCGATTCCGGCGCGGCCGTCGGGAAGCAGCGGACGCCGTTCGGAGTGCTCGATGCCCTCGTACGGGCCGTCGACCGGAAGGACCGTTACACGCGTCGCCACTCACAGCAGAACGCTGAATTCGCCGTTGCCGTGGGCAAGGCGGTCGGCCTCTCGGAGGGGGCAGTGAACGCCCTGCGCATAGGCGGTCTCCTTCACGACGTCGGCAAGATCGGCGTGCCCGACGATATCCTCAAGAAGCCGGGGAAGCTGACTGACGAAGAGACCCGGATCATGCGCGACCATGTCGTCCTCAGCAACCTCATCGTGCACGGTGTCCCGAACCTGCAGGACGTATCGGACGCCGTTTACAGCCATCACGAGCGCTGGGACGGCACCGGCTACCCGCGGGGCTTGAAGGGCGAGGAGATCCCACTTCCCGGACGGATCATGGCCCTTGTGGATGCCTACTCTGCAATGATCCTTGATCGCCCCTATCGAAA
>DATLAX010000128.1:0-7750 GCA_035527215.1 Dehalococcoidia bacterium
TAGGACGACCGCCGAGCCGTCGTCCGCATTGCTCTCGCAGACGCGCCCGAAGCCGCCGCTGGCAAGCTCTTTTCCCAGCTGCCACGCCCGATTGAGGTGGATCGTTGCCACGCGTAGCCTACCACTGGACGAACATGGGCATGATGACGTGGACGTAGTTCTCCACGCCCACCGGCCGCAGGACGCCGGGGCTCGACGGGTTCGTCGTCTCCAGCGCCACCTGCCCGTCCTCCAGCACCGCGAGCACGTCCTGGAGGTACTTGCCGTTGAAGGCGATCTTCGCCTCCTCGCCCTCGATCACGGCGTCGATCTCGCCCATGTTGTCGCCGATCTCCTCGGCGCGGGCGGAGATCGCTATCTTGCCGGGGGTCAGCTCCTCGCCCGGCGTCATGACCAGTCGCACGATGCCGCTGCCGTCGCGGGCGAAGATGGAGGCGATGCGCGTCTCGCGCAGGAAGTCGGCGACGCTGACGGTCGCCTTGCTGGTGTGGCCCGACGGTATGAGCTGGCTGTAGTTGGGGAACGTGCCCTGGATTAGCTGCGCCACCATCTCCACGTTCTTCAGCCGGAAGAGGGCCTGCGTGCGGTTGGCGTTGAGCATCATCTGCACCGGCTCGTCCTCGTCGGCGAGGAGACGGTTGACCTCGGCGAGGGCGCGCGCCGGGATGATCACCTCCGTGCGCTCGGCGACGGACTGGCCCAGGGGCAGGTGGTGCACCGACAGGCGGAAGCCGTCGGCGGCGGCGAGCGTCAGGTCCGCGCCCTCCATGAGCGTGTGGACGCCGGTGAGCACGGGCCGCGAGTCATCGGTGGCGGCGGCGAAGACGACCTGCGTGATCGCCGTGTGCAGCGCCTTGGGGTCGAGCGCGAACCCTTCGCCGCCCTCGACGCGCGGGATCGGCGGGAAGTCGTCGGCGTCCATGCCGCCGATCGTCGCCTCGTTGCGGGCGCAGACGAGGCGGAGCTGGCGCGAGCGAGCGGGGAGCGTCACGTCGATGCGCTCCGGCGGCAGAGAGCTGACGAAGTCGGTGAGCAGGCGGGCGGGAATCGTTATCGCGCCCTCCTCCTCGATTTGAGCGCCGATCCAGCAGGTGAGGGCGATCTCGAGGTTGGTGGCCGAGAGCTTGAGGCGGCCGCCGTCGCTGGCGATGAGGACGTGGCCGGTGATGGGCAGCGTGCTACGGGTCGCGACCGCCCGTCCGACGATACCGAGGCCGCGCGCGAGGTTCTCTTGGAGGCAGGATAGCTTCATAGCGATCACCTACTTTATCATTTTGTCTTGCTTATTCGTCGGCAGTATAACGCAGCGAAGGTGGCTCGGCAAGAGGAGGGGTGGCCTCTCAGGCGAAGAGACGTTCCAGCGCGGTCATCATCGTGAAGCCGCCGAGGATGCCGAAGGTCGCCCATCGGATGTGGCCGCGACGGTAGCTTTCGGGGGCAATCTCGTCCACAAGGACGTAGGCCATTGCGCCCGCTGCGAACGCGAGCCCGAGAGGCAGCAACCGGTCGAAGACGATTACGAGCGAGACGCCGAGCAGCCCGGCGACCGGCTCGACGAGGCCCGTCAGCGTGGCGTAGCCGATGGCTTTCCCCGACCGGTAGCCCTCCCTGGCGAGCGGCAGGGCGACGGCGAGCCCCTCCGGCATGTTCTGGATGCCGATTCCGATGGCAAGTATGACGCCGGCGTGGATGTCGTTTCTGCCGAAGGTGACGCCGACGGCAAGACCCTCCGGGAAGTTGTGGATGGTGAGCGCCAGTACAATCAGCCACGCCCGCTGGAGGCTCACGCGCGGCCCCTCCGGTCCCTCCATGAAGTGAAAGTGCGGCACGGAGCGGTCGATGAGGGCCAGGAAGCCGGCGCCGACCGCCACCCCCAGAGCCGCCTCGCCGACGCCGCCCTGGTCGATGGCGGGCAACAGCAGTCCGAATGTCGTGACGGAGAGCATCACGCCGCCCGCAAAGCCCAGCGCGCCGTCCATGAGCTTGTCCGACGTGCGGGGAAGGAGAGCGGCGGGCAACGCGCCCAGGCCCGTCGCCAGGCCGGCGGCAAGGCTGGCGCCGACGCCGATACCGATTAGCTCTCCGTGTGATAGCACGCCTGAAGGCGCCGTCTTTCTAGGTGTGCGATTGCACGCGGCGACGCCAAGAGAAGTGGGCCTCGCGTCGCGTGAGATAGCAGGCAGCCCCAGCATAGCAGCCTGCGAGAAAGCGGGCTATGGGGGCTGCCGGACGTCGAGACGTCGGACCTGTTGCGTAGACCGCCTTTCGCTAGTGGGTGCTGCCGGACTTTCGAATCATCCGGTAGCGCACCAGGAATCCGACGCCAACGATCACCAGTATCGGCGCCAGCCACCAGAGGAACGTCGCGGCGACGAACACTCCCGCACCCACGGCGCGCAGGAACAGCAGCGACGACTCCCAGCCACGGCCTGCCGCGGCCAGCGGGTCGGGGTGCGAGTCCGAAGAGACGGCCGCCGGCGGCTCTGTGCTGAGGTTGACGCTGATCGTCGCCAGGGATGAGAGCTTGTCCATGAGATTGATCTGGCCCTGTATCTGCTCGACTTCGAGCCGCGCGGGCGTGAGGTAGTTCTGGACCTTGAGCACGTCGTCGATGGTCTCCGCGCGATTGAGCAGATCGAGGTAGCGCGCCTCGACGGCCTGGGCGCTTCGCAGCCGCGCCTGGAGGTCGGTGTACTGCTCGGTCACGTCCTGGGCCTTGGAGGTCTCGTTCTGCACCTTGACGGCCAGGCCGCGGAGGGAGTTGAGGACGGACTCGTACTGCGAGGTCGGCACGCGGATCGTCAGGCTCGCCCGCGGCTGGTCCTCGTTGGCCGACACGGAGGAGTCCAGGACGAAGCCGCCGGCGTCGAGCGCGATCGTCGCCACTTTCTGGTAGGAGTTGGAGACGTCTTCGACCTGGAGGTCCATCGACGTGTTCTGGATGATCTTGCGGTCGAGGGACTGGTCGGACGGGACGAGGCCCGGCTCGCTCACGGCCTCGTCGTTGGCTTCTCCGGAAACCATTGGGGCGAGGCCCTCAACGGCTTGCCCCGCCCCCGTGCTCTTCTCGGACCGGGCCAGCGACTGGTCGGAGCCGTTCTCTGACCCGGCGCAGGCGGCCAGGACGAGGGCGATGCCCAGGAAGACTGCGCACATCCCGGCGATTGCTGTTCGGCGGTTCATGTGTTGCCTCCTTGTCTTCCGGCCGTCACCGAAAGGACGGTCGGAAGACGCCGTTCAAGTGAAGTGACGCTATTCGATGGCGAAGACGACCTGCACCGTCAGGTTGACGTCGAGCTCGCCTGGTTGGATCGGAGTAGATTCCTCGCCGGAACCCAGGGTTTCGCGCATGTCCGCTGCCATCGGGACCGGCGGCGAGACGCTGCTCTCCGTGATCGAGATCGGGTCGCCCAGCTTGACGCCCGCCGTGTCGGCGAGGCGCTGGGCGCGGGCCTTGGCGTCTTTGACGGCGTCCTCGCGGGCCTGGTCGCGCAGCGCGTCCGGCTCGTCGATAGTGAAGGTGATGTTCTGAACCTGTGTCAGGTCGCCGCCGGCCGCGGTCGCGCCGTCGAGGACGTCGCTCGTCTTGTCGATATCGCGCACCTTGATGCTGACCGTGTTGGTGATGCGATAGCCGAGCAGCTTCTGCGAGCCGCGGATGGAGTAGTCGTACTCCGGATAGATGCTGTACTGCGTGCTCTGGATGTCCTTCTCGGCGACGCCGTTACCCTTCACGGAGTCGATCACCTTCTGCATCGTCGACGCGGCTTCGTCGCGCGCCTCGGCGACGGTCGGACGGAGGGTGCTGATGCCCAGCGACAGCAGGGCGATGTCGGGCTGGCCGGTCGCCTTGCCTTCGCCGCTGACGGTGATGCCCTGCAGCGTGTTGCCGTTCGGCGAAGCCACGGTTATCTTGTCGCCTTCGCAGGCGGTGCCCAGGAAGGCAAGCAGCCCGAAAGTGATCAGGGCGATTACTGCGATTTGCCTCTTCATGATGGTTCGCTCCTTTGGACTGGTGCTAACTGCGATCGATCCGGGCCCAGCGTCGACGCATCCAGAACGCGGACACGCCGAAACCGACGATGAGCCCCGCCGCCGCTCCTTCGATGGCCCACAGCCAGACGTGGGAGTTCTCTTCCGAGCCTGGTTGGGCCCTCTGCGCCGTCGTTGTCCCTTCGCCGGTCGGTGAGGCTCCGGCGTAGTCGGGCGTCGAGGCAGCGTCCTTCGACAGGGACTCGGTGCTGTCGGGGACGGCGCCGGGCACGGACGGGGCCACACCGGGCGTCAGGTCCTCATTCTCACCGGCGATTCCCTCGGCGGCCTGGCCGGTCTCGGCAGCGCCGGCAGGCTCGGCCTCGCGGCTGCTGGCTACCCTGCCTGTCGGCGAGTCCTCGCCGCCTCTCGACACGAGCAGGTCGGCGCCCACTACGGCGACCAGCAGGATTGCCACGGCCACCGTTGCGCCGCTGAAGCCTAGGTAGACGCGCCGGGCGGCCGTCTTCTCCTCCTGCCGCGAGCGATCGGCTTCGCCACGCGTGACTGCCGCCAGCTCCGGCGAGATCGCGAAGGAGCGCGGCGCCGTTGCCCGGGGCAGCCGGCGCATCTCGGCGGCGAGCAATCGTATCTCCTCCAGCTTGCGGCTGCAGTCCGCGCACGCCTGGAGATGGGCATCGACGCGCGCCTGGGCGCGGGGCGGCAGGCGGCCGTCGAGGTAGGTCGACAGCTCTTCCTCACTGGCGTGACGGCGATGAGACCTTAGAAGCCTCACGGGGCCCTCCTCTTCTCCGAAGTCCGGCTGATAGCGGGCTTCAAACAGTATGACGAAACTGATGGGGCAAAAGTTCCCTTTGTCGCAGCAAAATCTCGCGCAGACGGGCGCGGCCGCGGCTGAGGCGCGATTTCACGGTGCCCAGGGAAGCGTTCAGCGTCTCCGCTATCTCGTCGTAGCTGAGGCCCTGCACGTCGCAGAGGATAACAACGGCGCGCTGGTCGGAAGGGAGCGCCATGAGGCCGGCCTGGATATGGCGGCTGAGCTCGCCGCGAAGGACGCTCTCTTCCGGCGACTCGGACTCGTCCGGCACGTCGATAGGGGAGCCGCCATCGGTCACGAGGTCCAGCGACGTTTGAGGGCGCCGCCCGCGACGTCGCAACTCGTCCGTGCAGGCGTTGGCGGCGATGCGCAGCAGCCAGTCGCGGAACACGCCGCCGCGATAGCTATCGATGCGGCGATAGGCCGTCAGAAAGACGTCCTGGGTTACATCCTCGGCGGCATGGGGCGAGGCGAGCATGCGCAGGCAGAGGTTGTAGACGGTGTCCTGGTGCGTCTCGACGAGGGGGTTGAATGCTGCGAGGTCGCCCGTCCGGGCGCGCGCGACCAGCGCGGCATCGTCGATGCTGGCCTGGAGGTTCTCGCGGGGCAGCCTGCACCTCCGGAGTCCGGAATCTGTTGTCACAATCTTAACAGAAGAACGGTAGATTTGCCGCAGCCGGAGTGGTCTAATCCTACTGGTTCGCGGCGCCGAAGGCACGCCTCGCGTCTCGTTAACGTAACGGGCGGGCCATGTCGATAGTCTGATAGGATGCAGGGCGTGCTATAATCGTTTCGAAGATATGCTCGAAGAACCCCCTGAGGACCGCCCCATAGACCCGGACGAGGCCCAGAGCGAGAAGGTTGAATCGCCTTCTCCGCCTTCTCCTGATAGCTCCGCCGCCTCCCAGGGCTCCGCCTGGTGGACGGACAGCGGCCTGCCTGCGCTGCCGCCGCCGATGCAGCCGGATGCCCCCTGGTCGACTGATACCGGCCCGCCGGCACCGCCGCCGCCGGCGCGACCCGACAGGGCTGAGGCTGTCACGCCGGACTTCGTCTGGTCGACGGATACGGGTCTGCGGGGCACTTATCCACCGTGGATGCCCGACGAGCGAACGCAGCCCATCGAGGCGGAAGCCCACTTCGGCATACGCCTGGGGCGTCTAGCGCGGGATCTGATAGAGACGGTAATCCTGGCGCTGCTGATCTTCGTCGGCGTGCGGGCGATGGTGCAGAACTTCCGCGTCGAGGGATCGAGCATGGAAGGGACGATGCACGACGGGCAGTACATACTGGTGAATAAGGCCCTCTACTTCAAGGTCGACCTCGGCTTCCTGGACTTCCTGCCCTTCTTCGATGCCGGCGATAACCCCGTGCGCCACATCTTCCGAGCGCCGCGACGTGGCGACATCGTCGTCTTCCATTTCCCGAACCAGACGGATCGCGACTTCATCAAGCGCATCATCGGTGAGCCGGGCGATGAGGTGGAAGTAAAAGATGGGCTTGTCTTTGTCAACGGCGGCGTGCTGGACGAGAAGTACATCTTAGAGAGACCGAGCTACACGTTCGGCCCGCAGGTCGTGCCGGACGGGCAATACTTCGTTCTCGGCGACAACCGCAACAATAGCTACGACTCCCGCAGTTGGGGATACGTGCCGGAGGAAGATATAGTGGGTCGCGCCTGGGTATCGTACTGGCCGTTCTCCGATTTCGGCCTCATCTCCGACCCGTCGGTCCAACCGATGGGCGTGGAAGGGGAGTCGCCTTGAGAGAAGAGCTCCTGGAGATGTTGCGTCAGGCCGGCGCCGTCCTCGAGGGGCACTTCAAGCTCACGTCGGGCCGCCACTCGGACATCTACTTCGAGAAGTTCCAGGTCCTTCAGTATCCTGCCCACACGCAACGGCTCTGCGGCCTCATCGCCGATCGCTTCCGCGGCAGCGGCGTCGACCTCGTCGCCGGGCCGACGACGGGCGGCGTCATCCTCAGCTTCGAGGTGGCGCGGCAGCTCGGCGTGAGGGGCATCTTCGCGGAGACCGTCGGCGAGGAGCGCCGCTTCTTGCGCGGGTTTCGCGTGAAACAGGGCGAGCGCGTGCTGGTGGTGGACGACGTGCTGACGACGGGCGGCAGCATCCGGCAGGTCATCGACGCGGTGCGACGTGAGGGCGGCGAGCCTGTGGGCGTGGCGGTGCTGGTCGACCGGACGGGCGGGAAGGCGGACTTCGGCCTGCCGTTCTTCGCCTGTCTGGAGCTTGTCGTGGCGTCGTACGAGGCGGCGGAGTGTCCGTTGTGTCGCGAGGGCGTGCCGCTGACGGAGACGTACAGGCTCTGTTCCCGATCGCGTGGGGCGGGCATCTTGCCCGCCTCTTTGTTTGACAGGTGTTCTGAGGGTCTTCTATATTGCCAGAGGGGCCGTTAGCTCAGCGGTAGAGCTCCGGACTTTTAATCCGGGAGTCGAGGGTTCGAATCCCTCACGGCCCTCCAAACGGCAGCGAGACACGCAACCGGGAGAGATGACAATGACAGGGTCGGAATCGCCGGAAGAGATTTGCTGCCCGGACATCGATATGGAGCGTTGGGACGGGAAGACCCACGTCTGGAAGGACAAGCTGTTCCTCCAGGACAACACCATCCAGTTCATGCACATCCCTCTCAACATGGGTGGAGTCGTCAGGCGGATGATGAAGAAGGTGGAGGAAGCCGGCGCAGCCACGGCGCTGGATGACTTCCTGATGCTTGCCTACGACCCGTCGCCCTGGAAGTCCGAGATCCACGTGAACGTGACCAAGGACGTGCCGGGGGGCAAGATGGTGAAGCTCTCCGGCGTGTTCTTGAGCAAGGTCTGCGACGGCCCCTACAATGCGGCCCCCAAGTTTGTAAAAGAGGTCGACGCGATCCTGAAGGGCGAGGGCAAGGAAGCCAAGAGGTACTACTTCTACTATGCAA
>DATLAX010000129.1:0-2613 GCA_035527215.1 Dehalococcoidia bacterium
CCCCCACCCCGACCCTCCCCCGGGAGGGGAGGGAGCCGGAACGGCGACGCCTTCTCCCGCGGACAAGGGGCTCTTCCGTCGGACAGGTCGGACCTGTCGGACGGGTTGGACGCTCTTTCTATGCCGGGTGGCGCTGTAGCCCCTGCGTGATCCGGGATTCGGAAGCCACCAGCCCTTTGGGCTTGTCGCCCACGGCGACATCCTGACCGCGGCCCTCGTGGCCGCGGCCGAAAGGACGCGGCAGTGGTCGTGATGGGCGACTTCAACGACGAGCCGTTCAGCTGGTCGATGACCGACTACGCGAATTCGACGAACAGCGAGAAGGTCGTCACGTCCGCGCGGTCCGTGCCGTGGCTGTTCAACAGGGCGACGAGGGCGCGGCGCGGGCGCTGGCAGGGGACGGATGGGACCGAGGGGACGGATGGGACCGATGGGACCGAAGGCGCCCCTGCGTCTTCCTTCGCGCGTTCGCGCTTCGGCAAGAAAAGTGAGCCGGATTCGGAAGTTCCAGCCCGCGGGGCTTTTCGCCATCGGCGACATCCTGACCGCGCTCCTCGTGGGCGCGGGCCGGCGGACGCGGATGAACCGCGTCCCAGATATGGACCGACCGATCAATTGAAATGTTTCTTCGCGACGGACTGCCTCGGATTCGGAGACTGAAGACGACGGACGAGGGCGGCTGCTTCGACGACGAATCACTCTGATATGCGCGGGTTGCACGCGTCGCCGCGTACAGAGCCGCATGACTGTTCTCCGTCGGGCTGAAGCGCCGTCTACTGTCGCGGGTCCGGGAGGGAAGCCCTCTCTGTCGCATAGGGACGCCGCGCTTTCGCCTTGTCGTGCCTGGCCTCATCCGCCGTCCTCAGCCTCCGAAATCTCTTGTCGCGTTCAAGCCGACTCGCCGTGGCGCAGCACCGCCCAAACGAAGCCGACGAGCTCGCGCGCGACCGCCACCACCGCGACGTTGTGCGGCTTCTTGTACCCCTCCTTGAGCTTGAAGTACCGGCTGTGCAGCCGCTCTTGCGCGCGGTCCGCGATCGCGAGCACCCAGGCCGGCTGTCCGTTTCGACGCTGGCGAACGTACGAGTTCACCGACGGCCGATGACGGTAGTGGTGCGCGGCTTCGATGAGCACCCGCCGCACGTGGGTGTTCCCCGCCTTCGTGATGCTCCCCCGCCGCACGCGGCTCGAGCTCGTGTGCTCGCTCGGCGTCATCCCCAGAAACGACATCAGCTCGCGCGGGTTTGTGAAGCGCCGGAAGTCATGCAACTCTGCCAGAAGCGCCATCGCCGTCACCGTGTCGATGCCGCGAAGGCAGCGGAGCCAGCCGACCTGCTTGCGGTAGCGCTCGCTCTGCGCCACCTCCTCGAGCTGTTCGTCGACCCGCTTCAGCCGCTCCTCGACCTGCTCCAGCGTGAGCACGTAGCCCTCGAAGACCAGTTGCGAAGTCCCGTCGCCGAGGCGCACCTGCCGCAGCCACTCCCGGTGACGCTTCGTCCAGTTCTTCCCGTCACGGAAAACGAAACCATGGCGCAGCAGCATCTTCCCCAGCCGGTGCCGCGCACGCATCTGGTCTTGCTTCACGTCCTCGCGAGCCCGCGTCAGGTCGCGCACGGACTCGTCCTCCGGCGTCGGCGGGCACACCTCGGTGAGAAGCCCGGCCTGCAGCAGCGACGCGAGCCTTCGCGCGTCTCGCCGGTCCGTCTTCACATGCTCGCCCGGCTTCACCGGAATCAACGACGGCGCCACGACGATGCAATCGATGCCCTGCTCGCACATCTGTCGCTGCAGCGTGTACCCGCACGGCCCCGCCTCGTACGCAGCCATCACCGTGCCGTGCGTCATCTCCTTCAGCTTCTTCATCAGCTTCTTGACCGCCCGCGGCTCGTTGGCAAGCTGCCACTCCGCTTCGGGCTCTCGCCTGCCGCTCGCGGCCACGGCGACGTTGATCGCGGCTTTGTGAACATCCATCCCGACGAAAATGGTATTCTGATTGGCGGACACGACCGGCTCCTTTCGTATGTAGCTCTGAGCTACGTGGTTTCCGCTTCGCAGCTTAACCTACGAAAGATGCGAAACGGGCCGGTCGGTCCATTCTGTCTACGGCCTGCCGTCGAGCAGGGCGGTGATGGCCGCGGCCACGGCGGGCGGATAGGCCGGATCCCGTGCGGCCAGGGCCAGGGTCGCCCGGGACAGGGCGATGTAGAGGTGCAGGGCGCACGGATCCCCACCCAGGGCCGCGAGGTGCGCCGCGACCGTGGCCGCGTCGCCGCGGCGGATCGGCCCGGTGAGGGCGCCTTCCGCGCCCAGTTCCAGGACGCTCTCCACCGCCCCGCGAGCCAGGCCGGCGAGCAGGGCTTCCGCTTCCCCGGCCGGCACCCCGTGGCTGACGAGCAGATCCCGGGCCGTGGCGATCACCGCGACCAGCTGGTTGCTCGCCAACACCGCGGCCGCATGGTATGCGCTGCGAGCCGCCGCCGGCACATCGACGATCGAGCCGCCCATCGCCCCAGCCAACTCGGCTGCCCTGAGCCGGGCCGCGCCCCGACAGTCCACCGCGAAGCGCACGCCGCGGGGCAGGGCGGTCTCGCGACCCTTGGGGAAGACGAACGC
>DATLAX010000130.1:0-4171 GCA_035527215.1 Dehalococcoidia bacterium
ATTTTGCCAACGGCACGCCGGACGTGATCGATGACTGTTGGGGAATCACCTCCTACGACGGCAAGCCTGATGGTGTCATCGTCGACGTCTCCAAGGATGCGCCATTGCTCTTCATGAGGGCCTTCCAGGCGGCGGGATTTCATGTCGGCGCGCACGCAAAAGTCTGCGTGGGTTCTCCCCAACTGGCGGACAGTCTGCTCCCCTTCGGTATACCAGTAAACACGTCCGAGTGCTTCGAGAATGGCGTTCCGCAATTTGGCGCGGATTGCACTATTACGTTGCGAGTGCCCGAAGGGGAGTCCGGCGAGGGCCAGTACCTGAAGCTCTACGATAGCCCTTCAGACGACCCGGCGGACTGGACCCGGCTGTGCAGTGATCAGAATGCGCACATATCCAATACAGACCTGGAAACCCAAGTCGCGCGCGGCGCACACACCTGGTGCGCGGTGGCACCGCCAGGGACTCCTGGTAATGACTGTGATGCTTCAGGTGCACCGGTAGGCTACTGCGTGGTCTCCCTTACGGGAAACAGGGCCAAGCCCGTCATGAGCGGTCTCCAGACGCGGCTACTGGGGGAAGGGGAATGCAACGATCTCTACGGCCCCGACTTCGGTACAAGCGCCGACGGCATCGACGAGTGGTGGGAGGCGCTTTGCGCTCAGGGGGTGGGCTGCGGCGATGAACTGCTTTCCATCGAGCCGGGGCCAACCGTCACCTTCGTCAAGCGCGATTGCACCGCACCCCGACTGGTGACCGTCGTCCTCCTCGATCAGTTCCCGGCGGGCGGGAACTGCACTGGCCAACATCCCTGCGCAATTCGCGGGTTCGCCGGCTTCTTCATCGAAGGCTGTCACGATGACGACGGCGCGTTCGACCCTCATTGCCTTACGAAGAAGGAGGGTGGGCCGCTCTCCAACACCGGGCATATCTTCATGACTGGCACGTTCATCAACTACGTCGACATCGGCGGGCCGGGCGGACCGGCCACCCCATACGGCAGAATGCAACTGTACCTGGTCGAATAGCGGAGGAAGAGCATGGCAAATAGAGTCTCAAACATCCCCAAAGGATCCGGACGCGGACTGTTGCTGCTCGCCCTGGTCTTCGCAGCCGTGGCGGCCATCCTCGCCTTCGTCGCCCTCAGCCGCGGCAGCGACAGCAAGGACGAGGCCTCCGCCGCCGACACGAAGACCGTCGTCGTCGCGGCAAAGAACATTAGCCCGCGCACCGACCTCGAGACCGACATGCTCAAGACCATCGACGTGCCGGTGGACAGTGTGCTCAGCGATACCTACTCCGACCCGTCGGCGCTGGTGGGGCAGACCACGCGCTACCCGCTGGTCGAGAACGAGCAGGTGACGTCGCTGAAGATAGGCGTCACCGATGACGTCAAGGACCAGGGGCTGTCGTTCGTCCTGCCGGCGGGCACGCGCGCCTTCGCCATCAGAGTATCGGAGGAGAGCGGCGCCGGCGGGCTGATACTGCCGGGCGACCTGGTGGACGTGATCGCCATCTTCGACGAGGGGTTGGTCGGCGTCGACAAGGCCGTGACGCTGATCCAGAACATCGAGGTGCTGGCGGTGGCGCAGGAGGCGCAGGAGCCCGTCCCGCCGGCGGCAGAGACGACCGCGACGCCCGTGCCGTCGGGCACTCTGGGGGAGCGCCCGGAGGACGTAGAGCCGAACCCGAAGGCGCGCACGGTCACGCTGGCGGTGACGCAGGAGCAGGCGCAGCTGCTGGCGCTCGTGCAGGCGAAGGGCGACCTGGCGCTGTCGCTGCGGTCCTACGGCGACCGCGCCGTCGGTGAGCCGCCGGAAACGGACCTTATCCCGTACGGCGCCGTGCGCAAGACCCCATCTCCCTAGGAGTGAACAATGGCGAAAATCCCCGCTGTGTTAGTTATCGATCAGGACGCGAAGGCCCGCTACGACCTCAAGAAGTCCGTCAAGGCGTCTAACTTCGTTATCGCCGGTGAGGCCGGCTTCGGCACCCAGGCGGTGTCGACCGCGGTGGACCTGAAGCCGGACGTCGTGCTCCTGGGCATGCGCGAGCCGGTCGTGCGGTCGATGCAGACCGTGGAATCGCTGCTCAACGCCCTGCCGGAGACGCCGGTCATCGTCTACTCTTCCTCGCGCGACATCGACCTGGCGCGCCGGGCCATGCTGGCCGGCGCCCGCGACTACCTGACGATGCCCGCGAGCGCGGACGACGTCGGCCGGTCGATAGTCTCCGTGCTGGAGGCGGAAGAGCGGCGGCAGATGCGAGCGCGGGGGCAGACGGCGGCCTGGGGCCCGCAGGGGAGCGTCATCACCGTCTTCGGCGCCAAGGGAGGCGTCGGCAAGACGACGGTGGCGGTGAACCTGGCGGCGGCGCTCGTGCGGGAGACAGGGCAGTCGATCGTGCTGGTGGACGGCGACAGCGGCTTCGGCGACGTCTGCGGGATGCTCGACCTGCAGCCGGAGCGCAGCGTCGTCGACCTGGCGCGCGACCTGTCGAAGGTGACGCGGGACACGCTCCCCAAGTACCTGATACAACACTCGAGCGGGCTCAACGTGCTGGCCGCGCCGTCGCAGCCGATGGCCTGGCGCAGCATCAAGCCCGACGACTTTCGCAAGATAATCGAATTGCTGTCCAAGAGCCATGACATCGTCGTCATCGATACCGTGGGTATCCTGAACGACCTGACGCTGGCCGCTCTCCAGGCCGCGTCGCTCGTGCTCTGGATCGTGACGACTGAGTTCGCGAGCGTGCGCGACTCGCTGCGGGCGCTGGAGGCGCTGCGGTCGACGTCGTACCCGGAGGAGCGGGTGCGCATTATCACGAACGACCTGGCGACGCGCGACGGCGTCCGCACGACGACGATCGAAGAGGTGCTGGGGCACGAGGTGTTCTGGCAGGTGCCCTTCGACCAGAAGGTGCACCGCGACTCCCAGATCGGCGAGCCGGCGGTGCTGAAACACCCGTCGGCGTCGGGGGCGCGCAACCTCACAGACCTGGCACGGACGGTAGTCGGCATCAAGCCGGCGCGCCAGGGTCTTTTCGCTCGCCTGGGGCTATCCAGGGGCTGGGAAGGTGAACGTCAGCGTAAGACCACAGCAAAGGAGAGCCAGGCGTGATGAAAGACATAGACGAAATCACCGAGATAGAGCAGCCGCCGGCCGCGAAGCCGGAAGAAGACGGAGAGCGCCTGTCGGCCGAGGAGTTCGAGCTGGTGTTCGCCGTCCATCAGAACCTGATCCGCGAGATAGACCTGGAGGCGGTGGAGAAGCTGGCGCCTGCCGAGGCGCGAGAAGCGGTGGAGGTGACGGCGCGTACCCTGTTGGGGCAGCTCGCGCCTTCAGTTTACGGCGAGGAGAAGGAGCGCGTCGTGCGCCGCGTCGTCGACGAGGCGATAGGGCTGGGACCCATCGAGCCCCTGCTCGGCGACACGACGATCTCCGAGGTCATGGTGAACGCGCCGGACGAAGTCTACTACGAGCGCGACGGCATCATGTACCTCTCGGACGTGCGCTTCCGCGACAAGATGCACATCATGCGCATCATCGACCGGATCATCGCGCCGTTGGGTCGCCGCGTCGACGAGCAATCGCCGTACGTGGACGCCCGTCTGCCGGACGGCTCGCGCGTCAACGTAATCATCCCGCCGCTGGTGCCCAAGAGCCCCATCCTAACCGTACGCAAGTTCCGGCCGGACAAGTACACCATCACGGACCTCATCGGCAACAACACGTTGACGGAGCAGCTATCGGATTTTTTCCAGGCGTGCGTGCGACTGCGGATGAACACGGTGATCTCCGGCGGCACCGGTACGGGCAAGACAACGCTCCTTAACGCCGCCTCTGCTTTCATCCCGAGCAGCGAGCGGATCATTACCATCGAAGACCCCATCGAGCTGAATCTCCAACAGAGCCACGTGATCCGCATGGAAGGACGGCCGCCGAACATCGAGGGCAAGAATGAGGTGACGCAGCGCGACCTGTTCCGCAACGCTCTCCGCATGCGCCCCGACCGCATCATCGTCGGTGAGGTGCGCGGCCCGGAAGCGTTCGACATGATGCAGGCGATGAACACCGGCCATGAGGGATCGATGACCACGGTGCACGCCAACTCCACGCGCGACGCCCTGGCCCGCATCGAGAACATGGTGCTGCTGGCCGGCCTTGATTTGCCG
>DATLAX010000131.1:0-3853 GCA_035527215.1 Dehalococcoidia bacterium
GTCGAATAGGAACGTCACATCCTGGCCGGTGCGTTTGGCGGCGACGCGAGCCGCCTCCAGCAACGTGGGCAGAGCCCGCCCGAACTCCTCAGCGAAAGCGCCCTCCGCGCCCGTTAGTGCGACGTTTGCCGCCTTCATCAGGTTGATCTGCGTCACCATGCCGTTGCTGGCCGCGTTCAGCGCCGCCAGGAATTCCTCGCTACCCATGCTGGCCTTGGCTGCGGAGACTGCAAAGCCGTCGAGGATGCCCTGGAGCGGCGCCGCCTGAATCGCCGCGTTGTAGGCAGCGGTGCCCAGACCGGTGATCGCCTGCTTCAGTCCGCGCCCGACGAGTTCCGCCGCTTTGGTGGCCAGGTTGCCGAGCGCGACGCCGATGCCCGTCTCAATGATGCGCCCGACGGACGCAACGAACCCGCCCGCCTCGTGCTCGCTAGCCGTGAAGGCGCGCTTGAGCTTCTCAGAATCCCCGCCAATCAGGACCCAGGCTTCACCCAGTTTGGCCAACGGTTATCGCTCCCAACTCAGTTCCAAGATACGCCCAGCATCGCCATGAAACTGTCCGCACTCACCCGCTCGAACTGCCCCACGTCCTCGACCGCCACCTTCGCGCCCTTCCCCATCCCCCGTCCGATCCGTCGATCCCTCTGCGCTCTCTGCGTCCTCTGCGGCGAATCAGTGCCCCCGCCCCCCATCGCCACCGCAAGCAGTCGCACGATCTCGCCCGCCAGCACCGTCGCCTCCCACCGTCGCCGCGCTACGTAGCTGGTGAGGAGTGCCGCTTGCGTTTCGTCGTCGAGCTCGTCGTCCCACCGTCCCCACTGGGAGAGGGCGAGCTCGGCCCAGTCCGACGCTTCGGCGAGCCACTCCCGAGCAGCGGCGCCAGCTTTTGCATCAGGGAACCGAAAGGGTACGCGAGCGTCAGGACCTCCAGGAACGCCTGCATGATCTCGCTGTCATAGCTCGCATCCTGGATGCGCTCCCGGTCGGCGGCCAGCTCGACGCTGTAGTCAAACAGTAGGCCGACGAGCAGGTCGGCGCTCCCCAGGAACAACGTCTGGATGCGCTGGATCAGCGCGCCAACGCCCCCGATGTTGATCTCGATGTCCTGCCAGCCCGTCAGTAGCGCCGCCAGGTCGGCGAATGGCCCGGCCAGGTTGGCCCGCCACTCGGCATTGAGGCGGCTGGAGAGCTCCCCAATGACGTACTCTTTGCCCGCCAGGGTAACGTTCGCGGTGCGCGGCATCAGCCCTCCCCATCGGGTAGGGGCGGCCCTGTGTGGCCGCCCTCATCTCATCGTCTCGTCGAATCCGTTCCGGAATCCGCAGCAGCCTTAGCTGCCCGCGGCGGTGTGAACCTTCTGCCAGAGCATCATCTGCTTGCCGGGGTCCTTCGTCGTATCCGCCTCGAGCTCGACCCGGATCGGGATCCCGACCGCGGCTGCCTTGGCGAACTGCAACTGCCCACCGAGCACGGGTGTAGCGCGATAGGCGAGGATGCGCACTGGGAAGCTCACGTTATCGTCGTCGACGTACTCCCCCTCGAAGCCGAACGCGTAGAGTTTCGGCGTCACATCGCCGCCCATCTCCATCTCGGTCATGCCGACCTGGATGGCTGAGGCCGGCGTCTCCGTGATCGTGCCGTCGAATGCCAATTGCATGTTGGTCCCGGTGAGCTCGGCCAGCGTCGTCTCAAAGACGACCTCTTCCGACGTGTACTTCTTCTTCACCGGGTTCGTCAACTGTTCCACGAAGAGCTTGAACAGCTCCTTCGTCAGGTTGCACGACAAGGGTTGCAGCGTGTAGCCCAAGTCCGCCCAGTTGCCGCCCCAATCGTCACCGAAGTCCACCGTGTTCTCGTCGGGAAGTGTCTCCCCCACCGGCGCATACCAGATGCTCGCCGGCGTCAGGAGGATATCAGCTACAGCCATCATAGCCTCCTAGTATGGCCGGTATGGTGCCTGCCGTGTCGGCGCGAAGCACGACGCGGCATAGCCCCCGCGGATAGCACTGGCCGGTCAAGCCCCCTCGACCCTACCTCCTCAGCCCCAGATAGCCGCTGAGCTCCACTACCTCTGAGCGGAAGCCCACGGCCCGATACTCGGTATTGCCGACGGTGGCCCAGCCAGCGTCGCCGCTCACGATCTGGGCGTCTCCCGGTCTTACCTTTCCGCCGAGCTTGGGCTCCGCTTCTACCGCCTGCGCGATAGCATCCACCAGCGAGCGCAACTGCTCTTCCGCCGTCTCCGAGTCTTGCCAGGCGATCAACAGCCAGTGGACCGTCCGGTAAACCGTGCGCACCGTCAGGCCATCTACCCTCCGCTCGAACCCGTCCAGGATGCTGTAGAGTAGCGGCGTCGCATGTACGGCCGTCGGCTCGTGGTCCAGGATCACCTTCAGCGCCGTCACCGTAGCGAAGCGCTCGTGCAGGCCCTCCACGATTGTCGCGTAACTCACGGCAGCACCTCATCGAGGATGCCCTGGCCCTTGCTCTCCAGCATCGCCATGATCGCCGGCTTCGACTGCTCGAGCGCGTCGGTGAGCCACGGCTGCCCCTTCGCGCCAGGGTGCTCGAACTCTTTGCGGAAAATCAGATGGCCGCCGGCCATCATGCGCAACTTGCCGCTGTCCTTGCGTGGCGCGATCGTGTGCGGCCGCGTCCCTTCGTGCGCCAGGTGGGCATGTCGCGCCGTGTACTTGACGACTCCCTGCAGGCCACCCTGCTGGATCGTCTCTTTCTTCGACTGCTTGAGCTTCCGTGTCCGTCCCACCGGCACCAGCTCGTCGGCCCTCGCCCCCACCAGCTTGACCATGTGCGGCATCAGGGCCCGCACCAGGTCGTCCGCCGCCTTGCCTAGCGGCGGGAAGACGATCCGCGCCTGGCCCTGGAACTTAGGCATAGGATTCCCCCGGATATTGCGTCTTGACGCGCTCGATGATCGACCGCTGCGCCCAACTGAGGGCCCGCTGGTAGGAGACGGCGCCGCCACCCTCAGCACCCAAGCTCGACGACCACTGCATCGCGTCCCGCCCGCGCCAGATGTTCACCGCCACTTGCAACGTCACCTCGACGATTGCCTCCGGCGCCTCGCCGTAGCCCCACACCGCGCTCACTCGGTAGTAGCGCCATGGCAGCCAGCCGACGTCGCGGTACAGCCGGTAGCGGCTCTCCTGCACGAACTCCGTCTCCGCTTCCGTGTCCTCATCATCGGTGCCGCGGCTACTCACCAGCGCCACGTCTCCCAGACTGCCCGACTGATAGGCCGGCAGATAGAGCCACTTACCGCCGGCGCCAGAGTAGACGTCAAACTCAGTAGCCGTATACCCATAGGCCGCGAAGGCAAAACCGAGCTCGCCATCCACCAGCGCCGTCGCCCGCTCCAGGATCGCCTCTAGCAGATCATCCGTCTCATCGCTCGCCGGCAGGTCCTTGAGGTATTCGCGCAGTTGGGTCACGCTGGCATAGGCCATCGTCTACTCCTGAGCAGTCTTGTTCCGTCCGCGCCGGCGCATCTTATCATGCGGCGCCTCTTCCACGGCCTTCTCAGCCGCGTCGCGCGAAGCGGACACGGCCTCTTCCGGCTCCGGCGGCGGCCAGAGGCCCTTCGCCCGCGCCTCTTCCACGTGCATCTTCATCCCCACGCCCGGCCGTATCTGCACCGTCACCAACTTGCCGCCGCCCGCCTTGCGCACCGGCCATGCCATCGGGTGCTCCACGATCATCGCCCTGCCTCCCGTCGCTCTTTGCGCGACATACGCTCTAGCCGGTAGTGCTCCAGCACCTTCACCTCATCCCCCGCCTTGCACTGGATGTAGAGCCCGGGGCCGACCTGCACCTTGACCAACCCACCAGTATT
>DATLAX010000132.1:0-2375 GCA_035527215.1 Dehalococcoidia bacterium
GGCCGCTATCCCGAGCAAGCCGAAAGGTATCGCCATGACGTGCGGATGCAGGTCACCGAGGAGGAAGCTGAAGAAGGGGAACTCCGTTATCGTCTCCGGCGCGTCTGGCGAGACGACGCGGGCGGCGCGCCACCACCACCAGTGCTGCGTCGGGTACCAGCTGTCGGTGGTGTTGCCGACGCTGGTCAGTCCCTTTATGTTGACCCAGTTCCATAAGCCGCTGCCGCCGATGCCGTGGGCGGCCAAGAACTCGAGGAGCCCCTCCAGGTTGCCGATGACGGTCAGCAATACCGCCGCAACGAGGCCGAAGACGAGCGGCGCGCCCAGAAGCTTCGCCTTCTTCTTGGCGCGTTCTTCGTGCAGGGTCACAAGGTTGTAGACCAGCCCGAAGGCGCCGACGACGGCCAGCGCCGCGATCATCGCCAGGCCGAGGTTGTAGCCGGTGCTGGTGCCGACGTTCGCCAGCTTGCCGGTCATGGCGATGAGGAAGTAGCCACCGTAGTAGTAGCTGATCGTGTGGCCGGAGAGCCACGGGTCGTTGGGGGCGAAGTGCTCGCTGACCGTCGAGGCGTTCAGGAAGGCGAAGTCCATCGGTTTCTCCGTGCCGGCGATCTCCGGCGTGAAGGAACGCAGATAGACCGCGAAGACGAAGGCAAGAAGGAAAAGAACTTCGATGACCAGGATCAGCGGCCACTTCCGGCGCAGGAAGGCGAGGATCTCGTCGCGGCGCTGCCAGGCGAGGTAGGCGGAAACGGCGCCGATCATGAGCACGGCCCAGACGATGCCGCCGGCGTTGTTCGACAGGACCCAGGCCGAGCCGAGGATCCAGAATGCAAACCCGATCATGAGCAGGCCGAACGGCTTGGCGAAGGCGTAGCCGCGGTCCGGCAAGCGCGGGAAGAAGGCGTAGACGAGAGGGAATCCGACGATGCCCATCACTTCTACGGCCAGCCACCAGTAAAGCGTCTCAGGCATGGTCTCTCGACTCGCAGCGGCGCAGGCTATTCGAACAGCGCTTCAACGAACTCCTCGGCCGAAAACGGGCTCAGGTCTTCGGGTCGCTCGCCGGTGCCGATGAAACGCACCGGGACGCCCAGTTGATCGGAGATGGCGAAGACAATGCCTCCCTTCGACGTGCCGTCCAGCTTGGCGAGGCAGATGGCGGTGACATCGACAGCGTCGGCGAAGGCCTTCGCCTGGATGAGCGCGTTCTGTCCTGTCGTCGCGTCGAGGACGAGCAGCACCTCGTGGGGCGCTGTGGGGTCCTTGCGCTGGATGACGCGCAGGATCTTGCGCAGCTCCTCCATCAGGTTGAACTTCGTGTGCAGGCGTCCCGCGGTGTCGACGATGACGACGTCGGCGCCGCGGCTTTCGGCGGCGGAGAGGGCGTCGAAGACGACGGCGCCCGGGTCGGCGCCCTGCTTGTGGGCGATGACTTCCGCGCCCGCGCGGTCGCCCCACTCGCGCATCTGCTCGATGGCGGCGGCGCGAAAGGTGTCGGCGGCAGCGATGGTCACCTGGCTGCCGTCCTGCCGGTAAGCGTAGGCGAGCTTGCCGATGCTGGTGGTCTTGCCGGTGCCGTTGACGCCGACGACGAGGACGACGGCAGGCCTGGCGACCGCCTCCGGGCCCTCGCCGTTGCGCCAGAGCTTGCCCCTGGGCTGGACGGTCTGCAGGATTTCGACGAGCTCGTCCTTGAGAGCGTCGCGCACGTCGTTGGGGTCTTTCAGGCCTTCCTTCTCGACACGCTGTTGCACGTCTTCGAGCACCTTCTGGGCGGTCGTCACACCGGTGTCGGCGCCGATGAGCAACTCCTCCAACTCTTCCCAGAGGGCGTCATCGATGCGGGCGCGTTCGAAGAGGGAGGTGAGGTGGGAGAACCAGGTCTTGCGGGTGCGTTCGAGGGCCTGTTCGGTCTTCCCGGCGTCTTCCTCTTCGCCTTTCTGTTTGCGGAATAGACGCAAGGACAGACTGTCTCCTCTCGTTCACGCGATTTGCAGAGATCATAGCATCGGGCGATCAGGGGATCAACTCGTGAAGCTGTAGGGTCGGGCCGTCACCTCCCCACCTCCGGCGGGTGCCCAACGCTGCGTCTGAACATGAGTCAGACGTGCGGGAGGACTGAAGTCCTCCCCTACATTGCGGTCCGTCCGACATCACACGTTCATTGATTCGGGGCGAGCTCGCTGAGACGGAGGGAGAGGATGCTCGACGACATGTTCTTCGCCATTGCGACGCCGTAGACGTGGTCAGCCATCTCGATGGTGCGACGGTTGTGGGTGATGATGATGAACTGCGTCGCGTCGGCGAGCTTCTTCACCGCCTCGGCAAAGCGCCCGACGTTTGATTCGTCGAGCATGGCGTCGACCTCGTCG
>DATLAX010000133.1:0-5199 GCA_035527215.1 Dehalococcoidia bacterium
GCCATTACAGACCTCGGCACCCTCTGGCAAACGTTCAAGACAGGTCGCGCGGACTACGCCGGGATCAACCTGGACAAGCTGAAGCGCGAGGAGATCGAGGGTAAGCCCGAATTCCGGGTCGCGAAATCACCGCAGCTTTTCACGATCAACTTCTACATCCGCGTCGACCGGCCGCCCTTCAACGATGAGCGCGTGCGCGAGGCACTGGACATAGGCATCGACCGCGACGACTTAATCAACAAGATGTACTTCGGAGATGGGAACTACAACGGGCCCATCCCCTGGCCGTTGGAGCACTGGGCGCTGCCGCAGGACGAGCTCAGGCGAACGCTGGCCTACGATCCCGTGAAGGCGAAACAGCTTCTCGACTCCGCCGGCTACGGCGACGGACTGGACCTCGACATGCCGGTGGCGGCCTTCGGCGACTCTCCCAAGATAGGCATGATCCTCGCCGATCAGTACGCCAAGCTCGGCGTGAAGGTAAGCATCCGGCCGAAGGAGCTCGGGGCGTTCCTGGCGCAGGAGCTCTACGGCCACAACTTCGATATGGCCATCTTCCTCAACCTGCCCTACATGGAACCGGACATCATCCTTCGCTCGTACTACAGCAAGGGGCAGCAGGCCGACGTGAACCCCGGCCTGAGCAATGACCCGGAAGTCGACCGCCTCATCGAGAGCATCTGGAGCATCTTCGACCTCGAGGAAAAGAAGCAGGCCGTGCTCGACTGCCAGCGGGTGATACTGAAGAAGCACGGCCCTATGTACCCGCTCTGCTCGCCGGAGGGGTACGCCGGCTTCTCCTCAAAGATGCGCGGGCTCGAGGAGGGCACCGGCCTCATCGGCTGGATGGGCGTCAGCTACTGGGTAGAAGAGTCCTGACGCCGCCGCTTCCGCCTAACTGAGCTTCCGCCTCACGGCCGCCAGGTCCTGGGCCGCGCCGCGCGTTAGCGCCGTGACGTCGGAGGCGACGAGCACGAAGCGAAAACCTTCGGCCACACGATTGGGCCCCGCCGCCGCGGACGAGTGTATGCCGGCGACGACATTGTGGCGGCGGCAGGCGTCCACCACCTTCTGTCGCGCCTCTGCGTAGACCGGCTCGTCGCCGTCCGGCTTCGGCGGCAGGCCAAGCGCCAGGCTCAGGTCCATCGGCCCGATGTAGACGGCATCGACGCCCGGCACGGAGAGGATGTCGTCGAGGTTATCGAGCGCCGGCTTCGTTTCGATCATCGGGATGCAGCACACGTATTCGCCGGACTTCGCGAAGTAGTCCTCGCCGGCCGCCAGCATGGCGCGCGTGGGCCCGAAGCTGCGCGCCCCCGCCGGCGGGTAGCGGCAGGCCGCCACCGCCTTCTCGGCGTCCGCCGGCGTCTCGATCATCGGGACGATGACCGCGCAGGCGCCGGCGTCCAGCATCTTCATGATTATCCCCGGGTCGTTCCAGGGGACGCGCACCACCGGCGCGGCGTCCGTCGTCGAGATCGCCTGAAGCATCGTCAGCGCGCGCTGGTAGTCGACCAGGCCGTGCTGCATGTCGATGCAGAGCCAGTCGAAGCCGAGGTGCGCGATCACCTCGGCGGAAAACGAGTCGGGGATGGACAGCCAGCAGCCCAGCGCGGGCCTGTCCTCCTTCCAGAGCTGCCGCAATCGATTCTCCATCATCACTCTCTCCTTCGAGTCCTCATCTCTGTCGGCTGGAGCCGGTCAGTGACCATTCATTGCTCGAATCAGTCGGAAAGTCAAGGGACGACCACGGTTCGCGCCCAGAATGACCCGTCTAATGCCCTTGACACGGGGGTCATATCAAGATACTATCTTGATATGACGTGGTATATCGCGATACAAAAGGAGAACAGTCATGCAACGACCCTGGTTTGATTCCGACCGGCTTCACGGCCGCCTCTTCGCGAAAGGCGACCTCAAGTACGTCGTCCTCCAGTTGCTCAGCGAGCGCGCCGCCCACGGCTACGAAGTGATCCGGGCGCTGGAGGAGCGTTTCGGCGGCATGTACACGCCGAGCGCCGGCGCCGTCTACCCCACCCTCCAGATGCTGGAGGACATGGGATACGTCACGTCCACGCAGCAGGACGGCAAGCGGGTGTACTCGATGACCGAAGAGGGGCAGCGCTTCCTGGAGGAGCAGAAGGAGGTCGTCGAAGGCATCAGGAAGCGCACCAGTTCGTGGTGGAACCCGCGCGTGCGAGACGAGCTGCACGAAATGAAGCACGAGTTCCATGACTTTGCGCAGACGCTGCGGCATCGCGGGAGGCACTACGCCGACCCGAAGACAATTCGCCGCATTCGCGAGGTAATCGGCCGTGCCCGCCGCGAGATCGAGGAGATCCTGCGCGAGCAAGAGCAAGCGGAGGGACAGAAGAGCGAGGCCAAAACTGAGTGACAGGGTATAATAGACTCAATGCTCTCTATTGAGGTCTCCGACCTCCACAAGAACTTTGGCCCCCTCGCAGCCGTCGATGGCGTAACCTTCAATGTGGAAGAGGGAGAGGTCTTCGGCTTCCTTGGACCGAACGGCGCCGGCAAGACGACGACCATCAACATCCTCTGCACGCTCCTGCGTCCCACGTCCGGTCGCGCAAAGGTGGCCGGCTTCGACGTGCAGACGCAGCGAAACGCCGTCCGCCAGTCGATAGGCCTCGTCTTCCAGGACCCCAGCCTCGACGACCAGCTCACGGCCATCGAAAACCTGCGCTTTCACAGCCACGTCTACAACGTTCCGGGCAATGAGCGGAAGGCCCGTATCGAGGAGGTCCTGCGCGTCGTCGAGCTCTGGGACCGTCGGAACGCCGTGGTCCGCACGTATTCGGGCGGAATGAAGCGACGGCTGGAGATAGCGCGCGGTCTCATTCACCGTCCGCGCGTCCTCTTCCTCGACGAGCCGACGCTGGGGCTCGACCCGCAGACGCGTGAGCACATGTGGACGTACATCCTCCAGCTCCAGCGTGCCCACGGGATCACGATCTTCATGACCACGCACTACATGGACGAGGCGGAACACTGCGGGCGCATCGCCATCATCGACAACGGCAACATCGTCGCCCTCGACACGCCGGACGCCCTCAAGCGGATGGTCGGCGCCGACATCGTCACGCTGCGGACGCCGGACAACGAGAGGGCGGCGGTCGAGATCCAGGAGAAGTACGGGCTCGCGCCCTCGAACGAGGACGGACGCCTGCGACTCGAGGTGCCCAACGGCGCCGAGTTCATCCCCAGGGTGGTATGCGAGCTCTCCGTCGCCGTCGAGTCGGTTGACCTGCACCGGCCCACGTTGGACGACGTGTTCTTGAAGCTGACGGGGCACGTCATACGCGACGCGGACGCGGACCCGCTCGCCCTCATGCGAATGCACGGCCAGATGTGGACAGGGAGAGGACGACGCTGATGACAACCTATGCGCCGACGGTTGACGGGCGAGCACACGGGCGGCAGGCGGCACTTCGCGCCAACCTGCGCGGCGTCTACATCATCTGGTACCGCGACGTGCTACGCTTCTGGCGCGACCGCGCCCGCATCGTCGCCTCCATGGGGCAGCCGCTGCTCTTCCTCGTCATCTTCGGCGGCGGGCTCAGCGCGTCCCTGGGCGCCGGCGTGACGCAGCAGTTGGGCAACGTGTCATACGTTCGATTCCTCTTTCCCGGCATCATCGGCATGGCGGTGCTGTTCACGTCGATCTTCAGCGCCATCTCGATCCTCTGGGACAGGGAGTTCGGCTTCCTGCGCGAGGTGCTCGTCGCGCCGATAAGCCGGGTAGCCGTCGTTCTCGGCAAGGCGCTCGGCGGCAGCACGATAGCGATGCTGCAGGGCTCTCTTCTCCTGATACTGGCCCCGTTCCTGGGCGTCCATCTCGATCCGCTCGTCGTCCTGCAGCTACTGGCGCTGATGTTCATCATTGCGTTCGCCGTCACGTCGATGGGCATTCTTGTCGCCTCGCGCCTGCAGACGATGGAGTCGTTCCAGATGATCATCAACTTCCTCGTGATGCCGATGTTCTTCCTCAGCGGCGCCTTCTTCCCGCTGCGGGGACTGCCGGGCTGGATGAGCGTCCTGACGCGTCTGGACCCGGTGGCCTACGGCATCGACCCGATGCGACGGGCGCTGCTCGGGTCGGACCTGGCGCCGGGGATCGAGATCGCGGGCCGTCACCTGAACACGGCCGCGGACGTCGGCATCCTCGCCGTCTTCGCCGCCGTCATGCTGGCGCTGGCGATGCGCTCCTTCGAATCGCAGGAATAGGGCCGGGCAGCGCCGTCGATACGCCACCGCTTGCGTCTCCTTGCAGCCTGCACCTCGATTCGTTTAACATACTCTTGACCCTGCTGGGCACAGGAGTATCCCCCCATGAAAGACTACAAGACAGAGGATATTCGTAACGTTGTCCTCATCGGCCACGGCGGCACCGGCAAGACCACCCTCGCCGAGGCCATGCTCTTCGCAAGCGGCGCCGTCAACCGCCTCGGCAGCGTCGAGGACGGCACGACGACCTCCGACTTCGACCCCGACGAGATCAAGCGCACGATAAGCATCAACCTCGCCCTCCTCCCCTGCGAGTGGAAGAACAAGAAGATCAACATCATCGACGCGCCGGGCTACGCGGACTTCGTCGGCGAGATGAAGGCCGCGATCCAGGCCGCCGACGCCGCCGTCGTCCTCGTCGACGCGTCCTCCGGCGTGGAAGTCGGCACCGAGCACTCCTGGGCCTTCGCCGACGAGACGGACCTCCCGCGCGCCGTGCTCATCGACCGCATGGACCGGGAGAACGCCGACTTCGCGCAGGCGCTGGCGCAGGTGCAGTCGTTCTTCGGCAAGAAGTGCGTCGCCCTCCAGATACCGGTCGGCGCGCAGAGCTCGTTCAGCGGCGGCGTCGACGTGCTGGCGATGAAAGCTTATTCCGGCGAGAAGGGCACGGAGGGCGCCGTGCCCGACTCGCTGTCCGACCAGGCGGCGCGCCTTCGCGAGCAGGTCGTCGAGGCCATCGCGGAGACGGACGACGAGTTGCTGACAAAGTACCTCGACGGCACGGAGCTGACCCCGGAGGAGCTCACGCGCGGCCTGCGCGCGGGCATCGCCTCCGGAGCGATAGTGCCCGTCCTCGCCGCCGCCGCGGCAAAGAATACCGGCACGACGCTGCTCCTCGACACGATCGCCGACTACTTCCCGTCGCCGAAGGACAGGCCGCCCGTAAAC
>DATLAX010000134.1:0-8461 GCA_035527215.1 Dehalococcoidia bacterium
ATGACCGACGATAGGTATCATCCGCCGGAGATCGAGAAGAAGTGGCGGGAGCGCTGGGAGACCGACGGGCTATACCGCGCGCCGGACGACGACCCGCGGCCGAAGTGGTACGCCCTCACGATGTATCCCTATACGTCCGGCGACCTCCATGTCGGTCACTGGTACGCGATGGCGCCCTCCGACGTGCAGGCGCGCTACAAGCGGATGCGCGGCTATAACGTCCTCTTCCCCATGGGGTTCGACTCCTTTGGCCTGCCGGCGGAGAACGCGGCGATCAAGCTCAAGATACATCCTTACGAGTGGACGGCGCGGAACATCGAGAACATGCGCCGCCAGCTCCGGTCGATGGGCGCGATCTTCGACTGGGAGCGCGAGGTCGTCACTTCGGACCCGGAGTACTATAAGTGGACACAGTGGTGGTTCCTGCAGTTCTACAAGAACGGCCTGGCCTATCGATCGCTGGCGCCGGCCAACTGGTGCCCTTCCTGTCAGACGGTGCTCGCCAATGAGCAGGTGCTGCCCGACGGCACCTGCGAGCGCTGCCACACGCCGGTCACGCGTCGCAACCTGTCGCAGTGGTTCTTCCGCATCACCCGCTACGCCGACGACTTGCTCGACTTCAGCGACGTCGAGTGGCCGGAGCGCATCGTGACGATGCAGCGGAACTGGATCGGCCGCAGCGAGGGGACGATGATCGCCTTCGGCCTGGAATCGCCGGAGATCGAGGACAATCAGGTCCGCGTCTTCACGACTCGACCGGACACCACCTACGGCGTGACGTTCATGGTGATCGCGCCGGAGCACCCGCTTGTGCCCCACATCACGACGCCGGAGCACCGCGCGGAGGTCGACAAGTACGTCGAGGGCAGCCGTCGCGCCACCGAGATCGAGCGGCTGTCGACGGAGCGTGAGAAGACGGGCGTCTTCACCGGCGCCTACTGCACGAACCTGCTGAACGGCGAGAAGGTGCCTATACTTGTCGCCGACTACGTGCTGCTGACGTACGGCACGGGCATCGTCATGGGCGTGCCGGCGCACGACCAGCGCGACTTCGACTTCGCGCGGAAGTACGGCATACCCGTGCGCGTCGCCATCGCGCCGCCGGACTGGGACGAGCAGCCGCTGTCGGAGGCGTACGTGGAGCCGGGCCTGATGGTGAACTCCGACCGGTTTAACGGCACGCCGAACGAGGACGGCAAGGCGGCCGTGACGGCGTATCTCGAGGAGCGCGGCTGGGGCGGCCCGACGGTGAACTATCGTATCCGCGACTGGCTGCTGTCGCGGCAGCGCTACTGGGGCGCGCCCATTCCCATCATCTACTGCGAGGAGCACGGCGAGGTGCCGGTGCCGGAAAGCGACCTGCCGGTGCTCCTGCCGCCGGACGCCGAGTTCAAGCCGACGGGCGAGTCGCCGCTGGCGCGCCACCAGGGGTTCGTCAACGTCGCCTGCCCGGTGTGCGGCCGGCCGTCGCGGCGCGAGACGGACACGATGGACACTTTCGTGTGCTCGAGCTGGTACATGTACCGCTACGTCGACCCGCACAACCCGGACCAGCCGATGTCGCGACAACTCGCCCGCAAGTGGCTGCCCGTTGACCAGTACACGGGCGGCGCGGAGCACGCGGTCATGCACCTGCTGTACTCGCGCTTCTTCACCCGTGCGGCGCGCGACCTCGGCATCGTCGAGTTCCGCGAGCCGTTCACGCGTCTCTACAACCAGGGGACGATAATCGCCGGCAAGGCGAAGATGAGCAAGTCGCGCGGCAACGTCGTGGCGCCGGACGAGTACGTCTCGCGGCAGGGCGCCGACGCCGTGCGCGTCTACCTCATGTTCATCGGCCCGTGGGACCAGGGCGGCGAATGGGACGACTCCGGTCTCGCGGGCGTATCGCGCTGGCTGAAGCGCGTCTGGAACCTGGTGCTGACGCCGGCGGAGACGACGGAGCAGGCGCGCGACGACCAGGTGCGCGAACTGCGCCGGCTGACACACAAGACGGTCCGGCGCGTGACGGAGGACATGGAGCGTTTCCGCTTCAACACGATGGTCGCGGCGCTGATGGAGTACACGAACTACCTGACGCGGCTCAAGGAGAGCGGTCCCGTCGACGCAGACGGCTGGCGGGAGGCGATGTCGTCGCTGATGCTGCTGATCGCGCCGTCGGCGCCGCATCTGGCGGAGGAGCTGTGGGAGCGGACGGGGAACGCCTACAGCATCCACAACCAGCGCTGGCCGGAATGGGACGCGGAGCTTGCCGCCGAAGAGCAGATAACGCTCGTCGTGCAGGTGAACGGCAAGGTGCGCGACCGCATCCTGGTGCCCGCGGACGTGAGCGAGGAGCGGGCGAAAGAGCTTGCGTTGTCGAGCGAGAAGGCGAAACCGCACGTCGAGGGGAAACAGACGCTGCGCGTGATCTATGTTCCCGGGCGGCTTGTGAACGTCGTCGTTCGCTGAGCGTTTGAGGTCGGCGGGTCGACGTGGCGGGGGACTAGCAGAGCATACGTGGTTTCGGGTGCCGTTCGGGATCCCGAACGGCACCGAGAGCGCGATCAACGCGCACGCCGCATCGCGGTCGCGAAGGGGCGACGGAAGAAGCCGTCTCTCTCACAAACGTAGCCGAGACTTTCCAGTCTCGGCGTCGAAGGGTAGCCGTTTCAACGACGATCAGCGGACGCGCTCCTGCGCCTTCTCCTCCATGCTGTCGACACCCGCGCGCACGCTGCCCAGGAACGCCGCTAGCTGCGACTCCAGCTTGTGCAGCATCTCCAGCGCGTAACGGTCCGCCTCCTCCATCTGCTGCGCCGCCACCGTCTCCGCCGTGCCGAAGCGGGCGCTAATGCGCTCCTCCGTCTCCCTGAGCATCGCTTCGGCCTGGTCCTCCGCCTGCTGGAGCAGCTCCACCGCTTTCGCTTCCGCCGCCTTGACGACCTCGTTGTCGGTGAGGCGCAACTCCACGTCCTGCTGCGCCTGCGCGATCAGGAGCTGCGACTCCTCGCGGGCCTTCAGCAGAAGATCCTCTTTCTGAGCGAGCAACTCCTGCGCCTCCCGCAGCTCCATCGGCGCCGCCACGCGCATCTGGTCGATGAGGTCTAGCAACCGGCGCCGGTCGATGGCGACACGGCCCCCTATTGGCAGCTTCATGCCCTCAGCGACCATCTCTTCCAGGCGATCGATGAGATAGAGGATGTCGATGGCTCAACTCCCGCTAGACGTGGGCCTCGCCGCGCCGAGGCTCTTTTCGCGTAGTGCCTGCACCACGTGCGCGGGCACAAACTCGTCGACATCACGGCCCAGTCGCGCAACCTCGCGGATGCGCGAGCCGCTGATGAACAACGACTCAAGGCTTGCCATGAGGTAGACCGACTCGATCTCAGGCGCCATCTTCTTGTTCATCAGCGCCATGTCGAACTCCGTTTCGAAGCCGGTCATCGCGCGGATCCCGCGCACTATCACAGTCGCCCCTTTCTGGCGGGCGAAAGCGACGGTCAGCCCCCGGAACGGCTCCACTGTCACGCCCGGCAGGTCCCGCACCGCTTCGCGGAAGAGCGTCACCCGCTCGTCGGTCGAAAAGAGGACGTCGTTGTCGTCCATCTCGTAGACAGCGACGACGACGCGGTCGAACATGGATGCGGCGCGGCGGACGATGTCGAGATGGCCGTTCGTTACGGGGTCGAACCGGCCGGGGTACATAGCGGTGACCACTAGCTTCCTCCTGAGCGATAGATAGAGATTACCGTGTCGCCGTGCCGCCGGCTCGTCGCCAACCGCAGCGGTGCGAACTCTGGCGGCACCTTCCTCTTCGAGTGCTCCAACAGGATAATCGTGTCCGGCCCTACCAGGGAAGAGGCGGCGACATCCTGCAGGACACCCTCCGCTTTCTCGTCCTGATACGGCGGGTCAGCCAGAATGAGGCTATACTCGCCGGTCAGTTTCGTCAAGGCCCTCTCCAACGGCAGGCAGAAGACGGCTGCCTTTTCGGCGAAACCGGCAAGCTCCAGGTTCTCGCGGACAAGCCGACAGACGCGCGCGTCCTTCTCGACGAAGTCGCACCAACCGGCGCCGCGACTGAGCGCCTCGATACCCAGAGCGCCTGTGCCGGCGTAGAGATCAAGCACGCGCGCGAAGTCGGCGCCCATCGATTGGAGCATGTCGAACATCGCGCCGCGGACCAGGTCGGACGTGGGTCGGAGACCGCGCTCGCGTCCGCCATTGAGGCGCCGGCCCCTGGCTGTCCCGGCGATCACGCGCACGGCTCCGGCTGCCTCCTTCCAGTGCTGCAGTTCAGGGGGAAGCGACGAGATGCGACTGAAAAAGCTGCCTCAGGGACGGACCGTCAGAGCGACCCGCTGGCCCACTCGCACCAGGCCGTCGCTGACAATCAGGACGACGTTGTACGTACCCGGCTCCTCCGGCGCCACCCAGGTGACAGACCCTTCTTCACCGCTCTCCAGGCTGCCGCCGTCGGCTTGCCAGTTCGGAGCGAACATGGCACCGTTTGGCCTGACCAGCGATGCTTTGCCGGTGTCGAGAAACTCATTGATGACGGGCCAGATGTCACCGGCGCCGATGGAATCGGAAACGTCTTCGATGGCGATCCCGCCGAGTCCGAAACGGTCCGCCAGATCAAGCTTGAAAGCGATGCTGAAGACGTTCTCCACCCAGACGGTGCGAGCGCCGCCGAGGCCGGGGTAGGTGAAGGCAACGGCCGCCGCCTCGTCGTCCCAGGAGATGCCGGATGCGCCGTCCGCCTTGTCGATGTTCTGCCCTTTGAGAACGACTGCTTGTCCCGCCCGTATCTCATCCGTCTCCTCCACCGTCAGGCTGCTCGCGATGGCGAGCGCTTCCAGAGCCGTGAGAGAACGGATGCCTTCGCCGCCCGCTTCGGAGCCGAGAGGACTGATGCGAAGGATGAGCTTTGCGGGGGCTACCTTGCCTTCGTCAATTAGGAACTGGAGCGCCTCTTCCATTCGCTTGTAGTAGCGTGACGGGTCGGTCTCCGGGGCAACCTCGATAGCATCGGCGACCTGCGACAAGCGCGCCCAGTCGTAGGCGCCGGTGTCCCAGGAGTTCCCCTGTTGGACGGGAAGAGGCACTGTGAGCGTGAGGGCAAGCTTGCGCCGGTGCAACTGCTCCGCCAGATCAGTCACGAACTCGCTGAAACCGTCCTTGCGCAGCGGGTCGAGCCAGCCGTAGTCGATGTCTATGCCGTCGTACTGGCCCGACTCGACCATCCCCAAGACAGCGTCGACGTGCTCGCCGCGCAGGTCCGGCGAGGCCATGATCTCGTCCGCCGCGGCTGCGTCGTCGACGCTGGAGACGCGTATCACCGGCCGCAGCGGCAGTCCCGGCGGCAGAACAGCCGCCGTGGCGCCGCCGGAAAGAGAGCCGTCGGACCTCGGCGAGAAGTCGACCGGATTGAGAATGGAGAGGGTCTGCGCGGCGGCCGCACTGATCTGCGTGCCCGGCGGCAGGTAGCCGATTAGCTGCCGCGCAGAGGCGCTACGCCTCACCGCGACGATGTTCTCCGGCATCTCCGCCAGCTCGGCTTCCACGACGCCGCCGTCGCCGCCAAGCGTCGCGCTCCCGAGGCGCTGCCATTCGCCCTTCCGCTGAGTGTACACGGATATGTTTCGGCCGTCAGGCGGCGGACTGGGGACTTGCAGCGTGATCACGGCCGGCCCGTCAATTTGGCCCGAGACCGTGATGTCGTAGAAGGGGCTGATAGCCTCCACGTCTTCCGGTAGCGTGGGCATGTCTTTCCGGGCGGTCGTCTTGATGCCGACACTGTCCCCACCGCCATCGTCTCCGCCCCGACTCAGGATCGAGATCGGCGGCAGTAACAGCAGGAGGAGAAGCGCCGCAAGAACCACTATTGCCAGCGCGACGAGGCCACCCCTGCCACTCGCGACGGGCTGGCGCACCGGTTGCGGGCGCAGCAGGTCATCGAAGGGACCAGGCTCGTCCGGGGGCCGGCTGCTCGTCTGGCCTGAGTCGCTCATCCTGTCGTCCTGTCTCTGGTTGCGGGCGTGACTTCGAGGCTTATCGTTTCGCCCTCGCGGTCGAGCAGGAACATGACCGGTTGCCCCGGCTGAAGTCTGCCGAGGGCGTTGAGGAACGGCATCTCCTGACTCAACTCGATGTCGCCCATGCGCAGTATGATGTCGCCCCTACTGATGCCCGCGTCCTCCGCGGGTGTTCCCGGCGAAACGCGGCCAACCAGTGCCCCGTGGTCGACAGGGAAGTCACCCAGTGCGCTCTCTTCGGGCGTCATGTCCTGGTGGGCGATGCCCAGGTAGGCCCGCGGATAGCTTCCCTGTTCGATGATCGCCTGGACGATGGGCGCCGCGACCTTGCTGGAGATGGCGAAGGCTATGCCCTCTACCGGTTCGCCCCTGTCGGTGCTGCGGATGACGCTCGTGTTCAGTCCCACAAGCTCGCCCCCAGCGTTGATTAGCGCGCCGCCGCTGTTGCCGTGGTTCACTGCCGTATCCGTCTGGATGAGGTCTTCCATGACGACACCGCCACGCAGCCAGTTGCGGTGCGAGCCGCTCACGACCCCCACTGTCACGGAGTCGCGGAACTCGTTGAGTGCGCTGCCTATCGCCACAACTCTCTGCCCGAGCTTGAGGGTGTCGGAGTCGCCCCAGGATAGCACCGGCAGATCTTCCGTGCCCGGGTCGATCTTGATGACGGCGAGGTCGGTGAACGGGTCGTCGGCGCTTACGAGTTCCGCCGGCCGCTCCTGGCCGTCATGCAGGACGACGGTTATCTCGGCGGCGCCGTTGATCACGTGCTCGTTGGTGGCGATGAAGCCGCGGCTATCGATGATCACGCCGGAACCGGCGGCCGTCTCTTCCGCCTCCAGCCCGAACTGCGTCCCGGCGGCCAGCTTGTTGACGATTGTGACGACCGAAGGCAGTGCCTTCTCCACGGCCTCTGTCACCGCAGAGCTCTCCTCCAGGGTGACCTGCCGCTGCTCGATCGTCGTAGCCGCCGGCGATGGAGAAGTGCCGTCGTCGCTCACAACATGTACCAGCACGGCGCCCGCCACACCTCCGGTCATCCCGGCGAGCAGCGCCACGACGACGATCCACATTGCCAGCCGTTGGGGACGGTTGTTCTCTTCCATGCAGTCTTCTTGGATGGCATCTTCAGGCTTCAGCGCCCCATCTGAGTCATTCTAGCACGGGCTCTCCGGCCCCTCAACCACGCCGGGGGCGCCGGGGCAATGTTCGAGAGACCGGCTCATCCGCCGCATGGCAGGGCGATGCCCCGGGCCTCGCCCGCCCACGTCCGTGGGATACCCGACCGCTCCGCCTCGCACTAAAGGAGACCCCTGTGGCAAAAGCGTCCTCCCGACGATAACTTGACTGGACGCGAAGAAAGCTTTACAAAGGGTTCGCCTTCTCCTATAATAATCCGCGACACCAGGGCCAATAGCGACTGAGGGCGAGACTCTCAGTCTCTTTTTTGAAGTTGTTCCAGGAGCGAAAGATGCCGGAGAAACCGGTACCTTTGACAAAAGAGGGTCTGGCCAAGCTGGAAAAGGAGCTGGACCACCTGCAGACAGTCCGCCGCCAGGAGGTAGCGGAGCGGATCCACGCGGCCAAAGAGCTCGCCAGCACCCAGAACAACGCCGAATACGAAGACGCCAAGAACGACCAGGCGTTCGTAGAGGGACGCATTCTAACGCTGGAGAAGATCATCCAGAACGCGGAGCTCATCAACGAAGAGCAGGCGCACCGCTCCAAGAAGGCGCAGTTGGGCTCCAATGTTACCGTCCTCACCGCCAAGGGCACCAAGGAAACGTATACTATCGTCGGCAGCGCCGAGGCGGAGCCGAAGGAAGGGCGCATCAGCAACGAGTCGCCGGTCGGGCGGGCGCTCATCGGCAAAGGCGTCGGCGACGCCGTCCACGTTGAGGCTCCGGCAGGCGTCATGAGGCTCACGATCACCGGCATATCCTGACACACCAGTCGAGATACTGTCCCGGCGGGCGGGGCCGAAAGTAAGGGCCGCCCGCCTCTTGACGTGCCGGCTCCGGGAGAAGACCATGTCTCTTCGCGACGAGGAAAGCTTCGAGCTGCGGCAGGAGAAGCTGGGGCGCCTGCGCGCCCGCGGAGTCGATCCGTATCCGCCGCGCTTCCACCGCAGCCATACCACCGAGGCAGCGATTCAAGCCTTTCTCGAATGGGAGAAGGCCGGCGCAAGCGGCGACGCCCCCGAAGTCACCATCGCCGGCCGCATGACAGCCCTTCGCGACATGGGGAAGGTCACGTTCGTCGATTTGCGCGACGGCTCCGGCAAGGTCCAAGTCTATCTCAAGAGCGACACGCTCGGTGAGAGTACCTACGCCAGCCTGCGCGACCTCGACCTCGGCGACTTCCTGGGCGTGCGCGGCCGCCTCTTCCGCACTCGCGCCGGTGAGGTAACCGTCGAGGCCGCGGACTGCACGCTGCTGGCG
>DATLAX010000135.1:0-6714 GCA_035527215.1 Dehalococcoidia bacterium
CGTCGCCTCGTCGCCGAAGCGGGCGACGAAGTGGGTGCCTACCGGCAGGCCCGCCGAATTCCAGTAGAGCGGCACCGACATCGCCGGCTGGCCCGTGATGTTGCAGATCGGCGTGAACGGCACGTACGCTCCCGCTCGGATGATGCCGAACAGCGGATTGTCCGGCGGCGATTCCAGTGAGCCCAAGGGCAGCGGCGGTTCCGCCAGCGTCGGCGTGAGCAGCACGTCGTAGTCGGCGAAGAAGCGCTGGAAGTCGCGCGATATCTTCTGCAAGACCGTTATCGATATCAGGTAGTTCGGCGCAGTCTGCTGACGGCCCATCTCCGCAAGCGCCACTGTCAGCGGCTCAAGCTCACCAGGCGCGGGCCCCCGGCCGGTCAGGAGCGCCGCTCCGTCCACGTTCTGCGCTATGCCGGCGGACCAGACGACCATGAATGCCCCTGTGATAAGCTCCCCGGCGATTTCAGGCTGTTTCTCTTCGACGTGGTGGCCGAGGTCGGCGCAGAGCTTCGCTGCGTCCCGTACGGCGGCAAGGCAGTCGGGATGAACGGTCGTGCTGCTCGTGGCCTGTGTCGTGAAGGCGATGCGCAGCTTCCCGGGGTCGACGCTGACTTCCTCGACATAGGGACGGGCCGGAGGCGGCGCCCAATACGGGTCGCCGATATCGGGACCGCAGACCGCGTCGAGCAGCGCGGCGCTGTCGCGCACGGAACGCGTGAGGGCGTGCTCGCAGACGAGGCCGCCCATGGCGTCGCCGATGTCCGGACCTAGAGGGACGCGGGCGCGGGTCGGCTTCAGGCCGAAGAGGCCGCAGCAGGATGCGGGGATGCGAATCGAGCCGCCGCCGTCGTTGGCGTGCGCAAAGGGCACCATGCCGGAGGCAACGGCAGCCGCCGAGCCGCCGCTGGAGCCGCCCACGCTGTGCCCTTTGTTCCAGGGGTTGCGGGTCGGCCCGAAGAAGTGCGGCTCTGTCGTCGGCAGGATTCCGAACTCCGGCGCGTTGGTCTTGCCGAGAATGACGAGTCCGGCGCGCTTGTACCGCGCCACCAGCTCGCTGTCGTGGTCGGGCACGTTGTCCTTCAGAAATGCGGAGCCCCACGTCATGTGAACGCCGGCGTATGAAGCGAGGAGGTCCTTGAGAAGGAACGGGACGCCGGTGAAAGGGCCGTCGGGCAACGGCGCGGAGGCCGCCTGTCGCGCGATGTCGTACATCGGCGTTATGACGGCGTTCAGGTCCGGATTCAGGCGCTCGATGCGGCCGATCGCCGCTTCCACGAGCTCTACCGGCTTGACCTCTTCTCGCCTGACCAGCTCCGCCTGAGCGGTGGCGTCGAGGGACACAACGTCATCCATGGCGGCTTCCTCCTTCGGTCTATCGTCGGGTTTGCTCTGCGGGGCAACGTGATGATTGTGCGCTGTCGACGCGGAGGCGGTCAAGACCGCATTCGACGTAGGACCGCCCGCCTCACGTCAGATTCAGGCTTCGATTAAAGAGCCGCCGGATTTGTGCCGTTACTAAAGCAGGAGGCTTGTGGCCTTGTTCACATTCAACTACGGCCTAAACGCCAATCTGGCCGACCGGTACTCGTCCGATGACTCGCGGGTCATCGAGACGCTCTCCGCGATCTGGCCCCGTCGCACGCGGGACGAGATAAAGGGGCTAATCGAGCAGTGGCAGCTGGACCTCGACACCAGGGACAACTACTCGGGTTTCCATTCACAGTTGGCTGCGCAGCACGCGCTCGCTTTGGCGCGACGCGTTCAGCTATCCACCGACGAGGTCGGTGCGCTGTGGATTGCCGGCCATGTGTATGACCTCGGCAAGATCGCCCTCCCACCGAATCTGCTGACGAAGGATGGTCCACTGAACGAAGCGGAAATGCTCGTGCTGCATTCCCACGTGTCTATAGGCTTTGATCTGCTTCGCGGTTGGGCGATCCTTCGCTCCTCTCCCCGCTGGCTGCACGACCTGGTGCTGGAGACGGTGCTCTTCCACCACGAGCGCTGGGATGGCGACGGTTATCTCAAGGGGAGGCACGGCGACGAGACGCCTCTGTCTGCCCGCATAATGGCCATAGCCGACGCCTATACCGCGATGATCCTCAACTCGCCTTACCGGCAGGCGCGCGAGCCGGTGGCGGCGCTGCAGGAGATAGCCGAAAGGGCCGGCACACAGTTCGACCCGTATCTAGTGCAGCAGTTCATACGGGCAGTCAGGCTGGGCCAGCAGCACTCCGGCATCATGCTGCCGGCGAGCGAGGAGTCGCCGCAGCGGGCAAGTGGTTTCCTGTAGCGGCCGCGTTCACGTGGCCTTGACGCGTTCTCGCGCCTCGTGCCAGCCGACGAACCGGGAGATTGAGGCAAGCGCCCGTTCGAAGTCCGGGTAGACAGGCAAGTCAGCCGCCGCGCACTGCTCGTAGAACCTCTCGAATGCTTCCATGATCTTGGCGTTTTCGGGCACACGCAACGCCAGCGCCAGTGGCACGGGACTCGCCTCTGCGGCCTCTTTTATCTTTTCTGCCGTTGCCCGCACCATCGCGTCGACATCGGGGGCGCGGTCCAGCCACCAGTCCAGTCTCGGCAGTATGAGGATGCTTTGAATGTCCGGCGATTCGCCGACGATCTTGACGGTCTTGTACAGGCCGTCCTTGTCTTCGAGCGCAACGGTGTCGAGAGGGTTGCGGATGCTCGTGCCCGCGAGCGGTGTGAAGGGTCGCAGCTGCGCCTGGATATCCTCCGAGAGCGGCGGTATCTTCAGCCCCAGCCGCTCGGCCATGTCTGCGGCGAGTACGCTCGATCCTCCTCCGACGACGATAATCGCGGTGCCGCGGCCCGCCGGCGGCTTGAGGAAGCGGAACGTCGCAGCCATGTCCACCAGGTCTTCGAGTGTCTCGACGGAGACGACGCCCGCCTGGCGGCAGAGCGCTTCCCATATCTGCGGCGAGCCGGCAAGGCTTCCCGTGTGGGAACGGGTCGCCCGGTCGCCTGCTTCGGTCAGCCCGCCTTTGAGGATGACTACCGGCTTTGCGGCCGACGCGGCCCTGAGGGCGCGCTGGAAGCGCCTGCCATCCTTCACGCCTTCGATGTAGGCGAGGATGATCTCCGTCTCGGGGTCGACGGTGCAATACTCGAAGAAGTCGCTTTCGTCGAGATCGGTGGCGTTGCCGTAGCTGATTACCTTGCTGAAACGGAGGCCGCGCAGCATCGCGCTGTGCACGAGGTCTTCGCCGTTGAGCCCGCTCTGGGAGATGAAGGCGACACCGCCGGGCTCCTTCGGGAAGTCGCCGCCGAAGGTGACGCCGGAGGATGGGCAGTACAGGCCCATGCAGTTGGGGCCGATGAGCCGGATGCCGGCTGCCTTCGCCTTCGCCTGCACCTGGCGCTCCAGATCGATCCGGTCCGGCTCTCCGGTCTCGCGGAAACCGGCCGTGAAGAAGTGAACGGAGTGGACGCCTTTGGCGGCGGCGTCGTCCATCAGGGGCAGGACGCCCGTCGCGGGAATGCTCGATATGACGTGGTCCACGGGCCCTTCAACGGCGGAGAGGGAAGGATAGCAGCGCAGCCCCAGCACCTCTTCGACGTTGGGGTTAATGGGATAGAGAGGTCCGGGGAAGCCGAACTTCTGCAGGCCGGCCAGGAACATGTTGCCGCCGCCCCAGTCGCGCGCCTTGCCGGACACGCCGACGACGGCTACCGAGCGTGGACGAAAGATGTAGTCGAGGGGATGGATATCCGCCATGTATCACTCGCAACGTCTGCCGGAACCCGGATGGAACGGCCCTCCACACCGAACCGTAGGGGATGACCGAGAATAAAGTCAATCCAGAGTGCGCGGTGAGCCTGCGGTTGAGGGGGCGCTCGTTTTGTTGAAATGGGACCTGTGCTAGATTGGGTTGTGGAGACGTAGGCCGGGCTGGAGGGCCTGGGCTACGTCTGGCCCACTGGAACAGACCAAGAGATGAACAACAGGGCGCTACAGGGTCTCAAGGTCCTCGAATACTGCGACATGGTCGCCGGGCCTTACTGCGGTAAGCTGCTCGCGGACCTCGGGGCCGAGTCGATCAAGATTGAGCAGCCGCTTACCGGCGACCGCGCCCGGCGTCGCGGTCCCTTCGCCGGCGATGCGCCGCATCCCGAGAAGAGCGGTCTGTTCCTCTACCTCAACACCAACAAGCTCGGCGTAACGCTGGACCCCACGTTCGCGACCGGCAGGCGCATATTCCAGGATCTGGTCAAGGATGTGGACATCCTCATCGAAGACCACGAGCCGGGCCGCATGAGCGAACTCGGCCTGGACTACGATGTTCTTGCTGCGGCAAATCCCGGGCTGGTGATGGTCTCCATAACGCCTTTCGGCCAGGAAGGGCCGTACTCCCGCTACAACTGCCACACCCTTAACCTCCACCACGTCAGCGCGCACAGCACGCAGTTCTTTGTCGCCCGCTTCGACGAGCCGGGCCGCGAGCCGGTGCCCCCGGGCGGCTACGCCGGCGAATACGACAGCGGCCTCAACGCCGCCATCGGCGTCATGGGGGCGCTCTTCGGACGCATGCTTACGGGCGAAGGACAGTACATCGACATCTCCAAACAGGAGGGCCTCCTTGGCCTGGAGCGCGTCGACATCTGCCGCTTTGCCGACGGCGATAGCATCATCGCCCGCTTCGGGATGCAGATCGGCGGACTCATGGCCTGCAAGGACGGCTTCGTGATCCTGACGATGCCGCAGGACCACCAGTGGGTTGGTCTCGTCAAAGCGATGGGTAGCCCCGAGTGGGCGCAGAAGGAGGAGTACGCGACGGAAATGGGCCGCGCGAAGAACCATGGCGACATCCAGCCGCGAGTCGAGGCGTGGGCGCTCCAGTTCACGGAGGACGAAATCTATCGCATCTGCCAGGAGCACAGCGTACCCCTGGGTCCCGTGCGGTCGACGGCGGAAGTGTTCGAATGGCAGCAGGCGCGGGAGCGAGACTTCTTCCAGGAGGTCGAGCATCCGGTCGCGGGGAAGTTCCACTATCCGACCGCCGGCTACAGACTATCGGAGACGCCCTGGCAGGCGGAGCGCGCGGCTCCCCTCCTGGGCGAGCACACCGAAGAAGTGTACTGCGGCCGCCTGGGCTACTCGCGGGAGGAATTGGCGAGGCTGCGGGCGGACGGGGTCATCTAGAGAAGGCGAATGAACGAGAAGCGACTGCCTCTGGAGGGTGTCAGGGTCCTGGACTTCACCTGGGCATGGGCCGGTCCTCAGGCGACGCTCTTGCTCGCGCTGATGGGGGCGGAAGTGATCAAGGTGGAGAGCCAGCGCCGCCTCGACCACTCGCGGCTGCGATCACTCGTCGCGGGGCCCGGTATGAGCGGCCCCGACGCGTCGTTCATCTTCAACACCCTCAACCTGAACAAGCTCAGCGTCACGCTGAACCTCAGCAAGCCTGAGGCCATCGAGATCGCGAAGTCGCTGGCGAAGATCAGCGACGTGGTCGCCCAGAATATGCGCCCGGGCGTCCTGGAGCGGCTCGGCCTCGGCTACGAAGACCTGAAGGCGGTCAAGCCGGACATTGTCATGCTTTCGTCGTCGGCGGTCGGTTCATCCGGCCCTGAGCGACTCTATACGGGCTACGCGCCCACTTTCGCGGCCATGGGCGGCATGGCCTACATCACAGGTCGCGCGGGCGGGAAACCGGCGCCGCTGATGGGCACCATTGACCTGCGAGTGGGCAGCACGGGCACATTTGCGGTGCTGGCGGCGCTTTACCATCGAAAGCTGACGGGCGAGGGGCAGCACATCGACCTCTCTTCCGCGGAAGCGGTTAGCGCGCTGATGGGTGACGCCTTCATGGACTACACGATGAATGGCCGCGTGCAGGACCGGGTGGGGAACAGGGACCGCGCCATGGCGCCGCACGCTGTCTACCGCTGCCGTGACGACAAGTGGGTGTCGATTGCCGTCGGTAGCGAAGCGGAGTGGCGGGCGCTCCGCGGAGTCATCGGTGACTTGCGACTGGTCGAAGACAGCCGTTTCGCTGATGCGTTCAGTCGCTGGCAGAACCAGGAGGCGCTGGACGAGATAATCGGCGTCTGGACGGCGGAACGCACGCCCATCGAGGTCATGGATTTGCTGCAGCCGGCAGGCGTGGCGGCGATGCCCGTCTACGGCGGCGAGGAGATCGTTGAGGACCGGCACGTTCTCTCGCGCGGCATTCTCGAAGAGGTGGAGCACCCGTTGATGGGGAAGAAGAAGGTGCTGGGACCACCCTGGCGCCTATCGAAGACGCCCGCCCGCGTCATCCGGCATGGCCCGCTCCTCGGAGAGCACAACGACTACGTGCTGGGCGAGTTGCTCGGCATGTCGAAGGAAGAGATGGAGCGCCTGGCCGCCGACGAAGTCCTCTACTGACCGGCGCTCGCCGATGTGGCGGTGCAACTCGTCGCCGGGCTGCCGGCGAGATTCTCAAAACCCCAGTCCAGCAGGCGTATGACGTCAGTGTAGCGGTCTTGGCTGCCCATCACGGCGGCAAAGAGGCGATGACCGTCGCGCTGGGCCGTGGCGATCATCGTCTGTCCCGCCGTCTCCGTCCAACCGGTCTTCAGCCCATCGCTTTCCGGGTAAAGCCAGAGGAGCAGGTTGCCGTTCCAGAGTTCCGGGCCGCTCCAGTTCGCCTGGTACTGCTTCGTCCTGACGATCTCAGCGAGGAGAGGTTCCTTCAGAGCGTAGCGGCC
>DATLAX010000136.1:0-22852 GCA_035527215.1 Dehalococcoidia bacterium
ATGATGGCGCTGGGGCCGTCGCGGGTGCCGGCGTGCGCGGTCGTGGTGGCGTCGTAGGGGACGGGCAGGATGACGACGCGGGACGAATCGTAGGCAGTGAGTTCCGGCTCGGGAGCGAGGAAGCCGAACGGCGGGTAGAAGTGCTCCTTCTTCATGATGCTTCCCAGCTTCGTCGCCAGGCGCCGGGCATGCCTTCGAGGCTGATTTCCGGCGGACGGCGGTTCTTGATGATGCCGGCGCTGCCCTCGGCGAGGGCGGTCACGATGAGGGGCAGCGCGACGGTGGCTTCGACGTTGACGGTTACCATGGTAGCGTCGGGGGCTATCTTGCGCCAGGATTGGGCCTCTTCGAAGGTGCAGCCGGAGAGGCCGCCCCACTGCGGCTGGTCCATCGTTATCTGGACGGCGTACTTGTGGCCGGGAAGCTCGCGCTGGAAGATGTAGCCGCCGACCTCGGCCTGCTGGATGAAGTTCTTGGGAGTGCCGCCGCCGACGTAGATGACGCCGGTGGCGGGCGCGGTGGCGGCGATGTGGGCGGTCTCCAGGACGTCGCCGATGATGTCGAAGAGGACGGGGGCCCGTTTGGGGCCCGAGGTGTCGCTGCGGGCGCGTCCGAAGGCGATGGCGAGGCCGTGGACGGAGTCGCCGAGGGCGGGAGAGTAGACGGGCACGCCGTGGCGGGCGGCGGCGGTGAGTATGCCTTCCTCCTGGGCCACGGGGATGAGGGCGTCGCCGACGGTGCGGAAGTATTCGCGGGTGGTGTAGGGATGAGTGCGGTCGAGGGTGTAGGAGAGCTGGGTGATGAACTCTTCGGCGGCGGAGAAGTCGCTTTCGGGCGCGAGGACGTCGTAGAAGCGGTTGATGCGGCGGCGGCCGAGCTCGTGGTCGTCGGACTCGGGGCTGCCCTGGAAGTGCGGTTTGCCGAGGGTCTCGTAGACGTCGTGAAACAGGTTGGCGCCGGTGCTGACGAGGACGTCGATCATGTGGTTCTCGATGAGATAGACGATGACGGGTCGCATGCCGGCGGGCACGAGGGCGCCGGCGAGGCCGAACATGATGACGGTGTCGTCCTGGAGCATGCGCGACCAGATGCGCGCGGCCCGGGCGACGTTGCGGGCTTGAAAGGCCGTGGCGCCCATGGCGTCGAGCAACTGCGCGGCGGTCATGGGGGAGCCGACAGAGAACGGCCGGACGCGGGAATGAAAGAGGTCGTCCACGAGCAGGTCTCCGGGAGGGTCAGCGGGTGTCAGGAAGGTAACAAGGGGTGGGTCGCTTTGCTCCCAACGGTGCGGAGGGAGCCGGCGACCCGATAACGTTCGGAGGTGGCGAGCGGCGCGGCCGCCGTCACGCTGTGCGGGAACTCCAAGCCGCGGGTGAGGGTGTGGACCCGCCACTCGCGGAGCTGGAAGCGCTCGCGGATGTCGTCGATGGCCTGGTCTGCGTCGAATGTCTTGCAGGAGAAGACGTCGACCCAGAGGTAGCCGTGGTCGGGGAAGGTGTGGAGCGAGATGTGGCTTTCGGCGATGAGGACGAAGCCCGAGATGCCCCAGTCTTGGGGCTTCGCGCCCGAATAGCGGCAGACGTAGGCGGGCGCGATCTTGGTCATCCCGATGGAGGAGGGGCAGACATCCAAGAACGCGCGCGCCAGATTCTCGTCGGCCAGCTTCCGGGGGTCACCGCCGTAGCCGTCAATCGTAACGTGCATCGGTCCCCCTTTCCTTGCTGCCCTGCGCGATACCAGGGTGTTGAGATTAGAGTCGAAATGCTTGATGGCAGCGAGCCGCCTTCTGACTTCGGCCGAGAGGAGGGTGGCGAAGGCGCCCGGGAGCCATTCCGGCCGATTGACACAGCAACGCGCATCATAGCATAGCAGTTGGCGGCACGCAATAAGACACGTGTGGGCGCAGCGCCGGGCTAGGACTGAGGCGGCGTGGAAGCGGTGGACTTGCCGAGCGGCAGGGTGACGGTGAACTCTGTGCCGTGCTGCGAGGAGCTTTGCGCGGATATGCTGCCGCCGTGGGCGTGGACGACTTCGGAGGCGATAGCCAGGCCGAGGCCGCTGTGCCCTTCGTCGTCGGTGGACTTGTCGACCTGGTAGAAGCGCTCGCAGACGTGGGGCAGGTGCTCGGGCGGTATCCAGGAGCCGGTGTTGTGGACGAGGATGCGCACGCTGGCGTTGCTGACCTGCGCGCCGATGGTGATTGAGCCTTCTCTGGGTGTATGGCGGATTGCGTTGTCGAGGAGGTTGGAGAAGACGCGCTCGAGGCGGCGCACGTCGCCCTGGATGTCGGGCAGGGCGGGCACGTTGGTCTTGATCTGGAGGTCCTTTTCCTGTGCCCGGCGCTGGAAGCGCTCGACGCAGGTGTGGAGCATGTTGTCCAGCTTGAGAGGCTCCGGCTGGAGCGTGACCTGTCCGGCCTCTATCTGCGAGAGGTAGAGGAGGTCGTCGACGAGGGCGCGCATGCGCTGGGCCTCTTCGTTGATGATGTGGGCGGACTCGGACATGTCGGCGGGGTTGTCGACGGCGCCTTCCGCCATCGCCTGGCTGAAGCCCTGGATGGAGGTCAGGGGCGTGCGGAGCTCGTGGGAAGCGTCGGCGAGGAACTGGCGCAGGGTAGCCTGAGAGTGGTTAACCTCAAGGGCCATGGCGTTGAAGGCGGTCGCCAGGCGGGCGACTTCGTCGCGGCCGCGGACGTCGATCCGCTGATTGAAGTTGCCACGGGCCATGTCCTCGGAAGCGCGGGTGATCTCGCCGAGGGGGCGGGAGATGGAGCGGGATAGGATGAAAGCGATGGCGATTGAAATGACGAGGGCGATGCCGCCCGCTATGGTGATGCGGGGAAAGACGTTGTGCCAGGCGGTGGTGATATTGGCCTCGGGAACAGCGACGACGGCGCGGTAGCGGCTGAGGAGCTCGGCGCTGGTCCCCTGGCCGGTTACGATGTCGAGCGGCGTATATAGCAGGAGGTTTTGGCCGCCGTCGTTGAAGCGGACCTGGCGGACCCATATGGAGCCGACGCGCTCCGTGCCGCCGGACGAGCCGAGGGACTGGAGGGTCTGGCCTTCGAGCCGCCGGCCGGTGTCGATGAGGACGCTGGAGGACAGCTTGTCGACGAGAAGGATGCGAACGTCGAGGCCGATTGCGAAGTCCTCCAGGGAGGGACGCATCTGTTCGGGCGAGAGGCCCAGCCACTCCAGGTAGGTGACGCGCAGGGCGAGCGGTTGAGCCAGGCGGCCTACCTTTTCGCGCGCCTGCTCCGTCTCGTGGTTGCGGAGGAAGACGACGAAAGCGGTGCCCGCGGAGAGGAGACAGACGAATATGACGGCCGCAAAGGCCAGGATAAGCTTACTTCTGAGGCTTGTCAGCATCGGGGTTCACCACGAGCTTGTAGCCGATACCCCAGACCGTCTGGATCTGGACGGTGGAACCGGCGAGCTTCTCTCTGAGCCAGGCGACGTGGACGTCTATGGTGCGGCTGTCGCCGTAGAAGTCGTGGCCCCAGACGCGCTGGATCAGCCTTTCGCGGTCCATGACGAGGCCCTCGTTCTGGAGGAAGGTCGTCAGGAGGTCGAACTCTTTGGCGCGCAGGCTGAGGGGTTCGCCTTTGAGGGTCGCTTCGCGGCGAGGGACGTCGAGGCGAAGGTCGCCGGCCTCCAGGACGGCGGCGGGCTCGTCCAGGCCCTGGCTGCGGCGAAGGACGGCTTTGACGCGGGCGACGAGCTCGCGAGGGTTGAACGGCTTGGTGACGTAGTCGTCGGCGCCGAGCTCGAGGCCGACGACTTTGTCGACGTCGTCGGTGCGGGCGGTCAGGATGATTATGGGGACGTTGCTGGTCTTGCGCAGCTCGCGGCAGACGGTGAGGCCGTCCATCTCGGGCATCATGATGTCAAGGACGATGAGGTCGGGCCGGTGGCTGTGGACCTTATCGAGGGCTTGCTTGCCGTCGAAGGCGCTATCGACGTCGAAGCCTTCTTTGCTGAGGTAGAGGCGGACGAGCTGGACGATGTTGCGTTCGTCATCGACGACCAGGACGCGTGATGGCATGCGTGTCACCTACGCTTATGATTGTACACTATCGACAGCGCCAAATAGGGAGCATGCGCCACCAGCGGGCGCTTTTGCTCCTGCCATGATGGAATTATCGGGTCGCGGGGGATGAACCAGCAACAAGTAGTTGTTAAGAGAGTGTTAAACAGATTGGGAAGGCGGGTGCGTCGATTTGGGGGACGACCGCTCTTGTATCCGGTTTGACGGTGTGCGAGTATGCCGTCGGAACGTCGATCAGGGAGGGAGAGATGGCGAGGATTTACGGTCGGGAGTGGACGCGGGAGGAACTGCTCAGCATGACGGGCGACCTGTCGCAGATCGCGGGCGTGCGCTTCAGCGAGCTGAGCGACGGCTTCGAGCGCGGGGTGCGGATAGCGGAGTGTCGCACGGGCGGCGGGCTGAGCTTCACGGTTGTTCTCGACCGCGGGATGGACGTCGGCGCGGCGGAGTACGAGGGGGTGCCGCTGGCCTGGTTATCAGGCGCGGGCTTCCCGCATCCGGCGTACCACGAGCGCGAGGGACGCGATTGGGTGCGGACGTTCGGGGGCGGGCTGGTCACCGGCTGCGGGCTGACGAACGCCGGCGGGGCCACGGAGGACGAGTTCGGGCGCGAAGGGCTGCACGGACGCCTGTCTCACATACCGGCGCGGGACGTCTCCAGCGGCGGCGAATGGCAGGGCGACGAGTATCGCTTCCGGCTGCGCGGCCGGATGCGGCAGTACGCCGTGTTCGGGGAGAACATGGAGGTGACGCGTGTGATCAGCGTCCGTCTCGGCGATCCGGGGTTCGTCATCGAAGACACGGTGGAGAATCTCGCCGACAGGCCGTGGCCGCTGATGCTTCTGTACCACGTCAACATTGGGTTCCCGATACTCGGTCCGGAGAGCGAGGTGGAGGCGGCGCCGCACGAGGTGCTGCCGCGCGACGATGAGGCGCGGAAGGGGCTGTCGGACTGGATGCGATTCGAGGAGCCGCAGGCGGGGTACGCGGAGCAGGTGTTCCTGCACGACATTCCGGCGGGCGCGGACGGGATGTCGGAAGCGACGCTGTTCAATAGGCGGCTGAAGCTCGGCGTCCGGGTACGCTTCCGGAAGGCGGAGCTGCCGTTGATGGCGCAGTGGAAGATGATGGGGAAGGGCGCGTATGTGGTGGGCTTCGAGCCGGCGAACGCGTTTGTGCTGGGGCGGGCGGAGGAGCGGGCGGCAGGCCGGTTGCAGACACTGGAGCCGGGGGAACGGCGCGATTTCCGCGTCGAGGTGGCGGTGGACGACCGGCGGTAGGGCGCAGGATTATCGGGGACGTTGCGAAACGGGGATTGACTTTGCTATACTCCGGCCACGTGAAACCTGCCGTGGGGCGAGGAACGCGAAGGCCCGCCTATCGTTCTGGCCGGTGGACATGAGGTGGGGACAGGGCGATGCTGGCTGGGGAGGTGGTTCGTGGAAATCCCGGTTTTACCCAAGTGTCAGAAGTGCAAGGTAGGAGACCTGGTGCCACTTTCTGACTTCGGCAGTCAGGGCGCACCGATTCACTACAAGGCGTGGGCCTGTACGAACCCCGATTGCGGATTCAACATCAAGATCCGCAACGGGGACCTGTATGTGGACGAACCGATTACCAGCGGCGCGCTACACACTCCCCGCTATCGGTAGTCTCTCCAGAGCCGTCGAGCCAAGGGCATGAAGACATCGCTTCGGCGCGAGGCGGGTGCCGCTGCGTGCTCGGACACGCCTTCTGCGGCGAGTTGAACGCCGAGGCTGGAAAGCCATGCCTACCGGCAGGCAGCGGGAGGACTGAAGTCCTCCCCTACATTTCTCATCTTTCAGGCGCGCAGCTACAATCGGTCTCGTCTTCGACATTCTTCGGGGCCTTAGCGGCCGATCCCCAGGTAGCGCATTCCCAACGCTTCGACTGCTTCTCGCGATAGGGCGTTGCGCCCGTCGAGGATGGCCTTGCAGCCGCGGAAGGCGGCCAGGTCGAGGTCGCGGTAGGCGCTGTGCCAGGCCTGGATGACGACAGCGTCCGCATCCGTGGGGACGCGGGCGGCGGGTTCGAGGCCGAGGGCGCGGACTTCTTCCACGCTGAAGTGCGGGTCGTGGACGAGGGCGCGGGCACCGCGGGAGGTCAGTTCCTTCGATAGCAGGAAGGCGCTGGAGAAGGCGGGCTCCTTGATGTCGGGTCGATAGGAGAGGCCGAGGATGACGACCGTCTTGCCTTCGAGGCCGTCGATGGCGCGGGCGAGCCTGTCGACGGCGTAGGAGGCCATGGCGTCGTTGGTGTCACGCGCGGCTTCAGGCAGGCGGGCGGCGGCGCTTTCGAGCAGGAAGCGCGGGTAGACGGGGATGCAGTGCCCGCCGACGCCGACGCCGGGCCGGTGGATGTGGGAGAAGGGCTGGGAGTTGGCCGCGGCTATCGCTTCCGTCACGTCGACGTTGTGCTCGTCGGCGATGCGGGCGAACTCGTTGGCGAGGGCGATGTTGACGTCGCGGTAGGTCGTCTCGGCGAGCTTGACGAGCTCGGCGGTCTCGCAGTTGGCGACCGTGAGGACGGGGGCGTCGAGCGCTTTCTCGTAGAAGGCGGCGGCGCGTCGGGTGCTCTCGGCGTCGATGCCGCCGACGACCTTGGGATAGCGCCGGAGGTCGGCGAGGACGCGTCCGACGAAGACGCGTTCCGGGCTGCAGGCGAGGAAGAGGTCGCCATGGCCACGTCGCGCGCCGCCTCCGGCGACGGCTCGCGGCCCTTTTTCATGATCTGGGGGACACCCCCAGGGGCCCTCGCCAGGGGACTCTGCCCCCTGGACCCCCTTTTCGCTCGAATTGTGCGGCGCGCTGTTGAGAATGGGCCCGAGACGATCGCGCGTGGTGCCGAGGGGGACGGTGGTCTCCAGTATGACCAGGGTCTGCGGCTGGAGGCCGGCGGCGATGGCGCGGGCGGCGTCGTCGAGGGCGGCGAAGTCAGCGCGCTTGTCGGGCGTGAGGCCGACGGGGACGACGATGACGACGATGTTGCTGCGGCGGACGGCTCCGGTCGTGTCGGTGGTGGCGGTGAGGAGACCGGCGTCGTGGGCGGCGCGCAGCTTCTTGGCCAGGCCCTTTTCGTCGCGGTAGGGGCAGGTGCCCGCGTTGACCGCGTCGACGATGTGGGTCGCGATGTCGCAGCCGGTGACGCGAAGGCCCTTGGAGGCGCACTGGACGGCGAGCGGCAGTCCGATGCGGCCCAGGCCGACGACGCAGACGGAGGGTTCGTCAGTCAAGGCGGTCTCCTTGAGGGACGTTGATGGCCGCACCGGTTCGCGCCGACTCGACGAGCAGGGAAGCTATCTCAAGGGCGGCGAGGCCGTCTTCGGCGGTGACGGGGGGCGCGACGCCGCGGCGGACGGCATCGACAAAGGCTTCCAACTCCAGGCGCAGGGGCTCCGCGCTTTCGACCTCGATGGCCCGGGGCGTTGCGTCGGACAGATGACCGTCGGGTCCCCTTGGGTAGAAGGTGAGCTGCTGCGAGAGGTAGTCGGCCTGGAGGAGGCCGTTCTCGCCGAGAAGCGATAGCTGCCGGACCTTAACCGGCGTCAGCCAGTTGACGTCGAGGATGCCGACGGCGCCGTTGTGGAAACGCAGGATGCCGGAGAGCATGTCCTCGTGCTTGGTGGCGATTCCCCGCAGCGTTTCGGCGTAGACGCGCTCGGGCGCCGATTCGACAAGAAAGCACATGACGTCGATGTCGTGGGGCGCCAGGTCATGGACGACGCCGACGTCGCGGACGCGCTGGGGGAAGGGTCCGGTCCGGCGGGCGTGAAGCTGGAAGACGCATCCGAGCTTCCCAGCGTCGAGTTGGCGCCTCAGTTCGGTGACGGCGGGATTGAAGCGTTCGACGTGGCCGACCATGAGGGGCACGCCGGCGTCCTGCGCCGCCTTTGCCATGGCCCGGCCTTCGTCGAGCGTGGCGGCGATCGGTTTTTCGACGAGGACGGCGACGCGCCTGTCGATGGCGGCGAGCGCGACGTCGTGGTGGAGGAGCGTGGGCACGCAGACGGACACGAGGTCGAGGCGCTCTTCGGCGAGCATGCGGCGGTAATCATCGTAGGTTGCGGCGCGGCCGTGAGTGGGAGATAGCAGGCGCTCCGGCGATACGTCGGCGACGGCGGCGAGTTCGACGCCCTCGATGCCGGCGTAGACGCGGGCGTGGTTCAGGCCCATGGAGCCGAGGCCGATGACGGCCGCCCTGAGCGCTTGCCTGTCGTGTTGCGTCACTATGCGCCTCCCTGTGCCGTCGCCTCGTTGACGGCGCGGACGATTGTCCGCAGGTCGTCTGGAGTGAGCGCGGGATGCACCGGCAGGGAGAGGACCTCGCGGCTTAGCTGCTCGGCGACGGGGAGATCGTCGGAGTAGCCGAGGTCCAGGTAGAGAGGCTGCCGGTGGACGGGCGTGGGGTAGTAGACGCAGGCCTCGATGCCGGCGTCCTTCAGCTTCGCCGCCAGGGCGTCGCGGGCCGTCGACGTGCCGTCCGGAGAGGGCACGCGGACGGTGTACTGGTGATAGACGTGATAGCGGCCGTGCATCTCCTCCGGCGTGATGACGCCCCGAAGGTGCTCGGTCAGATAGGCGGCGTTGGCGCGGCGCTGCTCGTTGCGCTCGGTCAGCCTGCGTAGCTGGGCGAGGCCGAGGGCGGCGTGGATTTCGGTCATGCGGAAGTTGTAGCCGAGGCTTTGGGAGACGTAGCGTGACGTCTCGCCGTGGCTGCGGAAGCGGCGCGCCTTCTCGGCGACGGCGGGGTCGTCGGTGGTTATCATGCCGCCTTCGCCGGTGGTCAAGTTCTTCGTGGCGTAGAAGGAGAAGCAGCCGGTGCCGAAGCTGCCTGTCATCTTGCCCGCGACGCCGGCGCCGTGGGCCTGGGCCGCGTCCTCGACGACGAAGAGGCCGTGCTTGCGGGCGATGGACGTGATGGTGTTCATGTCGCAGGGCTGGCCGTAGAGGTGCACGGGCAGGATGGCGCGGGTGTGCGGCGTTATCTTCGCCTCGATGAGCGACGGGTCGATGTTGAAGTCGTCGCTGCGCACGTCGACGAAGACGGGCCGGGCGCCGGTGGAGAGGACGGCGTTGGCGGTAGCGGTGAAGGTGAAGGGAGTGGTTATCACCTCGTCGCCGGGGCCGAGGCCGTGCACGGCGAGGGCGATCATGAGAGCGGCCGTGCCGGAGGAGACGGCGACCGCCTCGCTTGTGCGGCAGAGGGCGGCGAAGCGCTCCTCGAACTCGCGGACGCGCTGTCCCTGGGCAAGCTGCTCGGAGTGAAGGGCGGCGAGGACGGCGGTCTCCTCTTCGTCGCCGATGAGGGGTTTGGCGATGCGGATCATGTCGGCTCGATCCTGTGCGCCGGAAGCTCGTAGACGGAGCTGCAGGCCGGGCAGCGCCGCCTGCCGGAACCTGACGCGTCGAGTTCGAGAGGCTTGCCACACTCGCAGACGTAGCCGGTGATGCGCGCGGGGTTCCCCTTTACCAGGGCCTGGTCGGGCACGTCGCGGGTGACGACGGAGCCGGCGCCGACGGTGGCCCAGCGGCCGATGGTGACGCCGGAGATGATGACGGAGGCGGCGCCGATTGACGCGCCGTGGCGGACGAGCGTGGACTCGACCTGCCAGTCGTCGTCGGTCTGGACGCGGCCGTCGGGTGTGATGGTGCGCGGGTAGCGGTCGTTGGTGAAGGCGACGTGAGGGCCGATGAAGACGCCGTCCTCGACGATGAGGCCGCGGTAGAGGGAGGCGTTGTTCTGTATCTTGACCTTGTCGCCGATGACGACGCCTTTATCGATGTAGACGTTCTTGCCGATGGTGCAGTCGCTGCCGACGACGGCGCGCTCGCGGACCTGGACGCCGTGCCAGATGCGCGTCCTGGCGCCGATCCTGGCATCGGGCGATACGTCAGCCGTGGGATGGATCATCGCTCTCCAGGACCTCCACGATCTTCTCCGCCGCGTGGCCGTCGCCGAAGAGGAGCGGCCGCTCTCCCCGCGGCAGGGGACGGTTGGCGGCGGCAACGATGCGCTCGACGTCGCAGCCGGCGAGAACGTTCCAGCCGCAATCGACGGTCTCGGGCCATTCGGTTTCGTCCCTCAGAGTAACGCAGGGGACGCCGAAGAAAAAGGCCTCTTTCTGGACGCCGCCGGAGTCGGTGAGGACGCAGCGGGCGTTGCTCTCCAGCAGGAGCATGTCGTGGTAGCCGATGGGGTCGATAAGGCGGACGCCGGCGGAGGGCGAGAGGCCGGCGTCGAGCATGGCTTTGCGGGTGCGCGGGTGGACAGGGAAGACGGCCGGCTGCGGCAAGAGGCCCAGGGCCTTCAGAATCGAAGCGAGACGCGAGGGGTCGTCGGTGTTGGCGGCGCGATGGACGGTGACGAGAGCGTAGTCGCGAGGCGTGAGGTCCCACGCAGCGAGCCGGGCGCCGTCGAGGCGGCCACCCTGCTGGTGACGGAGAAGGGAGTCGTACATGACGTCGCCGACGAGGTGGACGCCGTCCGTGATCCCTTCGCGCGCCAGGTTGTCGACGGCGAGGGCGCTGGGGCAGAGGAGGAGGTGCGCGCAATGGTCGGTGAGGACGCGGTTGAGCTCTTCGGGCATCGCGCGGTCGTAGCTGCGGAGCCCGGCCTCGACGTGGGCCAGCGGCAAGCCGAGCTTGGCGGCGGCGAGAGCGCCGGCGAGGGTCGAGTTGGTATCGCCGTAGACGAGGGCGCGGTCCGGGCGCTCGTCGAAGAGGACGCGCTCGATGCCCTCGAGCATGCGCGCGATCTGGCGGGCATGGGTGTCGGAGCCGACGCCGAGGTGGTGGTCGGGCGGCGGGAGGTCGAGCTCGGCGAAGAAGACGTCGGAAAGCTGCGGGTCGTAGTGCTGGCCGGTGTGGACGAGGACTTCGTCGTGGCGGGGACGGAGGACGCGCGAGAGGGCGGCGGCCTTGATGAACTGGGGTCGCGCGCCCACGATAGAGACTATCTTCACGGCGGGAACCTAGTTGGGACTGCCGGGAGACGTGCGGGTCTGGGGTTGTCGTTTGCCTTCGGCGAGGTCGAGTCGCGCCAGCTCGTGCAGTTGGGCGACGATGGCTTCCGGCGTGCGGTGAAGGCTTATCTCCAGCTCGGCGATGCGGCGCAGGAGGTCGTCGGGCGGGCAGGGCGACGGCCCGCGGGCGCCAAAGACCTTGGGGTGGGCCGTGGGCGACAGCTCTTCGCCTTCGCCGACGACGTCGTCGCGCAGCTTTTCGCCGGGTCGGAGGCCGGTGAAGATGATCTCGACCTCGCGGCCGGGCTCCATGCCCCTGGCGCGGATCATGCGCTCCGCCAGGTCGGCTATTTTTATCTCTTCGCCGACGTCGAGGACGTAGATGCCGCCGGGCTCGGCGAGGAGGGCGACCTGGATGATCATGTTGGCGACTTCGTGGACGGTGAGGAAGTAGCGCGCGACCTCGGGATGGGTGACGGAGATGGGGCCGCCTTTCTGGATCTGGCGCCAGAAGGTGCTGACGACGCCGCCGCGGCTGTCGATGACGTTGGCGAGGCGGACGGCGGCGAAGGTGGTTCCGGGCCTGCCGAGCGAGCGTACGAGTAGCTCGCCGATGCGCTTCGTCGCGCCCATGACGCTCGAGGGGTTCATGGCGGCGTGGCTGGAGAGGTAGATGACCTTCTCGGTGCCGACCTGGTTCGCGGCCTGGAGGATGTTGAGGGTGCCGATGACGTTGACGAGGAAGCCCTGGTCGGGGTTCTCCTCGAGGAGCGGGACGTGCTTGTAGGCGGCGGAGTGGAAGACGACGTGCGGCCGCGCGCCCTCGAAGGCCTGGAAGACCTTGTTCCTATCGCCGATGCTGCCCATCCAGGGTTTGATCTGGCAGTCCTCGGAGCGCTGGCTGAGCTCGACGCGCAGGTCGTGCAGGCCGCCTTCGTTGGCGTCGAAGAGGTGGAGGCTGGCCGGGCCGAAGCTGAGGAGGCGTCGGGCGAGTTCAGCGCCGATGGAGCCGGCGGCGCCTGTTATGAGGACGGAGCGGCCGGCGATGAGATCGCTGCAGCCCTGCTTGTCGATGTCGACGGGGTCGCGCTCGATGAGGTCCTGGATGGTGATCTCGCGCATCTCGCCGGGCTTTGCCTTGCCGCTGACGATGGCGTCGAGGCCGGGGACGATGCGCACGGGCACGTGGATGGAGTCGCAGATGGCGAGCAGCTCGTGGATGCTGGCGCCGCTGGCGGAAGGTATGGCGAGGGCGACGACGTCGACGCTGTGCTTCTCGACGAGCGAAGGGATGTCGTAGCGGTTGCCCAGGACGGGCACGCCGTGGATGCGAGTGTGCAGCTTGCGGGCGTCGTCGTCGACGAAGCCGAGCGGGCGGTACTGCCACTGGCGGTTTTGGAGAAGCTCCTTCGCCAGGAGCTGGCCGGTGTTGCCCGCGCCGACGACGAGCACCTGCTGCGTGCGTCTTCCCCCCCAGCCGCGCAACGGGGCGCCTGTGCCGGAAATGAGGCGCGGCGTGAGCTTCACGATGCCCATGCCGAGGAGGATGACGGCGCCGCTTATGAGGTTGACGCTGAGGGGCAGCGGGCGGTGCCGGAGCATGGCGTTAACGCCGAAGACGGCGAGGGTGACGAGGGTGACGGATAGGCCGAGGTAGAAGGCGTCCATGATGCTGCCGTATTGCCAGGCGGTGCGGTAGACGCCGAAGACGAGATTGGCGAGCAGGTAGGCGACGGCGATGACGGGCACGGCCCAGAGGAACCAGTGCCAGGACTCACGGGGGACGTGGGCGTCGAAGCGAAGGAGGAGGCCGGCGGCGTAGCTGACCATGACGATGAGGAAGTCGACGGCCAGAGCCGGTAGAGCGCGTACGAAGAGCCGGAGTTGGTACGGAAGAAGCACTCTCATTGCCCCGCGCCGGCGGGAGGACTAAAGTCCTGCCTCACGTTTTGAGAAGCTACGGTGTTTTTCAAGGGCATCGGAAGGGCTTTTCGATGGGCCAAGCGTCAGCGGGCTCCTTCCTTGCGCAAGACTACTGCCAGGGTCCGGGCGAGGATCGACAGGTCCCGGCGGAAGGGGTGATGGTCTACGTATTGCAGATCGTACGCCATCATTTGAGAGTAGGTCAAATCTGAGCGGCCGTTCACCTGGGCGAGGCCGGTGATTCCGGGCTTGACGTCGTGGCGGCGGTGGAAATCGGGACGGTACTGCTCGACGAGGTAGGGCTCATCGGGGCGCGGCCCGACGAGGCGCATGTCGCCGCGGGCGACGTTCATGAGCTGCGGCAGCTCGTCGAGGCTGCTGTTGCGGAGGATGCGGCCGAGGCGGGTGACGCGCTTATCGGGCCAGATGGAGTGGAAGACGAAGGTGGAGAAGTCGTTGACGCGCTGCGGCGGATGCCATTCCTCACTGGCGTTGGCGGTCATGGTGCGGAACTTGTACATCTTGAACGGCTTGCCCTTGTGGCCGATCCGCTCCTGGGTAAAGAGGACCGGGCCCCGGGAATCGAGCTTGATGAGCGCGGCGATGAGCGCCATGAAAGGGCTCAGGGCGGCGATCCCGAGTATCGCGGCGACGCGGTCGAAGAGCTCGGCTTTGGGAGCGGCGCCGTCAGCTTCTGTGTTGGACAATGATCTCCTCCACTGCGTCGCTCACGCGGGCGACGTCGTCGTTGGTCATGCGGGGGAAGAGCGGGAGCGAGAGGAGGCCGGCGAACAGGCGGTCGGTGTTGGGGAAGTCGCCCGGTTTCACGTGAAGCGTCTGCTGGTAGTACGGGTGATAGTGGATGGGGATGAAGTGGACGGAGGTGCCGATCCCTCTGGCCTTTAGCTCCTCGATCAGCTCGTCGCGGCCGATGGCGAGGGCGCCGGCCTGGAGCCAGATTGGGTATAGGTGCCAGGCGTGGTGGACCTCCTCGCGGCTGTTCGGCAGGACAAGCTCCGGCAGGCGGCCGAGGCGGCGGTTGTAGTCGTCGACGATTTGGGCGCGGCGCTCGATGAAGCCGTCGAGGCGCCTCAGTTGGTGGAGCCCGAGGGCCGACTGCACGTCGGTCATCTTGTAGTTGAGGCCGCAGGCGAGGACCTCGTAGTACCAGGAGCCTTTGGCGTCGTAGCGCTTCCAGGCGTCGTGGCTCATGCCGTGGAGTCGGAGGAGGCGTATTTTGTCTTCGAGATCGTCGTTGTTGGTGGTGACCATGCCGCCTTCGCCGGTGGTCATGTTCTTGATGACGTAGAAGCTGAAAGCGGTGGCGTCGCCGATGGAGCCGATCATCTTGCCGCGATAGGACGCGCCGGAGGCATGGGCGGCGTCTTCGAAGAGGAGCAGGTTGTGTTTGCGGGCGACGGCGGCAAGCTCGTCCATGCGGCAGGGCTGGCCGCCGTAGTGGACGGCCATTATGGCCTTGGTGCGCGGTGTGACTTTCGCTTCGACCTGCTCGGGATCGATGTTGTAGTCGTCGAGGCAGATGTCGGCGAGGACGGGTGTCGCGCGCTGGAGGAGGATGGTGTTGACCGTCGCGCAGAAGGTGAGCGGTGTTGTGATGACTTCGTCGCCTTCGCCGATGCCGGCGGCCATGAGCATGAGGTGGAGGCCGGCGGTGCAGGAACTGACGGCGACGGCGTGCTTGCTGCCGACGTAGTCGCGGAAGCGCTCTTCGAAGAGACGGGTCTTGGGGCCGGTGGTTAGCCAGCCGGAGCGTATTGTATCGACGACCTCCGCGATCTCCTCCTCGCTGATGTCTGGCTGGCAGAAGGGTAGAGGCGGAAGCTGTTGTTTGGTGGTGGTGTCTCCGGGCTGAGTCGTCATATGCTCTCCTCCTGTTGGGGGTTTGGTGTCGCGATTGACCCGTCGCGCTGCGCCAGGAAGCTTTCCAGGAAGCCGAGCCCGTAGGACAGGTGCAGGCAGGCGAAGGCGAGCGGCAGGACGGGGGCGTATCGCCAGCCGTGTCGCGAGGCGATGCTCAGGGCGGCGGCGGCGGTGGTGGCGATATAGAGGCCTATCACGAGCGGCAGGGCGCGTCGCAGGGGGCGCAGGATAGGCGAGGCGAGCGACAGGCCGCCGAGGACGCCGACGAAGGACGCGGGCACGAACTGCCTCAATCGCGCCTGGGCCGGGTGACGGCGCAGGACGCGCACTTTGGCTCGTCCGTAGGCGCGGTATTGACGGAAGAGCGCGGGCAGCGAGGAGCGGGTGTGATATAGGGAGCGGATCTTCGGTGTGAGGTATATCTTGCCGCCGAAGTCGCCGAGGCGGTAGTTGAACTCGTCGTCCTCGCCGAAGTCGATGTCCTCGGCGAAGGCGCCGATGCGCTCGAAGACGTCGCGGCGGTAGGCGGCGAAGGCGACGGTATCGGTGTACTGCGGCTCCTGGCTGTAGCGGAAGGCGGCGTTGCCGATGCCGAAGGGCGAGGACATGGCGAGGGCTATGGCCTCGCCGACGAGGCCCTCGGCGACGCTTTGGATGGGGCCGCCGACGGCGTCGGCGTCCGTCTCGCGGAGGGCGGCGACGCTCTGGCTGAGGAAGTCGGGCGCGACTTCGGCGTGGGCGTCGACGCGGACGATGACTTCGCCGCGGGCGGCTTCGAGGCCGATGTTGAGGCCGGGCGCGGTCTTCTGGGCCGGGTTATCGAGGAGGCGGAGGTCGAGGTCGCTGCGGGCGGCGAACTGGTGGGCGAGGTCGCGGGAGCGGTCGGTGGAAGCGCCGTCGATGGCGAGCACCTCGAAGCGGTCGTGGGGATAGTCCTGTCCGGCGAGGCTGCGCAGGCAGGCCTCGATGTAGCGCTCCTCGTTGCGCATTGGGACAAGGACTGACACGAGAGGCTCCGTGCCGTTCGTCATCGTTTGGGGGTGCACCTCGGTATCGTCCGTCGTGGCTTCCACCCAGCTTCTTCCGGCGAGGGCCTTTGAAGATTAGCATGGGGCGCGGGAGCGGATCAAGAGGAATCGGACCGGCCGGCAGGCGAGGGCCATACGGGGCGGGCACAGGGGCCCGCCCCTACGATGCCAGGTCGCTGTAGAGGGCTTGCATCTGGCGGGCGTTGGCGGACCAGTCGTAGCGGGCGGCGACCATGTCGCGGCCGGCGCGGCCCATGCGGCGTCGCTCGTCGGGGTCGCGCAGGAGGCGCAGGAGGGCCCGTGAGAGCGCCCGTACGTCCTTCGGCGGTATGAGGATGCCGGTGAGGCCGTTTTCGACGACGTCGGGGATGCCGTGGACGTTGGAGGCGACGACGGGCAGCTCCATGGCCGCGGCTTCCAGGGCCGCGACGCCGAAGCCCTCCCAGGTCGAGGGCATGGCGAAGACGTCCATGCGCGCGAGGGCCTGCGGGACCTGGTCGTGGGGGAGCTCGCCGGTGAACTCGACGCGGTCGACGAGGCCGAGTCGCGTGGCAAGCCGTTCGAGGGAGCGGCGATCGGGGCCGTCGCCGGCGAGGAGGAGGCGGGCGCGCGGCTTGTGTGGCGCGACCTCGGCCATCGCCCGCAGGAGGTACTTCAGCCCCTTTTCCGGCGACAGCCTGCCGACGCTGCCGACAACCAGGTCGTCTTGCGGTGCGCGTTCTTGTGGGTGGAAGCGGTCGAGGTCGACGCCGTAGGGGATGACGTCGACGTCGGTGTCGGGCGGCATGTAGCGCAGGGTGGCTTCGGCAAGGCGCATGCCGGTGGCGGTGACGCGGTCGGCGCGGGCGAGGGCGTAGCGGGTGATCAGCCAGTGAAAGGGCGTGAGGCGCGGGGCTTCGAGGACGTCGGTGCCCCAGACGGAGATGACGCAGGGGTGGACGCCGGCGCGGGCGGCGAGGAAGCCGTAGCTGGTGAGGTGGAGGGCGTGGACGATGTCGGGTTGGAGGGAGCGGACGAGGCGGCCGACGCGGCGGGCGTGAATGAGATAGCGCAGCTTGCCGAGTCGCTCCCAGCCGTCGACGTAGTGGACGCGCGCGCCTTCGATCTCCGCCGGGCGGAAGGAGATGACGTCGACTTGGTGGCCCTGCGCGACGAAGTGATCAACCCAGCGGCGGGTGTGGATGTAGGGCGCGTCAGCGAGGTAGCAGAGGCGCATTGCCCTTCGCCTCCTTTCGCCGGGCAGCGAGGCGGCGGTACCAGTCTTCCATGACGGGGGCGTTGTTCTGCCAGAGGCCGCGCGCTTCGACGATGCCGCGATTGCGCTCGGCGGCGTCGCGGCGCAGGGCGGCGTTCTCCAGGGCGTCGCCGAGACGCTGCGCGAGGGCATGGGCGTCGCCGGGCGGCACGAGAAAGCCGTTGACGCCGTCTTCGACCCATTCGTGCTGCGTCGGCAGGTCGGAGAGGACGGGGAAGCAGCCGGCAGCCATCGCCGAAAGGGTGGAGATTGAGGTGGCGTCGGAGCGGGGGACGGAGACGTAGACCTCGGCGGTGGCGAAGGCGTCGCGGAGGGCGGCGGCGTCGAGCCAGCCGAGGAAGCGGACGCTGTCGCCGAGGGCGAGGTCCCGCGCGAGGCTCTCCAGGTCCGGCCGCAGGCGTCCGGCGCCGGCGACGAGCAGTTGCGCATCCGGCAGGCGGGCGCGAAGGAGCGCCATCGCGCGAAGGACGAGGTCGACGTTGTAGAGCGGCGAGTCGAGGGAGCGGGTGCTGATGATGGTCGGCGGATGGCCGGCGTCGGGCGGACGCAGGTTGACGCCGGCGTCGAAGCGTTCGAGGAAGAAGGCGTCGGCGCCGAAGACGATGGTCGCGAGCCTGTCCGGCGGGACGCCCATCGCGCGCAGTTGGGCCGTCATGTGCTCGTTGTTCGATGTGACGAGGTCGGCGCGGCGCAGCGTGTGGCGGGAGATGAGGCGGGCCAGCGGCGACGACCGCGCGGCGAGGAGCACGTCGGAGCCCCAGGCGGTGACGACGAGCGGATGGAAGCCGGCGGTGGCGGCGAAGAAGCCGTACTCGACGACGTAGTGAGCGTGGAGAACGTCCGGACTGACGTCGCGGATGACGCGGGCGAGGCCGCGGCGTCGATAGCGGAGGGCGTTGACGATGCGCAGGAGGTTGGGCGGCGCTTTCGACGCGGTCGTTTGAGTCGGGGCGATTTCGGGCGATCGCGGGCGGTCATCGAGTACGTGCAAATGGACGCCTTCCGGGACGACGCTGGGCCGATAGTAGGAGATTGCGTGTACCTCATGGCCTCGCTCGACGAAGGGCTGCATCCAGCGTCGCGTGTGGACGCTTTCGAGGTCGCCGAGGACGCAGATCCGCAGGGAGTTGGAGTCGTCTGTCAAATGCCGCCCTCCACGTCGTTAGCGACCGGCGGGGCCAGCGGGCGTCGCGCCCAGAGAGCGCGCGCGGCCAGGAGGTAGAGACGGAGGTCGGCGGCGTTGACGGCGATGGCGTTCCATACGGGCTGGCCGGAGAGCCGTCGGTAGACCGCCAGGCTGAGCACGAGCGAGACGCCGTAGGCGAGCGAGGAGGCGGCGGCTGCGCCGGGCACGCCGAAGAAGGGGATGAGGGCGAGGTCGGCGGCGACGGTGACGACGAGGGTGGCGACGGTGATGTAGGTGTTGATGAGCGGCTTGCCCCGGCTGAAGATGTAGGCGGCGAGGACCTTTGTGCCGGCAAGGGCGACGGTGCCGGGGAGGAGCCACCAGACGGCGGTCACGGCGGGCGAGAAGTCGCTGCCGAACATGAAGGGCAGGAGGAAGGGCGAGAGCGCGCCGACGGCCGCGGCGCCGAGAAGGCTGAGGAAGATGGTGTGGCGGCAGAAGAGCGGGGTCAGGGAGGCGGCTTCGTCGCTGCCGGCGCGGGTGAGTCGCGGCACGAGGACGACGGCGACGGCGTTGGAGATGAACCAGATGCTCTCGGTGACGCCGACGGCGACGGCGTAGATGCCGACGCCGGAAAGACCGACAAAGGCCAGGGCGATGTACTTGTCGAATCGGTAGTTGAGGAGCTGGAGGATGTTGCCCGCCTGACCCTGGACGCCGAACTTCACCTGCGCCTTCAAGACGTGCCAGCGCGGCCAGAGGATGGTCGGCAGGTGGAGGTTGCGCAGCCCCAGCAGCGAGAGGGCCAGCAGGACGGCGGCGAGCAGCGCTATCGCCCAGAAGACGAAGACGTTGGTGGTCGTGAGGCCGCCCAGGAGGACGGCGCCGACCAGCATGGTGACCATGAGGACGGGCCGGACGAGCGTAACGGCGTTCATCGCCAGGAAGCGGTTTTCGGCCTGGAGGAAGGCGACGAGCAGGTTGAAGTTGAGGAAGAGGGGGACGCCGAAGACGAACACCCAGTATGGGACGCCTTCCGCCAGCAGCCTGGAGCCGAAGGTGAGGGCGGCGATGAGCACGAGCAGCCCGCTCAGGAGCGTCGAGGCGAGGACGATGGACTGGCTGTTCGATAGGAGGTCGCGGAGGGCGTAGGTCCCTTTGCCGACGTAATACAGGCTGGCGACGCCGACGCCGAGGCTGAGGACGGCCTGCGTTATCGATATGGTGAGCAGCGTGACCTCGTAGGCGCCGCGACCGCTGGTGCCGAGGCCGCGTGCGAGGAGGACCTGAAGCACGAACGCCAGCAGGTAGCCGGCGATATAGGTGACGAAGACAAGGTTGATGTCAGGGAGCGATTTGAGGATGGCGGCGGCGCCGTGTCGTGTCATGGGCATAGTGTACGAGGGTGAAGCGGCGAAGTCACGCTTGGCCTCGGGCACGTCGCACATGCGCCGTACGCGAAGCAGGGAGACGCCGAGGCTGGAAAGCCCCGGCTACGGTGTTGTGTTTGTCAGGCGGGGATAACGAGGCGCTCTACTTCTTCGAGCTCGGCGGCGAGGCGCTGCTCCCAGGTCCAGAAGTTGGCGGTGGCGTGAGCGCGGGCGCCCCGGGCGATGCGGCGTCGCAGGGTGCGGTTTTGCGCCAGGCGCAGGACGGCATCGGTGACGCGCTGGGGGTCGCCGGAAGGGAGCAGGAGGCCGGTCTCGGCGTCTCGTATGAGGTCGGCAGTGGCGCCGTTGTCGATGGTGACGATGGGCTTGCCGCAGGCCATGGCTTCGAGGAGCGGGTTGCCGACGTTGGAGAGGTCGTTGAGGGAGAGAAAGACGTCGGCGGCCCAGAGATAGCGGAGCACGTCGGAGTGCGGCACGGCGCCTTCGAAGCGGACGGAATCTGCGACACCCAACTCGCGGGCAAGCGCTTCGAGGTTTGCGCGTTCCTCGCCGTCGCCGAGGACGATGAGCAGCGCCTCGGGCAGTTGGCGTCGAATCTGTGCGAGGGCGCGGACGGCGCGGTCGACGTGCTTCCAGGGGAGGAGGACGCAGGCGGTCATGAGGGCGAAGCGGTCGCCGGGTATGCCGAGGGCTTCGCGGGCGGCGACGGTCTGTCGGGGAGCGGCGGGCTTGAGTCTGTCCATGTCGAGGCCGTTGCGCCAGAAGCGGACGCGGCCCTCGGAATGCGGGTTGAGGCGGGCCAGGACTTCGTCGCCGCGGGTGCCGTCGTTGGTCATGATGTAGAGGCCGGCGGGGGTGCGCAGGGCGAGCACTTCCTCGTAGCGGCGGGCGCGGGCGAGCGGATTGTCGAGAGTGGGATGCATGACCGTGCCCTGGAAGCGGCAGACGGTGGGCAGCTTGGAGTGGCGCTGGAGGACGCGGGCGGCCAGACAGCCGTGGACTTCGTAGGCGTAGAGGAGGTCGATGGGCTCGCTGCGCAGCACGTCTTCGGCCCTACGGGCGGCGACGACGGGGAAGGCGGCGGCGAAGCGCATCTTCTGGTCGGCCTTGAGGGCGAGCTGCGGCCAGGGGACGCGCCATCGCGAGACGCTGGGGACGGGGAAGCGCGTGAAGGTGACGTTCGTGATCTGGGGCGCGGGCGTCTCGATGGCGGGATCGTCAATCGGGCCGAAGTGGTTGGCGCCGACGGTCGGGGCAAGGTAATGCACGCGGTGGCCGCGCTCGCCGTAGGCCTTGAGCGTGCGATAGAGGCTGGGCGCGCCGCTACCGCCGGGGAGCGACCAGACATCGAGGGCGGAGAGCATCAGGATGTTCATGGGGTAGAGAGAATCAAGGGGACACCCCTTGAACCCCGCCAGAGGAGAGGGTCCCTCTGGACTCCCCCTTTGGCCGGTGGGTGAGCCACCACTCCAGGCTGTCGGACAGGGCCAGCCAGCTTGCCTCGATGATGTTCGGGGAGCAGCCGACGGTGGTCCAGGTGTGCTCGCCGTCGGTGGACTCCAGCAGGACGCGCACGATAGCGGCCGTGCCGGAGGGGCTGTCGACGATGCGCACCTTGTAGTCGACGAGCTTGACGGTCTGGAGGTCCGGGTGGAACTCGGTGAGCGCCTTGCGGACGGCGAGGTCGAGGGCGTTGACGGGGCCGTCGCCCTCGGCGACCGTGTGCATCGTTTCGTTGTCGACGCGCAGCTTGACGGCGGCCTCGGCGAGCATTTCGCCGGCCTCGCCGCGTTCGGGCTCGCTGTGGCGCCGGATGACGACGAGGAAGTCGCGCAGCTCGAAGGGCGGCCTGTAGTCGGGCAGGCTGCGATGGGCGAGTAGCTCGAAGGATGCTTCGGCGCCCTCATACTGGTAGCCCTGCGACTCCATTACCTTGACCTGTTCGAGGAGGCGTCTGGCGTCTTCGTTGCTGAGGGAGAAGGCGACGCCCTGCTCCTTGAGCTTGGACATGACGTTGCGATAGCCGGCGAGCTCGGAGACGAGGACGCGTTTTTCGTTGCCGACGTGGGCCGGGTCGATGTGCTGGTAGCTGGACTGGTGCTTGACGACGGCGGCGACGTGGATGCCGGCCTTATGGGTGAAGGCGCTGACGCCGACGTAGGGCGCCTGCGGGTCGGGCACCATGTTGGCGACTTCGCTGACGTATCGCGAGATCTCGGTCAGGCGCGCGAGTTGGCCGTCGCTGACGCAGCCGATGTTCATCTTGAGCTTGAGGTTGGCGATGACGCTGACGAGGTTGGCGTTGCCGCAGCGTTCGCCGTAGCCGTTGATGGTGCCCTGGACGTGGGTGGCGCCGGCTTGGACGGCGGCGAGGGTGTTGGCGACGGCGAGGTCGGCGTCGTTGTGGGCGTGGATGCCGACGGGCGCCTTCAGCGTGCGCGCGGTGGCAACGGCTTCGACGATCCTGGGGGTGATGACGCCGCCGTTGGTGTCGCAGAGGACGAGGCAGTCAGCGCCGGCGTCCGCGGCGGCGCGGAGGCAGTCGAGGGTGTATTCAGGGTTGTCGCGGAAGCCGTCGAAGAAGTGCTCGGCGTCGAAGAAGACGGTGAGGCCGCGCGACTTGAGGTAGGCGATGGAGTCGCGGATCATGGCCAGGTTCTCTTCGAGTGACGTTTCCAGGATCTGCCGGACGTGCATTTCGTTGGCTTTGCCGACGAGCGTGACGGCGGGCGTCGCGGCGTCGACGAGGGCGCGCAGGTTGGGGTCCTTGCCGGCGGCGATGCCGGCGCGGCGGGTGCTGCCGAAGGCGGCGATCTTCGCTTTCCGCAGCTTCAAGGAGCGGGCAGCGGCGAAGAATTCGGCGTCCTTGGGATTGGAGCCGGGCCAGCCGCCCTCGATGTAGTGAACGCCGAGCTCATCGAGCTTCTGGGCGATTTTGAGCTTGTCCTGGACGGAGAGGGAGATGCCCTCCATCTGGGTGCCGTCGCGGAGCGTCGTGTCGTATAGTTCGACTTTCATCAGGGATATGCCTCCTCCTGGGGAATAGCAGCGATTGGTCAGGCGATGGGCGCGGAGGCGCCGCCGATCGCCCGCCCCCGAAGATATCGGGGGCTTAGGTTCACCTTCTCAAAGACCTCGAACGAATTGCTGCTGGACATGTGTGCCATCTACCTTAACATATCGGTGTCGCCGGGCGGAAGGGAGAGGCCCGTGTGGGGT
>DATLAX010000137.1:0-13719 GCA_035527215.1 Dehalococcoidia bacterium
CGAAACGGGCTCGACCGCGGGCTGCGGGCCTTGATCGCCGCCGGGCATCGCCTGATAGGTCATGCGGTACAGGTTGGCGTACACGCCGTCCTTTTCCAGCAGCTCCTCGTGCCTGCCCATCTCGACGATGCGACCCCCCTGTAGCACGACCACGCGGTCGGAACCGCGGATCGTCGACAGGCGGTGCGCGATGACGAAGGCGGTGCGTCCTTTCAGCAGCCGCTTCAACGCCCGCTGGATGACCGCCTCTGTCCCGCTGTCCACGTTGGCGGTTGCCTCGTCCAGTATAAGGATCCGCGGCTCCGCGAGCACGGCCCGCGCGAAGCTGATCAACTGGCGCTGGCCGGCGGACAGGTTCTGCCCCCGCTCGTAGAGCTCCGTGTCGTAGCCGTTCTCCAGCCGCCGGATGAAGTCGTCGGCGCCGACCGCCTTGGCGGCCCGCTGCACTTCCCCGTCCGTCGCTTCCAGGCGGCCGAAGCGGATGTTCTCGCGAACGGTGCCGGAGAAGAGGAAAGGCTCCTGAAGGACGAGCCCGAGGCGTCGCGTGATAGCCTCGCGCTTGATGCCGCGTATGTCGTGGCCGTCGATCGTGATGCGCCCATCGCTCACGTCGTAGAAGCGACAGAGCAGGGCGGTGAGCGTGGTCTTGCCGGCGCCGGTCGGCCCCACGAGCGCGATCGTCTCGCCCGGCTTCGCCTCCAGGTTGATGTCGCGCAGCACCTCGACGCCCGGCCCGTAGCTGAAGCTGACGTGCTCGAAGGCCACCTGCCCGCGCACGTCGTCGAGGTCGAGCGCGCCCTCCGCGTCAACAACGTCCGGCTCAGTGTCCAGCACCTCGAAAATGCGCTGGCCGCCGGCCATCGCCCGTTGAAGCTGCGTGTACTGGAGAACGAGGTCGCGCACCGGGTCGAAGAAGCGCTGAATGTACAGAGTGAACGACAGGACGAAACCGACACCGACCACGGGGTCGAGCGAGCCGCCGAGTATGCGCCTCCCACCGACGACGATGACCGTCGCCGTCGCCGCCGCGGCCAGGATCTCGACCAGGGGCATGACCATCGCCTGAAGGCGCCCCGCTACGATGTTCGCGCTCAGGTTGCTGGCGTTGATGCTGTCGAAGCGGCGGGCGTTCTCGCCTTCGCGCGAGAGTGCCTGGACGACCCTAACGCCGGAGACGTTCTCCTGCAGGTCGGCGTTGACGACGGCGATCGCCTGCCGGACCTCAAGGAAGGCGCGGCGCGCCCGCCGCTGCCAGATGACCATCGCGACGACCAGCACGGGCACGACCAGCAGCGTCAGCAGCGCCAGTTCCACGTCCTGAACGAAGAGGAAGAGGACGATGAACGCCAGTCCGACGATGTCGGCGAGGACCATGAGTATGCCGGTCGTCAACAGGTCTTGCAGCACGACCACGTCGCTGGTAAGCCGCGACATGATCCGCCCTACCTCGTTATTGTCGTAGAAGCGCAACGAGAGCGTCTGCAGATGGTCGAACATCTGCGTGCGCAGCTTGAAGAGGACGCGGTGGCCTATGTAGCCGGTGTTCGAGAGCTGCAGGTACTGCGCGCCCCAGCCGACGATCGCCAACCCCACGAACACGAGCCCCAGCATGTTGAGACCCGTGATGTTGCCGCTGGCGATGAAGCGGCTGAACGCGATTCCGATGAGGAGCGGCTGCACGTACGAGCTAGCGGCGTACAAGAGCATGCCGAAGATCGCGAGAGCGGCGCGCTTCTTGTAGGGCGCGAGGTAGCGGGACAAGCGCACCATCACCGAGTGGTCATAGACCTTGCCCAGTTCCTCGTCATCCCAACTGTCCATGCTGCGTCGCAGCGCCGGCCCCCGTCCCGTGACCGGGTTGCTCCAACCCGCTGCCGTGCCTGCGCCAAACATTCCCATGTCAGTCCTCGTGTTGCCGCTGAGCCATTCAACTGCCCCCGGCCGGAGAAGGCGCCGGCGCCGTCTCCCGGCCCTGGTGCCTCTCTAATGCCTCTTCCTGATCGCGCAACTCCAGGTCATAGATCTGGCGGTAGAACCCCTTCCGGCGCAACAGCTCCTGGTGGCGCCCTCGCTCGGCAATTCGACCGTCGCGCAACACGAGGATCTGGTCGGCGTTCCTCACGGTGCGCAGCCGCTGGGCGATGACGAACGTCGTCCGCCCTTTCATCAGATCGGCGAGCGCCTGGCGTATCAGGTACTCCGTCTCCGTGTCGACGCTTGACGTCGAGTCGTCGAGGATGAGGATGCGCGGGTCCATCAGCAGCGTGCGCGCGATGGCGATCCGCTGCCTCTCGCCGCCGGACAGGGTGACGCCGCGCTCGCCGACCCACGTGTCGTAGCCGTCGGGCAGGCCGGCGATGAAATCGTGAATGCGGGCCGCCCGCGCCGCCTGCTCGATCTCCTCCTGCGTAGCGCCAACCACGCCGTAGGCGATGTTGTCGCGCATCGTCGCGGAGAAGAGGAAGACGTCCTGCTGCACAATGCCGATGTTGCGCCGCAGCGACGCAAGCGTCAGCTCGCGGATGTCATGCCCGTCGATGGTTATGCGGCCATTCGTGACGTCGTAGAAGCGGGGGATGAGGCTGACCACCGTCGTCTTGCCGCTGCCCGTAGGCCCGAGCAGGGCGACGACCTCGTTGGGCCGCGCCTCGAAGGTCACGCCCTCCAGCACCGCGCTGACCGCATTGTAGCGGAACGACACGCCCTCGAAGCTCACGGCGCCCGTGGCACTGGTCAGTTCATGAGCGTCGGACTTCTCCTTCACGGCCGACTCCGCGTCCAGGATCTCGTAGATGCGGTGCGCCGCCGGCGTAGCGCGGGAGTACATCATCACTATCCAGCCGACAGCGCGCACAGGTAGCTGCAGGATCGTCAAGTAGAGCATGAAAGACGTGAGCTCGCCGATTGCCAGCCGGCCCTGCGTGATCTGCCAGCCGCCGAACCAGAGCGTCGCGACTGTCGCCAGCATCGAGAGACCGGTCATGATCGGCGAATTGACGGCGGCGATGCGGGCCGTGGCGTAGGAATCGTTGAAGAGCGCCTCAGCCTCGCGCGCGAACCGCTTGCTCTCGTGCTGCTCGCGCGAGAACGCCTTGACCACCCGCACGCCGCTGAGATTCTCCTGCATCACGGTACCCAGCCGTCCCAGGCCGTCCTGCACGCGCAGCCAGATCGGCGATAGTTGCGACATCATCACTATCGATCGCCATGCGACCAGCGGCATTACCGCCCAGGCGACGAGAGCAAGCTGCCAGCTCTGCAGCATCATAATGACGAGTATGGCGAACATGAGGATGAAGATGTACATCATCCGCAGGGCGCCGAAGCTGATGAAGATTCGCATCGCCTCCACGTCCTGCGTGGCGCGCGACATCAACTGACCGGTCTGCGCTTTGTCGTGATAGGCATGGCTGAGCCGCTCCAAGCGGTCGAAGATGGCGTTGCGAATGTCGTAGGCCGCGCGCTGGGAGACCCACTCCGCCAGGTACGTCTGCCCGTAGGCGAAGATGCCGCGGAGCATCGCGGCGATGACGATCGCGGTCGCGGCGATGGTGAGGGTATGGGCGGAGCCGAGGGCGACGTGCGTCTCTTTGCCGTTGAGGTTGGCGACCTGCACTTTGAGGCCGGTGTCGATCGCCCAGCCGACAAGTCGCGGCGTGACAAGAACGAAGACGCCGGCGCCGAACACGCACAGCCATGCGGAAACGACGCGCAGCTTGTACGGCCGCATGAAGGAGAGGACGCGAATCAGCACGGGCATGAGTTGGCCTCAGTCTCAGACCTATCAGAAATTGTACCTTATCTTTACGCTAACGTAAACGATTCGGGCGTAACCGACCGGCAATGCCGGCCGGCAGAGCGTGTGATAGTATTGGCTTGTGGCGCGCACGAAAGAGCTTGAACGTCAGGCAGGAGACACGGGCGTCAAATACGTCCTCCGTCCGATGGCATCCGCCGATATCCCGCAGGTCATGGACATCGAGCGGGAGTCGTTTCCGTCGCTGTGGCCGCAAACGGCGTACAGTCGCGAGTTGAAGAACCGCCTGGCGCGTTACTTCGTGCTGGTCGAGCAGGGCGAGGAGGCAGGCGGCGAGTCGAGGCCGGCGACTTCGCCCGTGCGCAGGGCGATACGCTGGCTGCTACGGAGGGCGGAAGAGCCGCCGCCGACACGCCGGCTGATAATCGGGCTGGTCGGCATATGGCTGATGGTCGACCAGGCGCACGTGGTGACGATTGCCGTGCGCGAGGCGTTTCGGCGCCAGGGCGCGGGCGGGTTCCTGCTGCTCGCCGCCACGGAGGTCGCCTTCGCCGAGAACATGGAGTCGGTCACGCTGGAGTACCGGCGCGACAACGAGTCCGCCCGCGCCCTCTACGAGGATTTCGGCTTCCTGAGCGTCGGTGTCCGACCGCGCTACTACACCGACACCAACGAAGACGCCGTCATCATGACGACGCCGCCCCTTAAGTCGAAGTCGTACCGCGAGAAGTACAAGCGATTGAGAGCCAAGTACCTCGACCGCTGGCGTGGCCACTACGTCCTGCCGGACTCCTTCTAGATGCCCAATCACGCGCCGCGGCCGTTCAGCCCCTTGCGCACCCACTCCTCGCGGTCGCGCATGTCGCGGTCGAACAGCAGGCGATTGAGCATCACCTCGCGCTGGCTGAGCCCCTCCGCGCGCACGCCGGGGTTCCCGAGCAACCGCTTGGTGAAGATTATGACCGCCATGCACAGACAACCGAAAGCTATCGACCCCGGGCCATCGACGATGACCGACGACAGCGGCGCCAGAGCTATCCCCAGGCCCACGCCGAGCGGCACGCTGCGCGCAAACACCCCCACCATCGAGACGACGACGAACACGGCCAGCGTCATCGGCGTCAGGAACAGCATGAAGCCGATTGACGCCCCGATCCCGCGCCCGCCGCCAAGCCGCAGATAGACCGACCAGCACGCCCCGACGAGCGCCGCCACCCCTGCCGCCACCTGCACGCTCAGCTCCTGATCCAGCAGCTTCGCCAGACCGATGCCCGCCATCGCCAGGGCGATCTGCGCCAGCCCGACCGGCACGACGGCCCAGTGCGCGACCGACTGATAGACGTTCGACGCCCCCACGTTCGCGCTGCCGTAGCGACGGATGTCGATGCCCTTGAGGCGTCCGGCGATGTACGCGACCGGGATAGCGCTGACGAGATAGCTCGCCAGGACCACGGACACGGCGACGGCCATTCCTCAGCCTCGCAATGGAGTGACGCTATCCGCCGCCACTCGCCTTTTCCCCGGCCGGCGGCGACGTCTTGACGCGAAGGGCGGTGATTATGAGTTCCGCCGCCTTCTCGTCCGATATGCGCGCCATGTTGATGACGATGTCGTAGAGGTCGGCGTCGGTCGGGTCGACCTTGAAGTACTTGTGATGGTAGTCCAGGCGCCCCTTGTCGCTCTCCTCGACCAGCTGCTTCGCCTTCTCCTCAGCGACGCCGTCCCGTTTCGCGATGCGCTGCATCCGCATTTCGAACGGCGCCGTAATACCGACGTGGAGAGAGTCCGGATAGTCCCGCAGGATCGCCTGACTGCCGCGGCCGATGATGACCACGTCGCCCTTCGCCGCCAGCCCGGACATTACCGAGACGATCGCCTCCTTGTAGCGGCTGTCGGTCAGTTCCTGCCCGCCGACCGCCGGCAGCGCCGCCGCTTCGCGATAGCTGCTCGCCATGAGGGTCTCCAGGCCGCCCGTCGCCATGAGCGGGTCGGCGGCGCCGGCGACGGCCGAGCGCTCGAGAAAATCCTGGAAGAAGCAGGATAGTCTCTCCCGCAGCGTCGGCGGCGGCGAGCGGTCGTCGCGGCCGGCGATTGCGCCCTCGCTCACCCCCAGGGCGCGCGCGGCCTCCGTCAGGATCTGCCGGTCGACGTAGTCAAGGCCCAGCTTCTCCGCCACCAGGCGGCCGGCCTCGATCGTGCCGCTTCCGGTGTTACCGCTGATCGTGATTATCGGCATCTCCGCTCGGCTCCCTTCCGGTCTCATTCTACGGCGGGTGCGCCAAGATTACCACCGATTGACACGCTCCGCAAAGGCCGTATGATGCGGTAAGCGGGTCAAAGAGGAAGGAGTACCGAGATGCCCAACGTACTCTACGAAAAGCGCAATCGCGTGGCCTACATAACCATCAACCGGCCGGAGGTGATGAACTGCGTCGACCCGGCGACGGCGGCGGAGCTGGTGGCCGCATGGCAGGACTTCCGCGACGACGACTCCTCGTACGTCGCCGTCGTCACCGGCGCCGGCGACAAGGCGTTCTGCGCCGGCTTCGACCTCACGACCGTCGGCTCGGCGCACCTGCCGCGGGCACCCCACGAGTTGCGCCGCTTCGTCTACGACCATCCCGGCCTCATGGGCTACACGCGCAAAACCGACATCTTCAAGCCGGTCATCGCCGCCGTCAACGGCTACTGCTTCGCCGGCGGGCTGGAGGTCGCCCTCTGCGCCGACATCCGCATCGCCGCCGAGCATGCGGAGTTCGGCGTGCTGAACCGTCGCTGGAACGTGGGCCTCGGCGACGGCGGCACGCAGCGGCTGCCGCGCGTCGTCGGGCTGGGACACGCCATGGAGCTGATCATCCTGGGGAAGCGAATCGACGCCCAGGAGGCGTACCGCATCGGGCTGGTGAACGAAGTCGTGCCGCCGAGCGAGCTGATGGCGCGCGTGACGGCGCTCGCGGAGTCGATCTGCGAGTTCCCGCAGGGGGCGGTCCGCACCGACAAGGAAGCGGTGATGCGCGGCCTGGGGACGCCGCTGGAAGAGGGCTTCCGCATCGAGGGAGCGACGTTCGTGACGCTCATCGGCCAGCACGACTTCTACGAGGGGCCGCGTTCGTTCGCGGAGAAGCGCAAGCCCTCGTTCAACCAGGACGACTGAGGCGAAGACGGAGGCGGGGCTGTCTAGGCGCTGGTGCTCATCTCGAAGCGGCTCAGGCGGCGCACGGCGAGAGCGATCGCGGCGGCGCTCACGACAGCCATCAACACCAGCGCCGCTATCCCGTTGAGCTCCGCTTCGAACACACGACGGCTCGTATCGGCGATAAGGTCGGCCACACCCAGCGTATACTGTCGCACGCTGACATAGCGTGTCCCCGCGAACAATTGCGTCATCACGCCTTCCCAGAGGAACACGTAGATAAGCCCACCGATCAGGGAATGGCTCGTGAACACGCTCGCGGCCATGAAGACGCTGCAATACGCCAGCGATCCGACGACGACAGCAATCGTGAACCCCAGGATCATCGACGAGTTGTCGCCGCCGAGCACGAGGCTCGTCGAGATCAACGTCGACAATACAAGGAGGACAGCGGACGGCAGCCAGGCCGCCGCAAGCTTGGCGCCGATTACGTCGAAGCGACGCAAGGGCTTTGCCAGGAGGTACACAACCGTCCCGTCTTCGATCTCCATCCCCAGCGCCGTCGTCCCGAAGACCAGCGTTATGAGCGGCAGGAGGATCGTCACGATCAGCCCTTCGAAGAGATCGTCCGCCGTCCAGCGCTGCGGACTCATCTCCGCGTCGGCAAGACGGAAAATGACCGCCGCCAGCACCGGCAGGGCGGCCAGAGCCACCATGAAGAAAGCCCGCCGCTTGCCCAGGAGCTGCCTCAGCGTGAGGACGAAAATGGCGCCGTTCATCTGTTCACCAGGTACGAGAATACGCTTTCCAGCGACCGGTCGGCGGGCAGAATCTCGAAGATGGTCACGCGATTATCGTGCGCCACGCGTGGCGCCGCCAGAGCAAACGCCCCGAAATCGGACGTCCGCACACTGAGCCCGCCATCTGTCAACTCGACGCCGATCACGGAAGGATCGGCGACAAGCGCTGCCCCGAGACGGCGGTCGTCGCTGGAGCGCAGCGCGAACGTGTGCGGGTGATCGGTCATCAGGCGGCGGATCGCGTGGAAGTCGCCGGAAGCCGCGAGCCGCCCGGCGACGATTACGAGCACGTTGTCGCTCAGCCGTTCCACTTCTTCGAGAATGTGCGACGAGAAGACAATCGTCCGGCCGGCGGCGGCCATCTCTCGCAGGAGGGTCATCATCCGCAGGCGCTGGGCAGGGTCGGCGCCACTGAACGGCTCGTCGAGGAGGAGCAGCGGCGGATCGTGCACGAGGGCGGCCGCCAGTTTCATGCGCTGCTTCATTCCTTTCGAATAGCCGCCGGTCTCTCGGTCCTGCGCCTGTTCCATGTCGACAAGTCGGATCGCCCGGCGTGCCGCTGCCCGCGGGTCGGGAAGGCCGTGAAGGCGCGCGTTGAGGAGGACGAACTCGTATCCGGTGAGGAACGGATAGACCGCCTCGCGCTCCGGCACCAGTCCCGTCCGGCGGTGCATCTCCCGGTTCATCCAGGCGGGACTGCCCAGCACCTCGACGCTGCCGCCCGACGGCTTCAAAAAGCCTGCGATCATGTGGAGGATCGTCGACTTGCCTGCGCCGTTCGGGCCCAGCAGGCCGGTGATTCCCGGCCCGACCGAGAACGATATCTTGTTGACGGCTACCACGTTCCCGTACCAGCGGGAGACGCCTTCCAGCCGTATGGCGGGTGTCGCGCTCTCGGCGGTACCCGGCGGCGGTCGGAGTCCGGCGGTCATACGCCGAGCCGCCTGTAGCGACGATATGTGATGGCGAGCGTAATCGCTATCGTGGCGCCGGCCGCGATCCCGTAGACGTAGGCCGACAGATCGGCGTGCGCCAGGTCGGTCGCCAGACCGCCCTCGACGCTCACCACCGGCGTCACGCCGAACAGCCAGAGGGTGACGCCGCGGGCCACGTGAAAGCCGCTGAACAGAAGCGAGAAGCCAGCCGGCCCGTTCGGGAAGGAATTGACCAGGATCGCTCCCAGGGCGTAGCTGATGGCGAAATAGGCGACGACACCGCCGGAAGCCAGTTGCCAGCGAGATGTTTGCGAGGCGATGGCAACGGCGATGCTCGACAAGAACAACGAAAGCAAGACGCCGCTGCCGATTATCGGGGCGATGTCCCGCCAGTTGTCGCGCAGGTACGCCAGGGAGTCGTCACCGGCGAGGGCGTTTCCGGAGAACACAAGAAGCTGCGGCAAGAGCGAGATGATGATCACCGCCGTCGCCAGCGACGCGACCTTCGCGAGAACGTAGTCGCTGCGCAGGAGCGCCCGCGAGAAGTACAGCGACAGGGTGTGGTTGCGCTGGTCCCGTCCGACCAGCTCCGGCCCGACGGCGGCCACGAACAGCGCCAGCGGCCATTGCACGAACTCGTAGTAATCCGAGGGCTGAAAGATGTCCGAGGCGACGATGGTGTCCTTGGCGATGGAGATCCAGCCAAGCTGGATGACGGCGGGAAGCAGGGCGACGATCGTGAGGCCGATGGGGATGATCTTGCTGGACGTGTGCCGCCCGAAGCCGAAGACGCCGCGAAGGCTGTGAATGTACAGCGATAAGATAGCGTGCCAGCGGCCCAGTCGCGCACCCTCATAGTTGCGATAACCGAGGTCGTAGATGCTGCCCGCGGCGGACTCAGCCGGCTCTAGCATCGCTTACCTCCGCTCCAGGACTCTCGAAGATGTCTTCCAGGCTCTGCCGTCGCTGTTCCAGCCGGACCAGGCCCAGGCCCAGGTCCATCACACTGTCGCGAATGATGTCATAAGGCCGGTCGTCTTCCAGGCCGACAACGACGAGCTTGCCCTCCTCGCGTACAGTCAGGCCGGACTCCGCCAGCCTCTTCGCCAGCGCCGCGCTATCGCCCTCGACTTCGACGATTAGCGCCTGCATCCGCTCCGTGAACGAGGCGATGGGCGCTGAGCGCACGAGCCGCCCGGCGTCGATGACGACGAGGTGGTTGCAGACGCGCTCGATCTCGCCCAGCAGGTGCGACGCCATGAGAATCGCGATGCCGAAGTCGCGGCCGGTGCGCTGCACGAGGTCGAGCATCTCGTCGCGGCCGGCGGGATCGAGACCGTTCGTCGGCTCGTCGAGCAGGACGACGCGGGGGTCGTGCACAAGGGCCTGAGCGAACTTGACGCGCTGCTTCATGCCCGTCGAATAGCCGCCGATCTCGCGATAGCGCTCCTCGAAGAGACCGACGTGGCGAAGGGTCTCAGCCGTGCGCTCGCGGGCGGCGGAGCGAGGGAGGCCGCTGACGCGCGCCATATGGGTAACGAACTCGGTCGCCGAGACATCGGTCGGCAGGCAGTCGTGCTCCGGCATATAGCCGACGAACCGGCGCAACTCCGGCCCCTGTCGGAGGACATCGTAGCCGAGCAGCGTTGCCTGGCCGCTGGTCGGTTGGAGGAGACCGAGGAGTATCTTGATCAGCGTGCTTTTGCCGGCGCCGTTCGCGCCCACGAGGCCGATAATGCCCGGCTCCAGCGAGAGATCGAGCGCATCGAGCGCGGTGACGCCCGGGTAGCGCTTGGTGATTGCGTCGGTAGTCAGAAGCGGCATCGGAAGATAACGGTATCACATCCGATGCGGTTCTCGCAGCAACGGAGGTGTCCGACCTACGCGGGTGGCGTCGGGCGACGGCGCGATGGACGGCGGCGCGAAGGGCGCTTTGCCTCGCCGACCGCGGCAGCCGGCCCTGTGACCGGTACCGGCTCCTCGACCGCGGGCTTGGCGCCTCGCTTCGTCACCTTCGTTGCCAGACGCTGCCGCTTCTCGTCCAGCCGCTCGATGCGACGGTCGATGCGGCCGCGGAGGGCCATCAAGCGGCGTCGCATCATGCCGCGCCATCTTTGCCTCAGTCCCATCATGCCCCCCTTCCGCTCTCTCCCTCTATCATACTACCCGGCTAGCCGGCTGCCGCGGCTACCGCTTCCTTGCGCGAGAACGTGTAGCCGTCATCCGTCGCGTCCACCACCACCGTGTCGCCTTCGCCGAACTCGCCGGCCAGGATGCGCGTCGACAGCGGGCTCTCCACCTCCCGCGTCACCATCCTGCGCAGCGGCCGCGCTCCGAACACCGGGTCGTAGCCCTGCTTCACTAGCTTCGTCTTCGCCGCCTCCGTCAGCTCCAGCGCGACGCCGCGGTCGCTCAGACGCTCGCGCACCTCGTTCACCATAAGCTCGACGATCTGCTCCAGTTCCTTCTCCGTCAGCGGCTCGAAGATGATCACCTCGTCCACGCGGTTGAGGAACTCCGGCCGGAAGAACTGCCTCAGCGCCCGCTCCGCCCTCTCGCGCAGCTCATCGCTCTCGCGCTTGCTGGCCGTCCGCTGCGGCGCGAAGCCGAAGGCGCCCTTCGTCTCGGAGCTTGTGCCCAGGTTGCTGGTCATGATGATCACCGTGTTGCGGAAGTCCACTGTGCGCCCGTGGCCGTCCGTCAGGCGGCCGTCGTCCATGATCTGGAGGAGGATGTTCAGCACCTCCGGGTGCGCCTTTTCGATCTCATCGAACAGGACGACGCGATAGGGCCGGCGACGGACCGACTCCGTCAGGCTGCCCGCCTCCTCGTAGCCCACGTAGCCCGGCGGCGCGCCGATGAGCCGCGAAACGGTGTGCCGCTCCGCATACTCCGACATGTCGATCCGGATCATCGCCTCCTCGTCGTCGAACAGGTAGTCGGCGAGGGTCTTCGCCAGCTCCGTCTTGCCGACGCCGGTCGGGCCCAGGAAAATGAAGCTGCCGATGGGCCGCTTCGGGTCCTTGAGGCCGGCCCTTGCCCGGCGGATGGCGTCGGAGACGACACCTATCGCCTGGTCCTGCCCGATGACGCGCTTGTGCAGTTCATCCTCCATGTGCAGCAGCTTCTCCGCCTCGCCTTCCATCAACCGCGAGACGGGAATGCCCGTCATTGCGCCCACAAGCTCCGCGATGTCCTGCTCCGTGACGACGTCGCTCACCGGGTGTTCTTTCTCCCACTGTTCCTTCTTCGCCTCGTAATCCAGCTTTATCTGCTCGACCTCCGCCTTGATACGGGCGGCGGCCTCGTAGTCCTGACGCTGGGCGGCCGCCTCCGTCTCCATCGCCAGCTCGTCCAGGCGGCGCTTCATCTGGCGCAGCTCCGGCGTCATGCTCTGGTTGTCGATGACGTGCTTGCTCGCCGACTCGTCGATGAGGTCGATCGCCTTGTCCGGCAGGTGGCGCTCCGTCAGGTAGCGGTCGGAGAGGCGCGCGGCCGCGACCAGCGCCTCGTCGCCTATCTGCACCTTGTGGTGCCCTTCGTAGCGCGGCTTCAGGGCACGCAGCATCTCGATCGTCTGCTCGACGCTCGGCTCCCCGACGTACACCGGCGCGAAGCGTCGCTCCAGCGCCGCGTCCTTCTCGATGTACCGCCGGTAGTCGTCCGCCGTGCAGGCGCCGACGACCTGCAGCTCGCCGCGGGCCAGCGCCGGCTTCATCATCGTGCTCGCGTCGATAGCGCCCTCCGCGCCGCCGGCGCCGACCACCTGGTGGATCTCGTCGATGAAGAGGACGATCTCGCCGGAGCCGCGGCGTATCTCATCCATCACCGCCTTCAGCCGCTCCTCGAACTCGCCGCGGAACTTGCTTCCCGCGACCATGCTCCCCATGTCGAGGGCAAGCACCCGCTTGTTCTTGAGGTTGTCCGGCACGTCGCCGTCGATGATCTTCTGCGCCAGCCCTTCGACGATGGCCGTCTTGCCGACGCCCGTCTCGCCGATGATCACCGGGTTGTTCTTCGTCCGGCGATTGAGGATCTGCATGACGCGCCGTACCTCGTTCTCGCGGCCGATGACGGGGTCGAGCTTGCCCTGTCGCGCCATCTCCGTGAGGTCCGTGCTGTACTTCTCGAGCGCACCGTAGCGGCTCTCCGCCGTCGGGCTGTCGACGCGGGCGCCGCCGCGCACCTCCTGGATCGCCTGGTACAGGCGCTCCTTGTCCACGTTGAACTCGCGCAGTACTTGCGCCGCCTCGCCGTCCTTGTCGTCGGCGATGGCGGTGAGCAGGTGCTCGACGCCGACGTACTCGTCCTTCAGGCGGTCCGCCTCCGCGTTCGCCGTCTCCAGCAGGTGGATGATCCGCGGCGTCGTGTAGATTTGCACGACGTCATAAGCGAGCTTGGGCGCGCCGTCGAGCGTGTCGCTCACGCGCTTCACCACCTGCGCGCTGTCGACGCCCAGCTTGGCGAATATCTGCTGCGCCAGTCCGCCCGGGTACTGCAGCAGCGCCAGAAAGACATGCTCGACGTCCCACTGCGAGTGCCGCTGCCGTCGCACCATCTCCTGCGAGGCGGCAAGCACCTCCTGCGCCTGTTGTGTGAACCTATCTTGTCTCATCATGATGAACCACCTTAGTGAATCGTAGTCACGCCTATAGAGACGTAATTCTTTGGTTCGATACCCTTTGATCTCACGAAGCTTAGTGCCTCTCCGTTGAGATGCTCCAATAGGCGAGCTACCTTCTCTTCCTCTCGTTTGGACGGTGAGGCATCGTTTGGCCTTCTTGGCATTATCGAGTGGTCGAGGCGCGCTACGGCCGCCTGAATCTGCTCTCGAAGGAATCGCGACCAATAGACAAAGCACCAAAGGGTAGCGTACATGTCGTCTAGAGCAGGCCCCGAGGTAAGGGAAGTGGTTAGCCGTCTGTATATCTCCTTTACGGTGGCGAACTGCTGATGATGCACGTGCAATGCGGTGACCAGGTGCCAAGGCAGCCAATTGACCAGGATGCCGCTGTGTTCCTCCCAGGCCTCGCGGCTTATCTCATCGCGCAGCCGATGGCCGTGTTCGATGGCTTGCGCAAACACGTCTTCCAG
>DATLAX010000138.1:0-3770 GCA_035527215.1 Dehalococcoidia bacterium
AAGCCGAACGACGAGCAGCGTCTCGTAGGCGGCGAACAGCGTCGCCTCCCCCATCCCCGCGCCGAGGAGGGCGGCGCCGGTTAGCGCCGGCCACTGCGAGAGGGCGTAGACGACGGCGGCGACGCCCGTCCCGAGGATGCCGAGGAACATCAGGAAGCCGATCTGCCGCTGCTTACCGAAGGTGGCCACCGCCGTCGCGCCGACGACGCTGCCGGCACCCAGGCAAGCGCTCAGCGCCCCGAAGACCTGCGGCCCGGCGTGAAGCTCCCTCTCGACGAACAGGGGCAGCAGCAGGACGTACGATTGCCCGAGGACGAACGGTATCATCATGACCAGCGTGAGCCGCATGAGGTCGCCGTGGGCCCGCAGGTAAGTCCAGCCCTCGCGCACGTCGGAGAGGACGCTCTTGGCGGGGCCGCGCTCGACGTGCCCGAAGGAGGAGGCGACCGCCAGCATCAGGAGCAGGGCGACGACGAGGGCGCCGGCGGTGGTGAAGTAGGCTGCCGCTATCCCCAGGCCGGCGATGAGGACGCCGCCGACGGCCGGACCGGCGATGCTCGGCAGGCTGTGGCCGGCGGAGTTGAGCGAGACGGCGTTCATCAGGTGCTCTTCGGGGATGAGCCGCGCCGTCATGGCCTGGCCCGCGGGTATGCGTCCGGCGAAGAGGAGGCCCTCGAGGGCGGCTGCCAGGATGATGCACCATATGGCGATCCACCCGGTGGCGACGAGGAGGCCGATGACGAGCGCGCTGGCGAGGATGACGACGTTTCCGGCGGCGAGGAGGTTGCGGCGGTTGACGCGGTCGGCGACGACGCCCATCGGTATCGAGCCCAGCCCTGCGGCGAGCGCCCAGGCGGCGTCGACGACGCCGAGGAGGAACGCCGACTTCGTGAGGTCGACGATCAGCCAGCCGCGGGCGGTGAACTGGACCATCAGCCCCATGGCGACGACGAGGTTGCTGAACCAGAAGAGGCGGAATTGAGGATACGAAAGCGAGGCCGTGGGTCGCGCAAGCCACGCCCACGACGTTCGCCCTATCACTTCTTTCGTCGGCTCAATCATCAGCAGTCCCGTCGCTCGACGCGCCGTCGGAATGGCCCTAAGATAATCAGTATCAAGGAGGAGGAGAAGTTCGGACAATGGTAAGTACGAAGAGGATATCGCTGGAGACGCGCGGCAACGGCGACACGCAGGACATCACGCGGGAGGTGGCGCGGGCGGTTGGCGAGTCGGGCGTTGCGTCCGGCGTAGTGACGCTGTTCTGTCCTGGCTCGACGAGCGGGCTGACGACGATCGAGTTCGAGCCGGGCGCGGTCGCCGACCTGCAGCAGGTGTTCGACGAAACCGTGCCGCGCGACCGCTACTATCGCCACAACGAGCGCTGGGGCGACGGCAACGGGCACAGCCACGTGCGGGCGGCGTTGCTGGGGCCGTCGCTGTCGGTGCCGTTCGTGGACGGCGTCTTGACGCTCGGAACGTGGCAGCAGATAGTACACATAGACTTCGATGTACGGTCGCGCCGTCGGGACGTTATCGCACAGATCGTAGGTGAGTAGTAGGGTGGAGAGAGACTATCGGCTGGTCTTCGGCGGAGGGAGCCTCCTGCTGGCGGCGCTGCTCGTAGTGGCATTCTTCGTTGGCTGCGACCGGCTGTCGAATGACCCCAAGCCGCCGACTCCGCCTGTCGCGACGGAGACGCCCGCGCCACCGCCGGAGGACACGCCCGTCCCGACGCAACCGCCGGCGCCGCAGCCGCAGATCACGGCGGGCACGAGCATAATCATCGGCGGGCCGGTGCGCCTGCGCGGCGACGCGTCGACGGCGAACCCGGAGACGGGCACGCTCTACGACGGGCAGTCGGTGCGGATAGCGGCGGCGGTGAAAGGCGAGAACTGGCTCGTCGGCTCGCAGACGTGGCTCTCCTCGATCCCCGGCTGGACGACGGACTGGTACCAGCTCGACGACGGCAGTTTCGTCTACGGCGCCTTCGTGTTCACGCTCGGTCCCGACGAGATGTCGCCGACGCGCGACCCGGGCGGCGCCGAGAAGTGGATCGACGTCAACCTGACGAATCAGACGGTCAGCGCAATGATCGGCGACCAGGCGATACACATCGCGCCGGCGTCGACGGGCAGCGCGGACTTCCCGACGCCGGCGGGGACGCACTACATCGAGCCGGACGGGCGCGTGCCGCTCATCGACATGACGGCGTCGCAGGCGGGCTATTCGCCGCAGCAGGCGACGTACAACGTGGAGCGGGTGCTGTTCACGCAGTACTTCGACCGCATGGGGGACGCGATCCACCTCAACTACTGGCGTCCGGCGGAGGTCTACGGGAACACGCCGACGAGCCACGGCTGCGTCGGGCTGCAGCTCCACGACGCGCAGTATTTGTGGCTGTTCGGCGAGCCCAACATGCGTGTGGAGATTCACGGCTAGGCGCCGGGCCGCGGCCATGGCGGGTCGGGTACAGAGCCCCGACCCCACGGAACAAGGAACCGGTCGGGCGGGGACGCCCGACCTACGGTAATGGGTTCGTGAGGGAGCACGTATGACACCGCCGGGAGCCCGCGACCTGTTCGTCGACGTCAACGGGGTGCGCCTGCACCTGCTCGACTGGGGCGGCGATGGCCCGCCCATCCTCTGCGTGCACGCTAACGGCTACCTGGCCGCCCTCTGGCATCCCATCGCGGTCGCCTTGGCCGATGAGGCCCGCGTCTTCGCCGTCGACCTGCCGGGCCACGGCGACAGCGACCCGGCGCTCGACTATCGCTGGGACCACCTGGCGGAGTACGTCGCTGGCGCGCTGCGGGCGCTCGACGTCGGGCCGGCGCTACTCGTCGGGCACTCCGTCGGCGGCGCGACGTCGGCGATCTGCGCGGCGCGCTATCCGGAGCTCGTGCGGGCGATGGTGCTGGCCGACCCGGTCGTCCTGCCTGAGCCCTTCTACCACCGGCCGGAGGCGGCGGAGTCGAGCGATTTCTATGGGGTGAGGAGCCGTCGCAGCTCGTGGCCGTCGCGGGAGGTGATGCGGGAGTCGCTGCGACCGAAGTCGGCGTACGCTCGCTGGCGGCCGGAGATGCTCGACCTCTACGTGCAGGAGGGCGTTCGCGAAACCGACGACGGTGTGACGCTGAAGTGCTCGCCGGAGACGGAGGTGGAGGTCTACCGGCAGACGCTGTACTACAATCTGTGGCCGGAGATAGCGCACGCGGACGTGCCGGCGATTGTGCTGCGGGGACTCTCGACGGAGGGTCTGGCGTCGGTGACGGCGCCGGAGCTGTCGGGCTGGCTGCCGCGGGCGGAGGACCGTCCGCTGCCCGGCGCGAGCCATCACGTGCCGATGGAGTGCCCGGAAGAGGTCGTCCGCGCCGCCCGCGACTTGCTCTCGATGGCCCCTTGACGGCTGGTGATATGATCCCTCCCGAAAGGCTGCCATGCGTCCACTGATAGCGCTGGTTATCGTCGCTGGGTCCGTTTCGGTCGCGGCCGGGCTCGCGTGCGGCGGGTCGGACGGGCGCGAGGTGCTGCAGTCCAGAGACGAGGCTGTGTACCATAACGTCGTTCCGCCGGAGGACTTCTATTCGCTTGTACCACAAGGAATGCTTGAGGACAGGTATATTGACACGAGCCCGCTGGACGATGGGGCATGGCGGGACCTGGTCACAAAACTGCGCAGCGAAGGCCCGGATGCGCTGACGCCTGACGAATGGCGCGCCGTCGCTTTGGTTTCTTGGAATGCGCTCATTGTCCAACAGAATACGACCAAA
>DATLAX010000139.1:0-2336 GCA_035527215.1 Dehalococcoidia bacterium
AACAGCGACTATCGAAAGCGCCGGCAGCATCAGCGCCCAATTCGGCGGCTCGATGACCGGGCCTCTCCTAAGGGCATGGTCGATTGACGAGGGCCAGGAACTCTTCTCTCGTCGTGGCGTTGTCGCGGAAGCTTCCCAGCAGTGACGACGTCGTCATCACGGCGTGTTGCTTCTCGATCCCGCGCATCATCATGCAGAGGTGCTGCGCTTCGATCATGACGCCGACGCCGACCGGCTGGATCGCGTCCATGATTGCCTGCGAGATCTGCTCCGTCAGCCGCTCCTGGAGCTGAAGACGTCGCGCGAAGACGTCAACGAGGCGGGCTAGCTTACTCACGCCGAACACCCTGCCGCTGGGCAGATAGCCGATGTGGCAGCGCCCGAAAAACGGCAGCATGTGGTGCTCGCACAGGCTGTAGAACTCGATCTCTCGCAGCATCACCATGCTCGTGGTCTCCTGCGCGAAGCAGGCGCCGTTTATCAGCTTGTCGATGTCGACGTCATAGCCGGAAGTGAGGAACGCCAGCGAGGCTGCTATCCGCTGAGGGCTGCGGAGGAGGCCTTCACGTTCCGGGTTCTCGCCGAGCTCGACGATGATCTGACGTGCCAGGCTCTCGATTCTCTCGGTGTTAGCTTCCATGAGTGACCTCTCTTCTCAGCGCCGCCGTGTACTCGTGCAGCGCGCGCATTCCCCGTTCCGGCAGCTTCTTCGCCAGTTCCGCCGCCGTCAAGTCGATACCCGGCAGCGCCAGCGCCGGCGCCAATTCCGCCAGCGCCGCTGCGAGATAGGCGCGCGTGGCGACGTCCGGGTTAGGGAGCGTCAGGTCCGGCGCCTGGACGGACAGCTCGTCGTAGGCCAGCACGTCGAGGTCGATGGTGCGCGACGCGTACTTGTCCGCCGTGCGCACGCGTCCCAGGCTCTCCTCGATCCCTTGCAGCGCGCGCTTCAGCTCCGCCGGCGGCGCTTCCGTCTCGACTTCGACGACGCAGTTGTAATAGCGCGGTTGCCTGCGCCGTCCCTCCGGTTCCGTCTCATAGACCGTCGACACCGCCACGACCCGCATCTCCTGCGCCAGAAGCCGCAGCGCCTTCTTGACGTTCTCCGTGGGGTCGATATTCGATCCTACTCCGACGAACGCCCGCGCCATCACCTACGGCCGCTCCCGTTCGATCTCGATGGCGACGCTGCGGGCCGAGTGGAGCGCGCCCGGCTTGTCCGCGCGCACCATCACCTTCGACACGCCGCGATGCTCCAGGCAAACGCCGGCTATCGCCTCCGCGAGCGCCTCCAGCAGGTAGTACTGCGATTGCTCCACCATCTCGACGACATGCGTCCTCAGGTCGCGGTAGTCCACGGCGTCCTCCAGCCGGTCGCTGCTCGCGGCGGGGCGGATGTCGGTGTAGATCGTGAGGTTGATGAGGACGTCTTGCTTCTCTTTGCGCTCGTCCTCGTTGACGCCGATGATGCAGCGCGCGCCGAGGTCACTTATCAGGACGCGGTCCACTCTCGTACTCCTTGAGACGCCGTCCGCCGTCCACAGCGATGATCTCGCCGGTCACAAAGTCGCTCTTCATCAAATAGACCACCGTCTCGGCGATGTCCTCCGGCGAGCCGTGGCGCTTCAGGGGCACCGTGTGCGTCAATCGTTGGAGATAGCTCTCGTCCTCGCCGGGCGGTGGCAGGATCAGCCCCGGCGCTACGCCGTTGACGGTGATGTTCGGCGCGTACTTCAGAGCCGTGACGCGTGTCAGCACGTCGAGCACGTGCTTGCTCAGAATGTAGCCGACATGTGCCCAGTCGAAATCGTGCGTCCGCGAGTCGACGAGGTTCACTATCTTGCCGCGACCCGCGAGGCGCGCAAAATCGCGGCTGAGGACGAACGGCACCCAGGCGTTCACCTCCATGCTGCGGACAAGGTCTTCGAATCTGATGGTCGACAGCGAGTCGGCGGGGAAGAACGAGGCATTGTTCACGAGCATGTCCAGGCCGCCCGCCGCCTCGATGCTCCGCTCGACGAGCGTCTCATACTCCTGCGGCTTCTCGAAGTCGGCCCGGACGAGCCATGACCGCACGCCCAGCGCGACTATCTCGTCGCGGAGGCGTTCGGCCTGATCGGCGGAGCCGCGGTAGTGGAGAATGACGTTCGCGCCCTCACGCGCCAGGGCAAGCGAAATCGCCGCGCCGATACGCTTGGCGGCGCCCGTGACCAGCGCGGTCTTGCCGTGCAAATCGTCGCTCATTCGCCGAGGATGTCCCTCCCGTTTCTGCTGGGGCAACTATAGCAGGCGGTCGATCTTTGCCGCCACAATGAAGTCGTTGCGGGAGAGGCCGCCGA
>DATLAX010000140.1:0-2088 GCA_035527215.1 Dehalococcoidia bacterium
CGCTAAGCCGAGCTCTCGATTCGTCTACTGTCGGCGCCGACAACGGCTCTATGTCCTGCGGCAGACCCTCGCTGCAACCGATACTTCCATAAGGACGTCCTCGACCGCCACTGTCGCCGACACCGCAAGATGACTGCCGGCAGGGCGGCGACGTACCGGTGCAGGTGTATGGAAGAGCCGAACAGGTCCGATTCCGGCCACGGGCACGGCTACGGCACAGTCCGAAAGTCGTACCACCGCGCCGCCAGGTGGAGCAGGCTGGCGACGGCGGCCTTCTGGATCATCTTCGCCATGTTCCTCTTCTGGGCAGTGCCCGTATTCCCGTGGGGGATGTCCGGAGAGGACTACTCTCCGGAGGTCCTGCTGGGCCTCTTCTTGCTGGGCTGCTGCCCCGGCGTGACGGCGATCGCCCTGCTGGCACGCAGCATCGCGGCGCAACGTCGCGAAGCGCTCGTCGCCTGGGCGTCCATCTACGACCGGGCAACGGGGCTGCGCAACAGGGAGTATTTCCTGGAGCGTCTGAAACTTCAGTGTGACTTGGGGCGAGACCTCGCGGAGTATCGAGTCGGACTCATTCTCTTGACCGTCGAGGACCTGCCGCGCGACGGGCATAAGGCGCAGCCCACAGATGACGAGATCTTCCGACGCATCGCCATGCACGTCGCCCGCCAATTGCGCCCCAGCGACCTTCTTGCCGCCATAAGCGCCACGGAGATGGCGATACTCGTTTCGGCGGGCTCCACTGCCGCCCTCTGCGTCGTCGCCGCTCGCATCGAGCACTCTCTTGAGGTCAGAATCGGTGGTCTCGCTGGAGATGCCGCGTCCCGTCTCATCATCCAGATGGGCTATGCATCCCTCGACGGCGAGGATTTGCAGCCGGAGACGTTGCTGGAATCGGCTCGCAGTGGCCTTGAGCCTGTCTACACCGGCAAAAAGGCAACGGCGGCCGCCTGAGAACGACACGCGACCGCTGCACGACGCCACCCTTGCCTCTCGCCCGCGTATCTCCGAGCATGGCTTCGGACCTCCCCCTTTCACTGTACAAGTCGCACCAGAGGCTCTACTATGATGACAGAGGTCTGTGTTGTCCGGGCGCGACAACCCGGAAACCGACGACCCCCGGGGAGAGAGACAATGCCCTCATCAATCAAGTTCGGAAAGATCGGTGGGATTGAAATCGGAGCCCACTGGAGCTGGATTCCCGTCTTCTTTGTATTCACGTGGTTGTTCGCCAACGGAACGCTCGACTACTTCTTCCCCAACTGGTCAACCGCCGCCAAGTGGCTCGCGGGTGCCGTGACCAGCGTCGTCTTCTTCGCCTCGCTTCTTGCGCACGAGCTCGCGCACTCGTTCGTCGCCCGCAGTAAGGGCCTGGAAGTGCGCAGCATAACCCTCTTCTTTCTGGGCGGCGTTTCCAATCTCGGCGGCGAGCCGCGTTCCGCCGGCGATGAGTTTCAGATATCGATCGTTGGGCCGCTCACCAGTCTGCTCGTGGGCGGCGTGTTCGCCATCGGCTGGCTGGCCCTACATACGTTCAGCCCGGGCGTCGCCGGCGTCTCGGCGCAGCTTGCCGTGATCAACGCGTCGCTCGCCGCGTTCAACATGGTGCCGGGCTTTCCCCTGGACGGGGGACGAGTCTTCCGGTCCATCATCTGGCGGCGGACGGGCAACCTCCACCAGGCCACGCGCATCGCGTCGACGGCCGGCGAAGGCGTGGGCTACCTGCTCATGGGGGTGGGCATCGTCTTCTTCCTGTTCGGCAACGTGTTCGGCGGCGTCCTTTACTTCATAATGGGCCTGTTCCTGCGCGGCGCCGCGGCGGGAAGCTACCAGCAAATGGTCGCGGAGGAGACGCTCGCCGGGTTGAAGGCGCGCGACGCCGCCATGCAGAACTGCGAGGTGATCTCCCCCAACGAGTCCGTCGAGAGCATCGTCGACAACTACGTCCTTTTGCGCAACGTCCGCTGCTTCCCCGTGCAGTCGGGAGAGGATCTCCTGGGGCTCGTCACCCTGGAGGACATCCGCCACGTGCCGCGGGACCAGTGGCCGATCACGCCCGTCGAGAAGGCGATGACATCGTCCGACCAC
>DATLAX010000141.1:0-10500 GCA_035527215.1 Dehalococcoidia bacterium
ACGATTTCGCCGAGAATGCATTGACGCTGTTGAACGCATATGGTGACGAAGTAGGCGCCGGACGAGCGATAGTCGTATCCCGGTAAGCGAATGGAGCGACGATGGTATTTGTCGGCGTCGAACGTCATTCCCTCTCAGTGCTATTTGAGGCCCGTAGGGGCAGGCCCCCGTGCCTGCCCTGACCTATCAGCACGTCGGCAGGCGCTCCCGCAGCGCCTCCACGAGTCCCTCCACCGGCACCCGCACCTGCTCCATCGAGTCCCGCTCCCGGATAGTCACCGCCTTGTCCTCCAGCGTATCGAAGTCCACCGTCACGCAGAACGGCGTCCCGATCTCGTCCTGTCGACGGTACCGCCGCCCGATGCTCTGCGCGTCGTCGTACGACGTCATGAAGTGCGGCCGCAGCATCGACCACACCTCGCGCGCCGTCGGCACCAGCTTCTCGTTTCGACTCAGCGGCAACACCGCCGCCTTGATCGGCGCCAGCCGGGGGTCGAGCTTCAGCAGCACCCGCTTCTCGCCGCGCACCTCCTCCTGCCGGTAGGCGTCGACGATGAACGCCAGCAGCGGCCGGTCCACGCCGGCGGAGGGCTCGATGATGAAGGGCACCACGTGCTCGCCCTTCTCCTCGTCGAAGTAGCTCAGCGTTACGCCGCTCTCCTTCGAGTGCTGCTGCAGGTCGAAGTCGCGCCGGTTCGCGATGCCCTCCAGCTCCAGCCAGCCCATCGGGAACAAGTACTCGACGTCCGAGCACGCCGCCGCGTAGTGCGCCAGGTCGGCCTGCGCGTGCGCCGTCAGCCGCAGCATCTCCGGCCGGACGCCCAGGTCCGTGTACCAGCGAAGCCGCTCCTGCATCCAGTACTCGTGCCAGCGTGGCGCATCCTCCGGCCGCACGAAGAACTCGATCTCCATCTGCTCGAACTCGCGCGTCCGGAAGATGAAGTGCCGCGGGTTCACCTCGTTGCGGAACGACTTCCCGATCTGCGCCATCCCGAACGGCAGCTTCTTGCGGGTGCTCGTCAGCACGTTCTCGAAGTTGACGAACATCCCCTGCGCCGTCTCCGGGCGGAGGTAGACCACGCCTGCCTCGTCCTCCACCGGCCCGGCGAACGTCTTGAACAGCAGGTTGAACATGCGCGCCTCGGTGAACTGCCCGACGGCGTCGCAGTTGGGGCAGCGGTTCTCCTCGATCTCGTCGGCGCGGAAGCGGCCCTGGCAGTTGCGGCAGTCGACCATCGGGTCGGCGAAGGTCTCCACGTGGCCGCTGGCGACCCATACCTGCGGGTGCATGAGGATAGCGGCGTCCATGCCCACCATGTCGTCGCGCTCCTGCACGATCGTCCGCCACCAGGCGCGCTTGATGTTGTTCTTCATCTCCACGCCCAGCGGCCCGTAGTCCCACGCTCCGGCGAGACCGCCGTAGATCTCGCTGCTCTGGAAGATGAAGCCTCGCCGCTTGCACAGCGACACGATCTCGTCCATGTCGACGCGATTCTCAGTTTCCGTCACCTTGCGACCTCACTCCTGGGGATGTCTGAAAGTTAGCAGTTTCGGCAGGGACAGTCAAAGACAGGCCAAATCTCCTTGACAGGCTTCTCCTGCGGTTGCTACCATCGACTCCAGAGAGTCAGACAACCTCTCGTTGGCGGCGACAACGTGGGTGGCGGTAGCGCAAGGATGGCTGTCCCCGCGTTTCTGTTCTCGCTCGGCGGATTAGCCACTATGTTAAGGGGGTGATGGTCGTGAGATTCTTCATCGGTTTCCTGCTCGGCCTGATGGTGGGCGCCTCGATCGGTCTTGCTTTCGCGCCGGAGCCCGGCACAAGGACGCGCGCGAAGGTGATGGAGCGAGTGAAGGAGCGGGCCCAGGGCGGCTCTGCGGAGCAGGCCATCGAGGAGATGAAGGAGCAGTACGAGTAATCCGCTCCTCCTCCTCGTCTAGAAAGGCGAGCCCTTGCCCGAGGACCGGCTAAAGCTGGTAGTCATCATCGCTTCCGACGTCGACGCTGACCGGCTGGTCAAGCAGCTGGTGCAGCGCGGCCACCCGGCTACGAAGATCGGCGGGGTCGGCGGGTTCCTGCGTCGTGGCAACGCGACGATCCTTTCCGGCGTGCCGTCGGCGGATGTCGAATCCGTCGTCGGTATCGTGCGCGCGGAATGTCACGCCCGCAGCGAGTACGTCCCCGTGCAGACGCTGCCGTTCCTCGGCGAAGGCATGGTCTTCGCTGATCCCGTAGAGGTGCGCGTAGGCGGCGCCATCCTCTTCGTGGTCGACGTGGAACGGTTCGAGAAGACTTAGCGGCTCAATGCAGTGAGCGGAACACGTGCACCAGGTGGCTGTCCAGTTGCGTGCCCGCCGCTCCTGTCAGCACCTTGAGGGCGTCCCTGGCGCCCAGCGCGTGCCGGTAGGGCCTGTCCGAGGTCAACGCGACATACACGTTCGCTACCGCGATGATGCGCGACTCCAGTGGAATAACATCCGTGGAAAGCATCTCCGGGTAGCCCTTGCCGTCGGGTCGCTCGTGATGCGCTCCCACCCAGAGAGCCGCCTCCTCGAGTCCGGGCAGGGATTCCAGGATGAGGCGGGAATAGCTCGGGTGCCTCTGCATGAGCTGCATCTCCGTCAGCGACAGGATGTCCGGCTTACCCATGATGCGCGCCGGCACCGCCAACTGGCCTATGTCGTGCAGGAGCGCCGCCAGGCAGATGAGTTGCACGTGGTCGGCCGTCAGCCCAACCGCCTCCGCTAGCTGCCCCGCGATCTCCGCCACGCGCCCGGACTTGCCCTTCGTGAACGGGCTCTTCGAATCGATGATCTCCCCGAGCCCGCTCGCGAGCCTTACGACTGCCTTCCAGTTAGACCTACCGTTCTCGTGAGGCTTCGCCGTCAGCATGGAGCGAGTAAGGTCTTTGGCAAACAGACCGAGCCAGAAGTCGTCGCTACGGGAGATGACTTTGATCTGCTCCACCAGTCGCGGGTCGAGGATGACCTCGGAGACGTCTTCCAGCTCCGCTACCAGGTTCCTCCGGGCGATCAGCGAGTTTTGCTCTTCGGCGATCACCGATTCCGCCCAATCTGCAACAGCCAGCAATCGCGACAACTCGGGTATGTCGTTTGCCGCCAGACCCTCCGGATAGCCGCTGCCGTCCCAGTTCTCGTGGCTGGAGGCGATAGCCTCGCCGACCTCCGTCGGCAGGCCCAACGCAATCGCCTTGGCGCCGCCCAGCGACGCGTGCCGGTGGAAGGCGCCCATTATCGTGTCCGGAACAGCGGCGCGGCAGTCGGCCACCAGCTCCTCCGGCGCCTTGCGCGGCGACGCGGCGAAGAGGGCATTCTCGTTCACGCCGACAAGCTCAGTCAGCTCAGCGGAAACGAGCGGCACGCCAAGGTCATGAAGCAGGCTCGCGTGATAGAGGACCGTCAGTTGCTGACTGGGCAGACCGAGTGACCGCGCGACGCTGGTTGCGATGTAGCACACGCGCATGGCATGAGCCATGGCGTGGCCTTCCGCCAGGTCCAGACCTTCGCTGAATCCCGCTACAAGCTCTGCCCTGCTCAGCAGGGGCAGGCGTTTTGGCTCGAGCGCTCCTTCTGCTAGTTCCGGTGTTCCATAGAGTTGTGCAGGAGAGATTCCTTCCTCACCCGCGGCGGGTGATCTGTTTCGTGTCAAATGTTGACCTCAAGAAGGTGTATGAAAGGGGAGAAACCGCAGTTCCTCCCGAGCTGTAAGGGTCCCGATCTGAATATCGGCAGGCGGAGCGAACTACGCAGACCGAGCGGTCGGTCAGCAGCCGGAATCCCGCCAACTTGCATCGATTCCGACCCCTGTGGACAATGGCCTGTGAAGGAGGGCACATGATCCTGGAAGGGCTAGTTGTCGGGATGTTCCAGGGCAACTGCTACATCGTCGGTAGCGAGACGACACGTGAGGCGATGGTCGTCGACCCCGGCGACGAAGGAGAGCGCATCCTTGCCACGCTGCAGCGACGGAACCTGGAGGCGAAGCTCATAGTCGTCACCCACGCACACGTCGATCACGTGGCCGCGCTACAGGAGGTGCGAGACGGCACCGGCGCCTCCGTTGCCATGCACCGTGACGCCTACGAGTCGTCGAAGGGGGATTCGGGACTCATGCGCATGCTGTTGGGAGCCAGCGCGCCTCCGCTGGCCGAGCCGGACCTCTTTGCGGAGGACGGTGACAAGCTGCAGGTGGCCGACCTGGAGTTCGAGGTGCTCTTCTGCCCGGGCCATGCCTTTGGCCACATCTGCCTCCTCGGGCAGGGCGTCGTGTTCACCGGCGACGCCCTCTTCGCCGGCGGCATCGGCCGCTTCGACCTCCCGGGCGGTGACGGAAAGCTCCTGTTCGACAGCATTCGCGACAAGCTGCTCACACTACCGGATGAGACCGCCGTACTCGCCGGTCACGGCCCGTCGAGCACAATAGGCGAGGAGAAGAGCAGCAACCCGTTCCTGCTCTACCCCCGCATGTACATGGGGATCGACACGGACTGAGCGCGGAGAGTTCGGAGAAAAACAGGAAGGCCGGGGTTTGCCCGGCCTTCCTGTTCTTGTCAGTCGATGTTTCTCTAGGCGATGAACAGCGGCGCCAGCACGAGGGTGATCGTGCTTAGCAGCTTCACGAGCACGTGCAGCGAAGGTCCTGCCGTGTCCTTGAACGGGTCGCCGACGGTGTCGCCGACGACGGCGGCTTTGTGAGCGTCACTGCCTTTGCCGAGGATAACCCAGCCCGGTTCAGCCGGCGTGACGCCCGCAGCGCCCTCTGGGACTTCGGTTGCGGGAACCTTCAAGAGGCCGGCCTCAATGTACTTCTTGGCGTTGTCCCAGGCGCCGCCGACGTTGTTGAAGAAGGTCGCCAGGATAACGCCGCCGATCGTGCCGACCATCAGCAGAGCCGCCACCGACTCCGGCCCGCCGTAGCCAATCGATGCCTCCAGCGCCGTCGGCTTGAGGAGCTCTGCCTCGTAGATGAGGCGGAAGATAACGCCGATGGCGATGGGCGCGCCCACCACGAGCAGTCCCGGAGCCATCATTCCCCGCAGCGCTGCCTGGGCGGTAATGTCGACAGCCCGGCCGTAGTCCGGGCGCGACGTCCCTGCCATGATGCCCGGGTCCTCACGGAACTGCCGCCGCACCTCTTCAATAATCTTGCTGCTCGCTTGTCCCACAGCGCGGATCGCCAACGAGGCGAACAGGAAGACGATCATCACACCCAGCAGCGCCGAGACAAAGGACGCCACGTTTGAGATGTCCACCGGGAAGGGGATCTGCTGGAGCGGCACTCCCTCCCACGGCCCTCCAACCTCTTGCTGGAAGTGCTCCTTCACCTTGTCCAGGTAGGCGCTGAAAAGCAGGAACGCCGCCAGGCCGGCGGAAGCCATCGCGTAGCCCTTCGTCAGCGCCTTCGTCGTGTTGCCCACGGCGTCGAGCGCGTCCGTGATGTCGCGCGCCTCCGCAGGAGCGCCGGACATTTCGATGATGCCGTTCGCGTTGTCCGTGATCGGCCCAAATGTGTCCATCGACAGGATGTAGGCTGCCGACATCAGCATGCCCATTGTCGCTACGGCCGTCCCGAAGACGCCCCCGTTGGGCAGGTTGGAGTGCTCGCCGAGTATGAAGGAGGCAAGCAGGGCCACGCCGATGGCGACGGCCGTCACAAGGGTCGTCTCAAAGCCGACGGCTGTGCCGACGATGATGTTCGTCGCCGGCCCTGTCCGTGACGCCTCGACGATCTCCTTGACCGGCCGCCAGCGTCCCGAGGTGTAGTACTGCGTGATGTAGACGAAGAGCACGCTCGTTGCTATGCCGACGAGGCCGCAGAAGAAGAACCAGTGCCAGTGGTCGCCCATCATTATCTTCGTTACCAGTGCCATGAAGCCGATGGACAGCACGGTGATGACGTAGTAGCCGTAGTTCAACGGCGTCATCGGGTCCTGCTTCTCCTTGGTGAAGAAGGGAACGGTGAGAATGCCGATGCCCGTGGCGATGATACCGAAAGCACGGATCACCAGCGGAAAGAGTATCCATTCGGGCTTGCCGGTAAGCTGGAAGATCGCCACACCGAGGATCATCGCGCCGATGTTCTCGGCCGCCGTCGACTCAAACAGGTCGGCGCCACGGCCGGCGCAGTCGCCGACGTTGTCGCCGACCAGGTCAGCCACGACCGCTGCGTTGCGCGGGTCGTCTTCGGGAATGCCTGCCTCAATCTTGCCCACCAGGTCGGCGCCCACGTCGGCAGCCTTCGTGTAGATTCCACCGCCGAGCTGCGCGAACAGCGCGACGAAGCTGGCGCCGAAGCCGAAGCCGACGATGAGGAACGGCGTGTCGGCCATGTCATTGCCCAGAATGCGGCTGTAGAAGCCGAATAGAGACGCCACGCCTATGAGGCTCAGGCCGACGACCAGGAAGCCGGAGACGGCGCCGCCACGAAGCGAGACCGCCACCGCATCGCGCAGGCTCCGTGTCGCCGCCGACGCGCATCGCCCGTTCGAGCGCACCGCCACGTACATGCCGATGAAGCCGGCAATGCCCGAGCAGATAGCGCCGATCATGAAGGCTACACCGGTGAGAACGCCGTGATTCACGCTGTCATCGAAATAGCCCACGATCAAGCCTATCGTCACCGCCACGAACACGGAGAGCATGGCAATAGTCCGGTACTGGCGGCGCAGGAACGCCATCGCGCCCTCAAAGATCATGTCTGCTATCTCCTGCATCGCAGGCGGGCCGGCGTCGCGTTTCAACACGTCCCATGCCAGGAACGCGGCGAACACCACGGTGGCCAAGCCCACAATCGGGATCATCCAAGCCATAGCCATAACACTGTGCTCCTTCGCTGTCGATCTGATCGCTCCGATGAGAGCTTTCGCGGCACGTTGTCGCCAACTCCCATTCGACCGCCCGAAGTGTAGCAAAGGGTTCGTTAAATGGGCAACCGAGCAGGGCCGCTTCTTGCGGCAGGTTCCACAAGGCGGTAGTCTCTGCCACGGTAGCCTCGCGAAGATTGAGAATGGGAGGGAGACCGGCTTGGCAAATATCCTGGTCGTCAGTGGAGAGTCGACGATGTGCGAGACGCTGCGAAGCTGCCTGGATCAAGAGGGGCACCTCGTCGCAGTATCCAACGATTCCTCAACCGCCCTGCGGCTGTTCGCCACGCTCGACGTCGACCTGATCTGCCTGGACGCCTGCGACGAACCCGCGATCGACGGCTTCTGGACCTGGCTCCTGGCCGACGAGAGCCGCTGCGCGATACCCGTTCTCTTCATCGTGCCGCTCGCCGGGCGCTGGACGGCAGGGGTCACGCCGCCGAACTTTCGGCCCCGCTGGGATGACTGCGTCGCGAAGCCTCTGGACGTCGACGAACTCAAACAGAAGGTCGCGCGTCTGCTCTCCGCTTCGCCGTCTAGCCCGTCGAACCGGCCGCGAGTGCTTCGCTCGCCGCCTTTCACGCTGGATCACGAGAGCCGCGAGCTATGGGCGGACGGCAAGAAGACCGTCCTCACGTCCACGGAGCACCGGCTTCTCGGCTACCTGATGGAGCGATCGGGAGCCGTCGTCAGCAGCGACGAACTACTGGAGACGGTCTGGGGGTTCCTTCCGGGGACATCCACCGCTGCGGTCGTACGCGTCCACGTCAGCAACCTCCGACGCAAGATGGCCGCACTTGGGTACGGGCAACTCCTGCAGGCGCTTCCTCACAGAGGGTACCGGCTCATCGAGGGGAAACACTCTTAACCTGCGGCCACTCTCGCCGACGCGCGGTGTGCGGTAAATTCGCTGGTCATGTCGCCGGCGAGAGCGCGCCATTCCGTCTGTCAGCAGGTAGATGATTACGGTAAAAGGACTCGCGCCAGGCGCTCCAGGAAGGCCGCGACCGCAGTCGGGCCGGGCAACAGGAAGGCCGATTCCTCGGCCAGGGTGTCGGGCATATCGTCGCCGGCGACGCCGATGGCGAGACTCGTTAGTCCGGACTCGCGCAGCCGCTTCAACGCTCTCATCGCGTCGACGTCGGTAACGTCGTCACCCAGGAAAACGGCGCCTCTCAGGCCGCGCTCCTTGACAAGGTGTTCGACAACCGTCCCCTTGTCCAGCCGCAGCGGCGGGCTGATCTCCACCACCATCTTGCCCTCTCTGACCGCGAAGCGCCCCGGCGGCAGCAGGCGGCCCAGGAGACCGAGGATCTCGCGCCGTGCGACCTCCGGCTCAGGCGCCCCACGGTAGTGCAGCGACAGGATCGTGACCTTGTCCTCCATGCGCGTGCCTGGAATGCGTCGCAACTCCTCCTCCAGCGTCGCGCGCAGCTCGTTCATCGCGCCCTCGAACGCGGTGGCCTCGCTTCGATAGCCGTTCGCGCTGTCCCATCGCTCCAGCCCGTGGTTGCCGACATACAGCAGTCCGTCGAGCCCCACCATGCGCCGCGCCTCCTCGGCAGTCCTACCCGAGATGACGGCGACGAGATCGAGCCGGCCCGCCAGCTCTTCGAGGGCGCGACGGCATTCCAGCAGCACCACTGCCTCATCCGGCGTCGGTACGATTGGGCTAAGCGTGCCGTCGACATCGCTGATCAAGGCCGACGGCCGGTCGCGCAGCACGGCGGCGGCGGCATCGACAGCCTGTCCGAGCAGATTGTCGTTCATGAGACCCTCAATCGTACGTTTATCAGCCGTAGCCCTCGCTGTCAAACCGTTGGAGACACGGCTCGCGTTCCCATCGGCTTAACAATCGATGGTGTATAATTGCCGCCGAAGGGCCCGTAGCTCAGCGGTAGAGCGGCCGGCTCATAACCGGTTGGTCGCAGGTTCGAACCCTGCCGGGCCCACCAAGGACATACAGTGTCGAAGACAAGTCCCCGAATCGCTCCCCAATGACGGCAGGAACTTCCTATCTCGAGGCAATCCGGCGACGGCTCAACCTCTACCGACCGAAACGCATCGACGGCGCAAACCGTTCGGCCGCGGGCGTGCTCCTCCTCCTCTACGACGACCACGGCGAGACGCATCTCCTGTTCACGAAGAGGACTGAGCTTGTTGAGCACCACAAGGGCGAGATCTGCTTCCCCGGCGGCTCACAGGAAGCCGGCGACACCGATCTCTTCGCGACGGCGCTGCGCGAGACCTTCGAGGAGGTGGGCATCCTGCCGGCGCACGTCGAGCGCACCGGTCAACTCGACGACATCGTCTCCCGTGGCAGCAACTTCGTCATCTCGCCGTTCGTCGGCTTCCTTACGACGTCCGTACCCTATCACTACAGCCACGCCGATCACGAAGTGGACGAGATCCTGGAGGTGCCGCTGGCGCATCTGCTGGACGAATCCAACGGCGGCGTGGAGGTGCGGCGCTTCGACGGGCAGGACGTGGAGATGCCCTTCTTCCGCTTCCACCGGCACGTCATCTGGGGCGCGACGGCCCGCATCCTGGCCCAGTTCCTGGGTCTTCTATCGGACAGCGGCCCGCAGGTTCAGTCGGGCTGACCTTCGCCCTTCTTCGCTGCTGCCTTCAGCCGCTGGTACTCCTCCCACATCCTCCGTTCCCAACCCAGGCTGCCCGGCTCGTAGTAGCGGCGGCCGTGCAGTCGCTCCGGCAGGTGCTCCTGCTCGACCTGGTGTCCCGGGAAGCTGTGCGCGTACTTGTAGTCGCGGCCGTAGCCCATCTCGCGCATCATCCCCGTGACGGCGTTGCGCAGGTGCAGCGGCACGGGGTCGTTGCGCGTCTCGCGCGCGTCGGCGACGGCGCGGCTGTAGGCGGTGAGGGCGGAATTGCTCTTCGGCGCTGTCGCCAGGTAGATGGCGCACTCCGCCATCGGCAGATAGCCCTCCGGCATGCCGACGAAATGCACCGCCTGCTGACAGGCCGTCGCGACGACCAGCGCCTGCGGATCGGCGAGACCGACGTCTTCCGCCGCCAGGATCACCATCCGCCGCACGACGAAGAGAGGGTCTTCGCCCGCCTCGATCATCCGCGCCAGCCAGTAGACGGCGGCGTCGGCGTCGGAGCCGCGCAGCGACTTGATGAACGCCGATACCGTGTCGTAGTGCGCTCCCCCTGCGCGGTCGTACAGGTAGGTGCGGTGCTGGAGCGCCTCCTCGACGAGCTCGCGGGTCACCTGCTTTTCGCCGTCTTCGTCCGGCTGCGCCGCCGACGTCGCAAGCTCCACGGCGTTCAGGGCGATGCGCGCGTCGCCGCCGGTGCTGCCGGCCAGCGCCTTGATCGCCTCGTCGTCCACCGCAAGCTTCTCGCGGCCCAGCCCGTGCTCTTCGTCGGCCAGCGCCCGGCGGATTATCGTTTCGACCTGCTCCGGCGTCAGGAGGTTCAGCGTGTAGACGCGGGAGCGCGACAGCAGCGGCCCGATGACCTCGAACGACGGGTTCTCCGTCGTCGCGCCGATTAGCGTGACCGTGCCGTCCTCGACGTGTGGCAGGACGACGTCCTGCTGCGCCTTGTTGAAGCGGTGTATCTCGTCGATGAACAGGATCGTGCGCTGGCC
>DATLAX010000142.1:0-2731 GCA_035527215.1 Dehalococcoidia bacterium
TATTCGCGTTCCAGGCGCAGCGGCGGCAGGTCCGGCTCCGGAAAGTAGCGATAGTCGTGCGCGTACTCCTTCGTCCGCTGGGAGACGGTGCTGCCGGTGTCCTCCACCCAGCCGCGCGTCTCCTGCACGGGCGTGTGGCCGGCTTCGAGCTCTTCCCGCTGTCGCTCGACCTCGTAGCTGAGGGCGCGAAACACGGCGCGGAAGCTGTTCATGTTCTTGACCTCCACCTTCGCCCCCAGCTCCGTCGCGCCCATGGGACGCAGGCTGATGTTGGCGTCGCAGCGGAAGCTACCCTCCTCCATGTTCGCCTCGCTGACGCCGATGTAGCGCAGTATCTGGCGCAGCTTCATCAAGTACTGGCGCGCCTCCTCCGGCGAGCGCATGTCCGGCTCCGAGACGGTCTCCATCAGCGGAACGCCCGCGCGGTTCACGTCGACCAGGCTGTACGTCTCGCCGGCCTCGTTCTGGCGGTGGATCAGCTTGGCCACGTCCTCCTCCAGGTGCACGCGCGTGATGCCGATCTGCTTGCGCTTGCCGTCGACCTCGACCTCCAGCCGGCCGTTGCGCGAGAAGGGCAGGTCGTACTGCGATATCTGGTAGCCCTTCATCAGGTCGGGGTAGGGGTAGTTCTTGCGGTCGAACTTGGCGGACTCCGGGATCTCGCAGTTGACGGCGAGTGCGGTCATGATCGTGTACTCGACCGCCTGCTTGTTGATGACGGGCAGGACGCCGGGCATGCCCATGCAGACCGGGCAGACGTGCGTGTTCGGCGGCGTATTCGCGTAATCGGCGCTGCAGCGACAGTACATCTTGCTGCGCGTCTGGAGCTGCACGTGCACCTCCAGCCCGATTACCGTTTCGTACTCCACTGCAGCCTTAGTCGTCATCGCTCACCTGTCAGAGGTCTGCTGGTGCCGGGGGTGGGACTCGAACCCACAAGGCCGTGAGGCCAGCGGATTTTAAGTCCGCCGCGTCTGCCAATTCCGCCACCCCGGCGTCGCCCGAACAAGACAATGCTCAGGCCCCATCCCGGGTCCTGAGCCGTGACATTCGCTTTGGAGGCGACGACCGGATTCGAACCGGTGATGGGGGTTTTGCAGACCCCTGCCTTACCACTTGGCTACGTCGCCCCAAAATCGCTTAGCCCGCCTCTGTTCGATCCTGGTGCCGAGGAGGGGATTTGAACCCCTACGCCCGAAGGCACGGCCCCCTCAAGACCGCGTGTCTGCCAGTTCCACCACCTCGGCCCAAGAACAATCGATAGGCCGGAAACGCATCTTCGGAGAGCCTTGCCTCCGACTGCGGATACTGCCATGGCAGGAGTGGAGGGACTCGAACCCCCGACCGGCGGTTTTGGAGACCGCTGCTCTCCCAACTGAGCTACACTCCTAGATCAGGGGAAGTATAGCAGTCGCTTTTCGCGGTCGTCAAGCGGCTGCATCGTATACGCATATCGTGCCGGTCGTGGCCTACGGCCCGCCGGCGGCATCGACGATGGGCTTGAGAAACGTGGTGTCGTTCCAGCCAAGGTCGTTCCCCTCGCCCAGGCGCACGGCCACGATGTCCAGACTCGGGATCACATACAGCCGCTTCGTCGCGAAGCCCATCGCCGCGTACATGTCCTTCGGCACGTCCGGGAAGTCTATCAGCCACCAGTAGTAGCCGTAGTTCATGTTCTCGAACTGCGACGGCTGCGTAGACGTCATCACCCAGCCCGCCGGCACCACCTGCTCGTCGCCCCACTTGCCGTTGCGAAGGAACAGGTAGCCGAACCGCGCGAAGTCTCTCGCCGTGGTCATGATGCAACAGTAGGTCATCGCGTGCCCCAGCCTGTCCGTCATCCAGTAGGCGCTCTCCATGCCGATAGGCCCGAACAGCTTCTCCTGCGCGTACTCGCCGACCTCCACGCCCGTCGCCGCCTTGATGATGCGCGAGAACGACTGCGCGTCGCCGTCGGAGTAATACCAGTCGGTGCCCGGCTCTCGGTAGAGTTGCCGGTTCAGTGCGTACGCTATCTGGTCGTCGCTGCCGAGCATCCGTGCCGTGTCGCCGGACGGCGGGTCATAAAGCATCGCCCAGGTCAGCCCGGAGGTCATCGAAAGCAGGTCACCCACGGTGATTCCCTCGCGTCTATCGCCGCGCCACTCGGGAATGAAGTCGGTCGCGGCCTGGTCGAGACCTCTGATCTTCCCCTCATCGACGGCGATGCCGACGAGGGCGCTGGTCACGCTCTTCGCCATTGACCAGCTGTTGTCGGTCGAGGTCTCGTCCCAGCCGCCCCAGTAGCGCTCCCAGACGATGCGCCCGTGCCGGATGACGACGACGGCGCGGCAGCCGTGCTCCACGCAGTAGGGGTCGATGTTCTTGAGCGGCGCCGCGTCCATGCCTTCGGCTTCGGGCGACGACGTCTCCCAGTCGGCGTCGGGGTAGACGGCGTTCTCGACGGTCGCCGCCGCCGGCTGCTCAGTCGGGGCAGCGCACGGACTATCGCCTCCGCCGGAGCTGCACGCGGTGACCGCGACACAGGCTAGACTCACACCGAGAAGAGTGATCAATCGTAAGTAACTAGACACAAGTCCATCTCCGAGACAGAACAGCGAATCGTCGACGGGAGATGCCGGTGGCGCGAGCATAGCCGAGCGTCTGCGGGGGCGTCAAGGCTCTCCGGCGCGCACGCGGATTACCCTATTCGTTTGCCGGCCCCTCCTGGTCCACGTCTGTCACCGCCTTC
>DATLAX010000143.1:0-3337 GCA_035527215.1 Dehalococcoidia bacterium
TCCAGGACGATCGAGAGAGTCTCTGCTCTGGCCTGATTCGCATCTCTTCGTTGCTGCAAATAGAGCGCACCAGAAAAACCTAGTACGGCTCCGACAAGACCACTGATAAGGCCTATCACAGACGCCATCATTACGAGACACCTCCCTCCGAAGTCGAGTGCGGCTCGACGGGCACGAGCAGGCGACGGTCGCGCAGACGCTGCACTTCCGCCCGCAGGCCCTCGATCTCTTCGTTCATCTCCTGGATGCGCTGGTTCATCCGCAGAATCACCTCCGCGCCGGCCAGGTTCACGCCCAGGTCCTCGATCAGGCGGTGTATCTGTCGCAGCCGGTTGACGTCGGCGACGGAGTAGAGCCGAATCCGCCCCTGCGAGCGCGACGGCTTCAGGATGCCCATCCGCTCGTAGTAGCGCAGCGTCTGCGCGTGCATTCCGACCATCCGCGCCGCCACGCTTATCACGTAGCAGGGCTCCTCGTCCGACATCTCTTCAAATTCGTCCGCCACTTCGGTCACCTTCTTCTCATAGCACCGCCGCCGTCTTGCGCAGCTTGCCCTCTCTTATGAAGGACGGTCGCCGGCGGCTGCCCGACGCCTGATTCGTCGCCCGAGCGCGCATCGAGCGCGCGTTTTTCGCTCGTGTTCGCAGCCATTATCGTCATGCGCCGAGGGCCTTTAGCTCCTCGAACAGCTTCTCCTCTTTCGCCGATAGCTTCTCCGGCAGGACGACCTTCGCCCTGGCAAAGAGATTGCCTTTCTTGCCCGTGCTGTTGGCGCTGGGCATCCCCAGTCCGCCCAGTCGGAACGTCTTGCCGTTCTGCGTCAGGCGGGGGATTGTTAGCGCCACCTCTCCCTTCAGCGTCTTCACCCGCGCCTCGCCGCCGAGCACCGCGACCGTGAGCGGCACCGTCACCTCCGTGTAGAGATCGTCGCCGCGCCTCTCGAAACGCCCGTGCGGCCGGACCGACACCTTCAGATAGATGTCGCCCATCTCGCCGCTGCGGATGTGGACGCGGCCGCCGTCGCGGACTCCCGCCGGTACCTGCGCCTCGATGCGGTGCGGCTTCATGACCACGCCCTGCCCCTGGCAAACGTGACAGGCCACGCCCGCGACCTCGCCGCTGCCGCCGCACGTCGGGCACCGCTCCTGGCTCGTCAGCTCGAAGACGCGGGCCGTGCCGTTGTAAGCCTCCTCCAGCGTGATCTCCACCGGCGCCTCGGTGGCCCTGGGCTGAGGCCGTGCGCGACGCCCTCCGCCTCGGAAGAGGTCGAATATGCTGCCCAGGCCCTGGCCGAGGGGGCTGTCGACGTCGGAGAACTCAAACGTGAACTCCTCCCGCCCGCCCGGTCGACCGCGCGCGCGGCCGCGTGCCTGACGCTGCGCTGCCTCGAACTGGTCAGCGTACTCCCAGCGGTCGCCGTAGCGGTCGTACTTCTTCCGCTTGCCGGAGTCGGAGAGCACCTCGTAGGCGGCGTTGACCTCCTTGAAGCGCGCTTCGGCCGACTTGTCGCCGGGATTAACGTCGGGGTGCAGCTTGCGGGCCAGCCTGCGGTACGCCTGGCGTATCTGCTTCTGGTCGGCAGTCCGGCTCACGCCGAGAGTCTCGTAATAGTCCTTCGCCATCGCTCCCTGCCTCTTCCTGCGTCTATACTAATTATGGGCGGTAAACACGATGCTGTCAAGAGACTTGACAACGCTATGTTGCAGCACTACGATCTTAGTTAGGAAACAGCATTGCCCCGGAGGCAATGACCCCGCAAACCGAGTCCGCGATCATCCGAACGTGGCTGAAGACAGGCCGCAGGAGGAGGAGGAAAGGATAGTCAAAGGTAGGTGAACAAGATGGCGAACGTAATTCGCCGGGACCCTTATCGTGAGATGACCAGGATGAGCCGGCTCATGGACCGCTGGTTCGACGACATGCCCCGAATGTGGCTGCGCGAGTCGGACGGCGGCGAGGGCTACGTCCCGCTCGATCTGTACGAGACGGACGAGGCTATCGTCGTGCAGGCGACCTTGCCCGGAGTGAAGCCCGACGACGTCGACATCACGATCACCGGCGAGACGCTGACGATAAGGGGCGAGAGCAAGCACGAGGAAGAGCAGAAGAAGCGGGACTACTATCGCCGCGAGTCCTGGTGTGGCACTTTCGCCCGGTCGATACCGCTGCCCGTGCCGGTGGAAGCCGCCAGAGCGGAGGCCGTCTTCGAAAACGGCGTCCTCAAGCTCACGATGCCAAGGCCGAGGCCGCGAAGCCGAAGACCATCAAGGTGACGCCCCACGAGATGATCGAGGGTACGAAGAAGTAGAGTCGCTTCGAATAGGATAAAAACTGAGGCTCGACCGCTTGGTCGGGCCTCTGTCGTTGCGCAGCCAGATCGACGCGAGGGCTGCCGGACGCTAACCGTCGCGGCGCCGCGACCTCACGTATCGCCCGCCCATCGCAAGCGCCCCCGCGACCGCGCCCACCACGATCATCCACGTCGCAACCGCCTGACCGGAGCCTCCCGAAGTTCCGCCCGATTCAGCAGCTATCGCGGCAGGTGGCAGGAGCACCGCGCCGCCTACTCCCGGATGAGGCGTCGGCGGCACCGGCGTGTTCGTCGGCGCTACCGGCGTGTTCGTCGGCGTCGGTGGCACCGGTGTGTTGGTCGCCGTCGGCGGCACCGGCGTGTTGGTCACCGTCGGCACCGGCGTGTTGGTCGCCGTCGGCACCGGCGTGTTGGTCGCCGTCGGTGGGACAGGCGTGTCGGTCGCCGTCGGCACCGGCGTGTTGGTCACCGTCGGCACCGGCGTAGGTGTCCCGCCATAGTTCGCGTAGTAGTAGCGAGAGCCTCCTCCCTTGAATCCAGGTACGCAGATCGCGCCCCCGCCGAGGTCGGTGAAGGGATCACTATCGCCGGACGTCCAGTTGATGAATGACCCACCCTGGTCGGACGTGGCAGCAGCCTGCAGCTTGACGGACTCCGTGTTGCCGATGCCGAACGTCTCGCCGTTGTGGTCGTCGACTCCATAGAATGTGCCGAATTTGCCGGAAGTGGTTGCGGCGCCGGTGCAATCGGTGCTCTCCAAGAATCCGGTTGCAATCAGCGTGAACGTCACTCCGCTGGGTGCGGCGAGTACCTTCACGTTGCCGTCGGTAAACGTGGTCGAGGCGATAGGGCTTGTGGACAGGTTGCCGTCCCAGGGCGAAGCATAGACTCTCGCCTCATACAAGCCGGGAATGCCATCCAACTGGTAGAGGTAGGTGAAAGCGCCCGCGGCGTTGGAGCGAACGGTGTCCCACCCGGGCGTGAATGTGCCATCGCCCTTGACGATTGTGCCGTCGGGCCGGATGA
>DATLAX010000144.1:0-2788 GCA_035527215.1 Dehalococcoidia bacterium
GGTGGAGCCGGTCCGGTCCGCAAGCCGGCGCAGCCCCTGCGGCCCAAGAACACGGCAGAGCGTCTCTTCGCCGGCGGCGCGGGGCAAAGGCCGACCTTCGGTCGGTGAAGGGGAGAGGAAAATGGCAGGCATTCTCACGGAACAGGACACGCTGTTCGGCGCCATCGCGTACCGCAATAAATTCATCACCGCCGACCAGCTGAGCGAAGCCGTTCAGGCGATCCAGGAAGGCGCCAGCGGGCGCCTGGGCGATCTCTTGCTGCAGAATGGGTTCATGACCCAGGAGCAGGTGAACGTGGTGCTCGAAGTGCAGGGGGAGCAGAGAAAGGTGCTCCAACAGCAGAAGCGCCCGGAGCCTCGGCCGGCGCCCCCTGTTCCCCCCGAGCCGACGCCAACCGTCGCCGCTCCCGCCGTCGTGGCGCCGCCGGCGGCGGCCCCCGAGCCTTCCCCGCCCGACACGGCAGAGCCGGTCGTCATCGAGGCCCCGCCCGCCGCCGTTGCGCCCTCGCCCCCCTCTCCGGCGAAGGCGCCGACGGAGTTTAAGGACCTCTTCGATTACCTGAGCTACACGCGCGCGGCCTACGCCTCGGACCTGCACATCAGCGCCGCCGTCAAACCGTTCCTGCGCCGCTTCGGTCAGATCCAGCAGATCGACGTCTCTCCGCTGGAGCCGGCTGAGACCGAGCGCCTCTTGTTCAGCGTCCTGAGCGACAGACAGAAGGCCTTTCTCGTTGAAAACCGCAGCCTGGAGTTCTGTCTGGACGTGCCGGGCGAAGGACGCTACCGCGCGACTGTGATCAAGCAGCGCCACGGGTGGGACGGCGTTTTTCACGTCATCCGGAGAGAGCCTCCGTCCTTCGAGGAACTTGGCCTGCCCGAGTGCCTCAAGCGGCTGACCGAGTACCAGCAGGGACTGGCCCTGATCACCGGCGCAGGCAACTCCGGCAAGACCACGACGCTGGCCGCTCTCCTGGATCTGATCAACGCCAGCCGCAGCGACCACATCATCACCGTCGAGAACCCGGTGGAATACGTCCACCAGCCCAAGCAATGCCAAGTGACCCAGCGCGAAGTCGGCGTGCACACCAAATCGTACGCGACCGCCTTGCGCGCCGCCTTGCGCGAGGATCCCGACATCATCATGGTCGGCGAGCTGCGCGACCTCGAGACCCTTTCCATGGCCATTACCGCCTCGGAGACCGGTCACCTCGTGCTGGGCACGCTGCACACCACTTCCGCCGCGACCACGATCAGCCGGGTTCTCGACGGCTTCCCCGTGGCGCAGCAGGCGCAGGTTCGCATGATGCTCTCGGAATCGTTGCGCGGCGTCGTCAGCCAGGAGCTCGTCCCCCGCAAGGACGGCAACGGCGTGGCGCTGGCGCTCGAGATCCTCTTCATTACGTCCGCCGTCTCGGCCCTCATTCGCGACAACGACCCCTTCCAGATTCCCTCGATCATGCAGACCCAGCGGCGGATGGGGATGTGCCGCATGGATGACTCTCTGCTCGAGCTGGTCAACAAAGGCGTGATCGACGGCACGGAGGCTTACCTGCGCGCCATCAACAAAGGGCCGTTCGAAGCGCACAGGAAGGGGCAGGAGAGCAAGGCTGAAGGATGAAGCCGACCTTCGGTCGGTCCAAGGATGAGGCGCACTAAACGGGAGAGAAACCGATGGCGAAGATTGACGCTCTGTTCCGCATGATTCTCGACAACCGCGCTTCGGACCTGCACCTGGCCCAGGGGCAGCCTCCGAAAATGCGCCTCTACGGATCGATCCACAAAATCAGCGACGAGGCGCTCGACGAGGAGGGTCTCCGGTTTCTTCTCGAGGAGATCTGCCCCGGCGACCGCTGGATTCGCTTCGAGGAAGTGGGGGACCTGGATTTCGCCTACTCGCTGGGCGACGAGGCGCGCTTCCGCTGCAACTACTATCACCACGCCAACGGCAACGGCGCCATCTTCCGCATTATCCCGCGCGACATCCAGACGATCGAGGATCTCAACCTGCCTCCCATTCTCACCACCTTTGGGGACTTCGCCAATGGGCTCGTGCTCGTGACGGGGCCCACCGGGAGCGGGAAGTCCACCACCCTCGCCGCCGTCATCAACCACGTCAACACGAACTACGCCCGCCACATTCTCACCATCGAGGAGCCCATCGAGTTCGTGCACGAGAACAAGCGGTCGATCATCGTCCAGCGCGAGGTCGGCATCGATACGCCTTCTTTCGGGCAGGCGCTGCTCGACGCGGGCCACGCGGATTGCGACGTCATCCTGGTCGGCGAGATGCGCGACCTCGAAACCATCAGCCTCGCCATCACCGCCGCCGAATCGGGCAACCTCGTCTTCGGCACCCTCCACACAAACAGCGCCGCCAAGACCATCGACCGCCTGATCGACGTCTTCCCGCCCGACCAGCAGCCCCAGATCCGCACCATGCTCAGCGGGTCGCTGCGCGGCGTGTGTTCGCAGCTCCTTCTGAAGCGCAAGGGGGGCGGCCGCATCGCGGCCAACGAGATTCTCCTCCACAACCGCGCCGTGGCCAACATCATCCGCGAGGGAAGCGGCGCGCTCAACAAACTCCATTCCGTAATGATGGGCGGCAGGAACGTCGGCATGCAGCTCATGGACGACGTCATCGAGAACTACCGCATCAGCGGCCTCATCTCCGGACGCGAGGCTTACATGAAGGCCCTCGACAAAGAACGCTTCGAACGCACCCGCGACGACGAATGAACGTCGCGCGTCGCTTCTCTTTTGCGACCAGTCGTTCGGGCGTCTGGGGTTT
>DATLAX010000145.1:0-4561 GCA_035527215.1 Dehalococcoidia bacterium
CTACGACGTTGGGCAAGTGGTCGAACCGCCGGTCGAGGCCGAGACGGAGCTTGCGAAGGCCTGGCGAGCGCTCCTGGACGAGAAGGACGTGCCCTGCCGGGAAGTCGCGGCCAACGGCTGGATCGACCTCGGCCGCGGCGCACGCTTGGAGATAGTGGGGCTGTCCCAAGAGGAGCTAACGGGCACGAGCGCCGACAGGAATAACAACTCGCTGGTGGTCAAGGTCGTGTGGGGCGATGTTAGCTTCCTCCTGACAGGCGATGTCGAAGCGGCGGGCGAGCAGGCCCTGCTCGATGAGCGCGTCGACCTGCGGGCGACGGTGCTGAAGGTGGCGCACCACGGCTCCGCCTACTCGAGCAGCGCTGAGTTCCTCGACGCGGTGCGACCTATCGTGTCGGTCATCTCCGCCGGCGCGGACAACGATTTCGGGCATCCGGCGAAGTCGACGCTGGAGCGACTGGGCGATACTATCGTCTACCGGACTGACCAGCAGGGGGACGTGACGTTCTCCACGGACGGCGAGCGGTTGTGGGTCGGGCCGGAGCGCGACCCGCCGGCGCTGCCTGCGCGCTTCTCAAGCCGCGACTAGAGTGCTATACTCCCGTTGCCCTCGATTCCCACCCCACAGAAGAAAGGTGCAGGCATGGAGAGAACAGACGGCCGCCACCCCGACCAGTTGCGACCCGTGCGCATCGTGCCGGGCTACCTCTCGCACGCCGAGGGCTCGGCGCTGATCGAGCTGGGAGGCACGGTCGTCCTCTGCGCCGTTAGCGTCGAGGACAGGCTGCCACCGTTCCTGCGCGATAAGGGCGGGGGCTGGGTGACGGCGGAGTACGGCATGCTGCCGCGGTCCACGCACACCCGCTCGCCCCGCGAGGCGGCACAGGGGCGCGTCGGCGGGCGGACGCACGAGATCCAGCGGCTCATCGGCCGGGCGCTGCGGGCGGTGACGCGGCTGGACATCCTCGGCGAACGGACTTTCACCGTCGACTGCGACGTCATCCAGGCGGACGGCGGGACGCGCTGTGGCGCCATCACCGGCGCCTACGTCGCGCTGCGCCAGGCATGCGAGACCATGATGGCCCGTCGCACTCTCTCGACCATGCCCCTTCGAGACGCTCTCGCCGCGGTGAGCGTCGGCATCGTCGGAGGAACGCCGATGCTGGACCTGACGTACGAGGAAGACTCACGCGCGGAGGCGGACTTCAACGTCGTTCTCACGGCGTCGGGCGAGTTCGTGGAGGTCCAGGGCTCGGCGGAGAGCGAGCCGTTCCCGCGCGCCACGCTGGACGAGGTGCTGCGACTCGCCGGTCAGGGCATCCGCGAGCTGTTGGAGGCGCAGAGCCAGGCGTTGGCGGCCATAGAGCAACCCTCTGCCGGCTGACAAGTCAGGCGTATTGCCCGAGCCAGGCGCCGCCGAGCATGTGGATATGCCCGTGCTGTTGCGTCTGAAGGGCGTCGGCGCCGAAGTTAGAGAGCAGACGGAAGCCATTCGGGCAGAACTTCTCGCCCATCTGAACCGCGACTTCGCCGACGTGGCCCAGGTTGCGCCAGAGGTCCTCCTGGGTCACGTGCTGTCGCGGCACGATGAGCAGCATGACCGGCACCCAGCGGAGCCTGTTGCGGAAGACGACGACCTCTTCGTCCTCGTAAACGATCTCCGCCGGCGACCTCCCGGTGATGATCTCGCAGAACAGGCAGTGGTAGACCATCCATGGCTCCGCGGGTATGCTAGGGGTAATCGGGCCCATTCTAGGTACGGCCCGCATTTGCGGTCAATTCGCTTCCTTCCGTCGCTGCCCTATCGGGGAACACCATCGTGGCCGAGACCCGCCCTTTCCGTGGCCTGCGGTACGCCGCCACCGATCTTTCGGCGCTGGTTTGCCCGCCGTACGACGTCATTTCGCCGGAGGAGCAGCGGCGACTCTACGAGCGCAGCCCATTCAATGCCGCAAGGCTGGAATACGGCGAGACGCTGCCCAACGACGCGCCGTCGCACAACCGCTACACGCGAGCCGCCACGACGCTGCGTCAGTGGATTGAGAGCAGTGTCCTCGTTCGCGACGAAGCGCCTCCCGCCTTCTACGTCGACGATCAGCAGTTCATGCACGAGGGCCGCCGCCTCACGCGATGCTCTCTCTTCGCGCGCGTCCGCCTGCACGAGTGGGGTGATGGCCCCATCCGGCCGCACGAACGCACCCTGAGCCTGCCAAAAGAAGACCGCCTCCAACTCTTGCGGGCCTGCCGTCTCAACATCAGCCCCATCCTGTCGCTGTACCGCGACGATGATGCGCGGGTGCGAGAGGCAGTCGAGGCGTCGCGTCGTTCGGCACGTCTGCTGGCGACCGCGGAGGTGAACGGCGAGAGGCACACGATCCACCGCATCGACGGCGAGGCCGCGCTGGAGCCCCTGGCGAGCCTGCTGCAGGAGAAGACGTTCTACGTCATCGACGGCCACCACCGTTACGAGACGGCACTCGCCTATCTCAAGGAACGACGGCCGCAAGCGGGGGCGTGGACGGGCGAAGAGCCGGAGAACTTCGTGCTGATGGCGCTGGTGGCGCGCGACGACCCGGGCGTCGTCGTGCTGCCGACGCACCGCGTGCTGAAGAGCGTTGCTCTTCCCGACAACGTCGTTGCCTGCCTGGAGAGTGACTTCGCAATCGAGGACGTAACCGCTTCGCTTCGCGACGGCGGATGGCAGGAGATGAAGTCGCGCCTATCTAGAGCGGCAGAGGGGGGCGTGGTTCTGGGCCTGGCGATCCGTCACGGGCGGCGTTTCGTCCTGCGCGTCCGCGACCCCGCCGCTATCGCCCGGCAGATGCCGGACAGCCCCGTCTCCTGGCAGTCCCTCGACGCCGCGGTCCTGGAGGAGATAGTCCTCCGCGGCATCGTCGGGATCGACCAGCAGAGCGCGGCGGCTGAGGGCTCGCTGGAGTTCACGCACGATGGCGAGCAGGCGTTGGGCCTCGTGGAGTCAGGCGCGGCTTATGCCACCTTCCTCCTATCGCCGGCCTCAGTCGACCGGGTGTTGGAGATTGCCGACGCCGGCGAAAGGATGCCGCAGAAGTCGACCTACTTGTACCCCAAGCTGCCCGCAGGTCTGGTGATGAACCTCCTCAACTAGCCCCTCTTTCTTGTTCGCGGCTTCGCAGCCGGTGTGTGGTCGTGAGCCTGTTTCCTACGGAAAGATGCAGGAATCGTGAAATCTAGCCGCCAGCACGTTTTTCCCCTGTTAGAGGGTGCGGAAGAGTGTAGAATAGGTTTGTGCAAAGTGCTCCTCCTGGGGGTGGGCAGATGGCGGACCAGCTTCAGCGCGAGATCGAAGAGATACTCAGCAAGCTGGACGATTTCATCCCCGAGCAGAAGGCCACGAGCCGCATCCGCAAGCGATGGGGCGAGAAGGTCTCCGGCCTGAGGCAGCGGCTCGGCGGGGTGTCAGCTCGTGTGTCCCGTGTTTCCGCGGGGCATCTGATGATCGCTTCGCTGGTCCTGATCTTCATAGCCTTCGCTTTTCGTTCCAGCGCCATCAGCCAGTACTCGATGATCGCCGGCCTCTCTCTTCTCGGCCTGACGATCGTGTTCTCTTTCCTGTCGAACCGCCGCCTGAGGGCGGAGAAGCGCTGGCGCGGCGAGATTGTCGACCTTTCCGAGCCGGGACTGCTCGACAGGCTCCAGGACTGGCTCAAGAAGCGGCGGAGTCACACCCGCTGACTGCTGCGTCAGGACGTCTCGACGCACGCGCTCGGCCCTTCCGACCTCCGGCACTACTTGTCGCCGCCTGATGCCTGTAGTACTGTGTAGCCGGGCTGGAGGCTGCCCGGATGAAGCTGCTCAGAACGAGCGCGATTCTCTCCCTGCTTTCTCTCGCGTTGCTGGCAGGCGCCTGCGGCAGCGATAAGCCATCGTCCTTCTCTCGCGTCGATCCGGGGAAGATACCGACCGCGACGCTGCCGGCTAACCTCCCGGAGCCGCTGATCATCGAGGGGATGCCCACTCGCGCCGCACAGCAGGCGAGTGGCGATACCTACGTCGTCGAGTCGGGCGACTCGCTCTATGCGATAGCCGAGAAGCTGGGGACGACAGTCGACGAACTGAAGGAGCTCAACGGCCTTACGAACAACGAACTGTCCGTCGGGCAGGTGCTGAGGATTCCCGGCGACGCGTCGAGCGGTACTCCATCGCCCACGCCCGAGAAACGCGAGACGCCCACTCGAGAGCCGACGGAAGGCACGGATGACATCGAGACGCCCGCCGCAAGGGCCACGCCGGGGGAGGGCCAGGGGGAATACACTGTTCAGTCGGACGACAACGCGAACGACATCGCCCTGCGCTTCGGCGTGACGGTCGAAGAGCTGGCGGCGGCCAACAACACGACGGTCGATGATCTGCGCAGCCTTGAGGTCGGCGAGGTGCTGATCATACCCGCTGCGTCCAGCACGCCCGCTCCCGAGGCGACGGAATCGCCTCCGGCCGAAGAGGCGACGCCCGCGCCCGAATAATGGACGGCGACCTTCGCAGAGGACGAACGACCCCTTCGATTTCTGTCTGTCAGGAGATA
>DATLAX010000146.1:0-15266 GCA_035527215.1 Dehalococcoidia bacterium
AGCGTCTCCGGGTTCATCTCGCCGAGGCCCTTGAAGCGCTGGACGCTTATCTTGCCGTCGTGCGCTCGCTTGAAGTAGTCGTCCTTTTCCTTATCGTTGTAGATCCAGACATGCTCTCTACCCCTGGAGATCCGGTAGAGCGGCGGCTGGGCGATGTAGAGGTAGCCGCCGCGGATGATCTCCTGCATCTGGCGATAGAAGAACGTGAGCAGCAGCGTGCGAATGTGCGCCCCGTCCACGTCGGCGTCGGTCATGATGATGATGCGGTGGTAGCGCAGCTTCGACAGGTCCAGGTCCTCGCCGGCGCCGGCGCCCAGCGCCCTGAAAATGGCGGCGATCTCCGCATGGCCGAAGATCTTCTCCGCCCGCGCCTTCTCGACGTTCAGGATCTTGCCCCGCAGCGGCAGGATCGCCTGGAAGCGACGGTCGCGGCCCTGCTTCGCGGAGCCCCCGGCGGAGTCGCCCTCGACGAGGTAGAGCTCGCAGCGCTCCGGGTCACGCTCCGAGCAATCGGCAAGCTTGCCGGGCAGGTTCGTGCCGTCGAGCAGCCCCTTGCGGATGACGAGGTCGCGCGCCTTGCGGGCTGCCTCGCGGCCGCGCGCGGCGGTGATGCACTTCTCGATGATGCGGCGCCCTTCCTGGGGGTGCTCTTCGAGGTACTCACCCAGCCCGTCCGCGACGGCCGTCTCGACCTGGCTCTTCACCTCTGGGTTGCCCAGGCGCGTCTTCGTCTGCCCCTCGAACTGCGGCTCCGGCAGGCGCACGCTGATGACGGCGACGAGCCCTTCGCGCACGTCCTCGCCGGACAGGTTGGCGTCGTCCTCCTTGAGCAGCTTCTGCCGTCGCGCGTACTCGTTCAGCACACGCGTGAGCGCGCTGCGGAAGCCCGTCAGGTGGCTGCCGCCGTCGATTGTGTTGATGGTGTTCGCGAAGCTGAATGTCGCCTCAGTGAAGCCGTCGTTGTACTGGAGCGCCGTCTCGACCGTCGTGCTGTCGGTTTGCCTCTCGGCGTAGATGGGCCGCGGCTGGAGGACGATGCGCTCGCGGTTGAGATGGCGGACGAAGCTCTGGATGCCGCCCTCGAAGTAGAAGGTCAGCTCCTGGCCGTCGCGCTCGTCGAGGAGGCGGATCCAGACGCCCTTCACCAGGTAGGCGCACTCGCGCAGGCGCTGGGCGAGAGTCACGAAGTCATAGTCGAGCTCGGCGAAGACCTTGCGATCGGGCAGGAAGGAGATGGTCGTGCCGTTGACGGACGCCGGCAGCATGCCCCTCGCCTGCCACGAGGAGCGATAGCGCGGCTTGGTTTCCTGGTGGACGTCGCTCACGGGAATGCCGCGCTCGTACTCCTGAACGAAGGCCTTGCCGCCTCGACGCACCTCTGCCCACATCTTCTCCGAGAGGGCGTTGACGACGGAAGCGCCGACGCCGTGCAGGCCGCCGGAGACCTTGTAGACCTGTCCGCCGAACTTGCCGCCGGCGTGCAGGAGCGTCATGACCGTCTCCAGCGCCGACTTCCCCGTCTTCTCGTGCACATCGACGGGTATGCCGCGGCCGTTGTCCCACACCGTCACCTGGCCGTCTTTGTGTATTACGACCTCGATGTGGTCGCAGAAGCTGGCCATGCCCTCGTCGATGGCGTTGTCGGCGATCTCATAGACCAGGTGATGGAGGCCGCGCTGGTCGGTGCTGCCGATGTACATGCCGGGACGGCGGCGCACCGCTTCGAGGCCGCCGAGGACCTGGATGTCGCGGGCAGTGTATTGCGCCTGCTCGCGCGGGCGAGGCGACGCAGAGGCCTTGGTGTTGGGCCCGTCCGCCGGTTTGCTCGTGGTTGCCATAGCCTCTCGGATTCTGTCTTCTTCGTGCGGTAGCGGCCAAAGGCCGGGGGAGACGACGCCGTCGATCCGGGCGGCGCCAGCCTTCGGAGAATGGCTCTTGCGGCTCCTTTCAGCTTCCGAATTGTATCACAGTGGAGCCTTGGGGTGAAGGGATAACGCCCCTGACCTGACGACGAACGCGTGCTGACCGGCGGGGGTGGGCGCTTCATATCGAACGAGCAGAGAGCCTCCCAAAAGGAGGCCCTCCGCTCTCTGTCATCGATTGCGAAGCCCGCCGGTGCAGGCCTCGGAAGGCATCACCGCTCCAGCTGCGAACGGACGTACTCCGGCCAGGAGTTGATCTCCTGATTGTAATCGTCGAACTGGATGGTTACGCTGTTGGTCGAAGAAGCCCAGTTCGGGATGTTTATCGTCTGTGTGTGCCCCCCATCTCGCGGGACGAGGACGAGAGAGACAGTGGCGTCCGGCGGGTTCGCTCCGGGGATGTAGAGATCGACGCCGGCCAGGAAGCTGATCGAGGAGAATGGTGCGACGGGCACGCCGAGGTTGGTGACACCGTCCGCTCCCTTGTCGAAGACAAAGGTCGCATTCACGAAGCGTTCGATGGGATGCGTCGCCGGGCTGACGATGTTCGTCCCGTTCACCTCCAGCACGTCGTTCTCTGCGCCCTGGTCGCCCCAGAGTTCCTTGTTCCGGAAGATTATGAGGTCCGTCTGGCGGTCGCTGGAGTCCGTGAACGTGCTGATCGGCCCGCCGGCGGGTTCGGTTTGCAGGCGGATGAGCCGGTCGCTGCGCAGGAAGGGCTCATAGTAGAAGTGGTGCGTGGACGCGCCCGCGCGCAGCAGGGCGAACTCGTAGTGCTCTCCACCGATGGCCCTGAACGGACCCCATGATCCGTCGCCGCTTATCGCGTAGGTGGCGTCCGGGCCCGCGGTGAGTCTGCGACCTGTCGCTCCATCGACTCTCCATATCTGGAGTGTGGCGTCCGGAACGCCCACGTTCTGCGGAAAGTACACCGCCCTGCCCGAGAGCTCGACGGAGAGAGTGTACTCCGGTGCAATGTCCCTCGACGCGGGCTCTCTGCCGGCGAGGTACTTGTACATCTCGACAAACGCCTCGGCCGAGGTTGCCAGTTGGACGTGCGTCTGGTTCGGGATGTAGACGTTCGTCGCTCCTACCACCGAACAGTCGACGCAGTGGCCGCGGCCGGCCCATATCCCCAGCGTCGGTATGCCGGCCGGAAGGCGGTCCTTGGGCGAGCTGCCGCTGTCTAGATTGATGAAGCGGGCGACCTTCGTGGCCCGCGCCGGCGAGCTTTCCACGTAGCCGTAGGACATCTGGGCGCCGCGGGAATGCCCGATGAGGTCGATCTGGTTGTCGCCGGTCTTCGCCTGAACCGTGGCGATAAGCTGGTCCAGGCGAGTCCAAACGTCCTGCCTCGTCTCGACGCTGAATGTGGAATCGTAGTCTAGGGCGTAGACGTAGTCCGCCGGGTAACCGTTGCTCTCGAATCTCTGCGATTGCGACTCGAATTGCGCCGCCGATCCCGACCCGCCATGAATGAAGACTATCGGGTGGGTCCCGGGGACATGCCACATGTAGTTGTGCGCTGACGTTGACGGGACCGGCATGCCGGCCGCCAGGAGAAGGGTGGCAATCACACCAAGCAGCTTGATTTTCACTTCATTTGCCTCCTCAGGCTGATGTGCTCGTGCTCCACCGAAGACTCCGCCGGTTTCAGGGCAAAGGCGTCGGCTATGGGAAGTAATCATGAAACTGGAGCGACACCCTGTCGGTCGAGGACGCCCAGTTCGGCACGTTCAACGTTTGACTCTTGCCTCCGCCGTCCCGCGGCGTGAGCACGACGGCCACCGTCCCGCTGGGCGGGGTCGCCGCGGGGACGAAGAGATCGACGCCGGTCAGGAAAGGCAGGGCGAAGAACAACGGGATCGGCGTGCTCACGTCGCTGATCCCGTCCGCTCCCTTATCAAAGGCGAACATCGCATTGACCCGCTTGTCTATGGGACAGGTCGCGGCGTTGACCACGTTCGTGCCGTCGATCTGGAGGGCATCGTTTTGCGCACCCTGGTCGCCCCAGAGCTCCTTGTACCGCACGATGATGAAGTCCGTCTGACGATCGCCGAAGTCCATGTAAGAACCGATGCCCGCTCCGGGTTCCTCCGTGTTCAGGCGAATGAGATAGTCCGTTCGCGGGAACGGCTCGAAGTAGAAGTGGTGGGTGAACTCGGGACGCAGGACGGCGAATTCGTAGTAGCGCCCGCCAGTGGCGTTGAAAGGCCCCCAGGCGCCGTCGCCGCTCAGGGCGTAGACGGCCCGCGGCCTGTCGTGCATTCTGGCGCCGGTGCGGCCGTTGACCTCCCATATCTCCAGTGTGGCGTTCTGGACGCCCACGTTCTGGGGGAAGAGGACCGCCCTGCCGGCAAGCTTGACCCGGCTGGCAGGCTCCGGTGTGATGTGCGTCGTCGAGGGGCGCCTGCCGGCGAAGAAGCGGTACATCTCGAAGAACGACTCCGCCGACGTGGCGCACTGCACGTGCGTCTGGTTGGGGATTGTCACATTGGCCGCGCCGACGATCTCGCGCCCGGGATCGCCCGTTCCGGCCCACAACGCCAGCGTCGGCACTCTGCCGGGGGGCGTGATCCCCCACAGGCCGTCGATGCTGACGTAGTGCGCGACCTTCGCCGCCCGCTCCGGCGAGCTGTTCAGATACCCGTACAGGACAACCGTGCCCAGCGAGTGCCCCAGGATGTCGACCTTGTCGGCGCCCGTCCTGGCCAGCATCTCGGCGACGGCCTCGTCTATGCCTGCCCAGACTTCCTCTCGCGTGTTGACGGAGTACGTGGAGTCGTATTCGGAGACAGCGACGTAGTCGGCGGGATAGCCGTTGCTGGCGAATCGCATCGCCTGCGACTCGAACTGCGCGCCTGAGCCTGAGCCGCCGTGGACGAAAATCACGGGTCTCAGGCCGTGGTAGGGGCCCGGACCGCCCGCGCCGGCCGGCGTGGATGACGGGAGCAGCACCCCCAGCAACAGCAACACCGAGGCAATCGCGCCGAACAACTTGCGGTTCATTCCTCTACCTCCTCGTTCCCGTCTTCGCAGCGCTTGGCTAATCTATGACGCGCCCGCCCAATTCTGTCAATAGGCGGCATATTGGCGCGTCCCCTCCACTGTGCTAAGCTTTCTCGAGCCGCGGCGGATGTTCAGCCCGGCGGAGGAGGCAGCCTCATGGTGCTGGGTACGAGATTGAAGAATCTGTTGACGAAGCTGGGGCTTCTGCCCGAGGAGCTCATACCGACGGAGCCGGTGGCCCTGAAGCCGGTCGGCGTCGTGCGGAACCGGGTGCGGGAGCCGCGCATGGAAGGCTGGGAGGACCTCCCGTCCGACATCATCCTGCGCAAGAACCTGGCCGGCGCACTCGACGGCATCGAGGAGTACTCGCACATCGTCGTGCTCTTTCACCTCCACAGGGTGAGCGACGAAGAGCGCAGCCGGACGCGCTGCCATCCCCGCGGCGACCCGCGTTACCCGCTCCAGGGCGTGTTCGCGACGCGAACGCAGCACCGGCCGAACCCGGTGGGCATCTCGGTGGTCCCGCTGCTCAAGCGGCGGGGGAACGTGGTGCGGGTGAAAGGGCTGGACGCCGTCAACGGGACGCCGGTGCTCGATATCAAGCCGCACATCCCCCTCTACGATGCGCCTTCCGAGGTGCGTCTGCCGGAGTGGGTCACGCAGCCGCCGCTTCCGCCGAGCTAAGACGCTCGACGACGCGCCTTCCGAAACGATGCCGCGTTGTTTGGCTCATTGACTGGATTGCTTGACGCGTGCAGGGGGAGTCCAGAGGAGGTTCCCCCTCTGGCGGGGTCCAAAGGGTGTCCCCTTGATTCCTAGTCAACCTCCCCGGGTGGGTGGGAAAGAACCGCGTCCCAGGTGGTACAATTCTGACGAGGGACCAATCTTCAACGTGAGGCCCGCATGGAGCTGGCGATAGTAGGCCTTGCACGCTCGGGCAAGACGACCGTATTCAACGCCCTGACCCGCGGCCACGCGCCCACCGGCACCTACACCGGCGAGGCGGAGATGCACGTCGGCGCCGTGAAGGTGCCCGATGAGCGGCTCGACAGGCTGGCGACGCTCTTCAGCGCCAAGAAAATCGTCCACTCTGACATTCAGTTCGTCGACATCCCCGGCGCGTTGACCTGGCGCGGCGCCGGTCGCGGCGAGGGCCCGGGCCCGCAGGCGCAGGCCGCGCTCGACCGCGTCGATGCGCTTGTCCACGTCGTTCGCGCCTTTCAGAATGACACCGTCCCTCATCCCGACGGGTCGGTCGACCCGGCGCGCGACATCGAGACGCTGAACCTGGAGCTCGTCTTCGCCGATCTCGCGGTCGTCGAGAGGCGGCTGGAGCGGCTGGACACCGTCGTCCGATCGGCGCGGGCGGGAGAGCGTGAGACCGGAGAAAAGGAGCTCGCGCTGCTGCGACGGGTCAGAGAGGGGTTCGAGCAGGAGAAGCCGCTGCACGCCCAGGGGCTGACGGCGGAGGAGATGCGGTCGCTCGCCAACTACAACCTGCTCTCGGCGAAACCGCTGCTGGCGCTGCTGAACATCGGCGAAGAGGACGTATCGCGCAGCGGCGAGATCGAGGCGGAATGCCGCGGGCTCACGCACGGCGCCGTGGCGGCCGTTTGCGGCAAGCTGGAGATGGAGCTGAACGACCTGTCGGACGAGGAGGCGGTGGAGTTCCGCGCCGACCTGGGACTGGCGGAGCCGGCCGCCGAGCGCATCGCCCATGTCTGTTTCGATTTTCTCGGCGTGATCACCTTCTTCACCGGCAACGAGGAGGAAAGTCGCGCCTGGCCGGTCCTCAAGGACATGCCGGTCGTCAAGGCGGCGGGCAAGGTGCACTCCGACATGGAGCGCGGCTTCATCCGGGCGGAGGTCATCCGCTGGGACGAGCTGCTGAAACTGGGTTCGCTGGCCGAAGCGCGAAAGCACGGAGTCCTGCGCGGCGAGGGGAAGACGTACCCGGTGCAGGACGGCGACGTGGTGCACATCCTCTTCAACGTCTGACGACGGCCCTGACAGCGGCCGATTGACCCGTGCGCGCCGCTATGTTACCTTTTTCTTGAATATGCCGAGGATACCTTTCCTCCCCAAGAACGAACGCTTCTACGTCCTCCTTCATGATGGCGCCAGAAACCTCGTAGATGCCGCGGAGGCCCTCTGCGACCTCGTCGGCCACTACGACAACCTCCAGATGAAGAGCGAGCACATCACCGAGCTCGAGCATAACGGCGACACCATCACCCACAGTATCGTCAACCTCCTTCACAAGACGTTCGTCACGCCCATCGAGCGCGAGGACATCGCCCTGCTGGCGGAGCGGATGGACGACGTGATGGACTACATCGAAGGGGCAGCCACCGCGATGCGCATCTACAAGATCGCGCAGCCGACGGAGCGGAGCCGCGAGATAGCCGACATCGTGCGGCTCATGACGGTCAAGCTCGAACAGGCGATCTCTCACCTGCGTGAGCAACGCCGCCTGCGGGATATTCTGCCGTATTGCGTCGAGGTCAACCGGCTGGAGAACGTCGCCGACGACATCTATCGCAAAGCCATCGCGGAGCTGTTTGAAGACGAGGCGAGTGCGGCGGAGATCATCAAGTGGCGCGAGGTCTACGAGCAGATGGAGGAGGCCACGGACCGCGCCGAAGACGTCGCGAACGTGCTGGAGGGCATTGTCCTCAGACATGCCTGAGTTGGAAGTCCGACGTCGAGAACCGCAGAAGGCCGGGAGGCCTTCTTTTTTTGTGAATTCGGCGGATGCGCCACAGAGAAGGAGTAGATGACAGATTCATTCGCCTTCCTGATAGTCACACTGATTATCATCCTCGGCTTCGAAGCGGTGAACGGCTGGACGGATGCCCCTAACGCCATCGCCACTGTTGTGTCGACGCGCGTCCTGAATCCTTCGGCCGCCGTCGCGTTGGCCGCTGTCTTCAACCTGCTCGGAGCCCTCTCGGGGACCGCGGTGGCGACGACGATAGGCAAAGGGATAGTGGACCTGAACGTCGTGACGCTGGAGACGGTCGCCGCCGCCGCCCTGTCCGTGATCATCTGGAGCAGCCTGGCGGCCTACTTCGGCCTGCCGACGAGTGAGAGCCACGGCATTGTCGCCGGCATCGCGGGAGCGGGTGTGGCTGTCGGCGGCACCGACGTACTGCTGTGGTCGGGCTGGCAGAAGGTGTTCACAGGCCTGGGAGTCGCCGTAACAGGGGGATTCATCGGCGCCTTCTTGCTGATGTTCGCCATCACCTGGGCGCTAAGAAGGGCCAGCCCAACGTTCACCAGGCGGCTTTTTGGTCCGCTGCAGCTAGCCTCGGCGGCGTTCATGGCCTGGAGCCACGGCACGGCGGACGGCCAGAAGGCGATGGGTGTGATGGCCATGGCGCTGGCGATCCACTACCACCCGGGCGAGGCGGTCGACAGCTTCTCGGTGCCGTTGTGGGTGATCTTCTTGGCCGCGGGGACGATGGCCGTGAGCACCGCCTTCGGAGGCTGGCGCATCATCCGCACCCTCGGCATGCGCCTGACGCACCTGCAGCCGGTGCACGGCTTTGCGGCCGAGACCGCAGCGGCGATGACGATCACCGTTAGCTCCCGCTTCGGCATACCTCTGAGCACCACGCACACCATCGGCTCGGCGATCATGGGCGTCGGCGCGACGCGGCGGCTGTCGGCGGTGCGATGGGGCATCGCGCAGAACATCGTGATGGCCTGGATACTGACGTTCCCGGTCTGCTTCGGCCTGGGCTGGCTTATAGCCTGGCTTCTGCCGTAGTCTGTCGATTGGCGCGGTCTTCCAGTCTGCCCCCGTCGGGCAGCGGCTCCGCGCAACCAGCGGCCGGTCTAGAAGGACATCACAGCGATTGATAAGTACCTTCCCCTTCTTAGTCGTCACCTTCATCGCGATACTCGGTTTCGAGGCTGTGAACGGCTGGACGGACGCGCCCAACGCGATCGCCACCGTCGTCTCGACCCGAGTTCTGCCGCCGATCCCGGCCGTCGCGATGGCGGCGCTGTTCAATCTCCTCGGCGCGCTCTCGGGCACGGCCGTAGCAGCGACGATCGGCAAGGGGATCGTCGATATCAATCAGATCAACCTGGAGACGATTGTCGCGGCCTGCGCGGCGGTCATCGTCTGGAGCACGTTCGCCTGGTACTTCGGCCTGCCGACGAGCAAGACGCACGAGATCCTGGCGGGCCTTGCGGGAGCCGCCGTAGCGACGACAGGTGGCTTCGGCGTGCTCGAGTACAGCGGCTGGGAGAAGGTGTTCACCGGCCTTGGCGCGGCCGTCGTCTTCGGCGCGCTGGGCGGCATCATCCTGATGTGGATTCTCACGTGGGTAGTTCGGCGGGCGAGCCCGACCTTTGTCCAGAGGACCTTCGGCTTACTCCAGCTGGGGTCGGCGGCGTTCATGGCCTGGAGCCACGGCACCGCAGACGGCCAGAAGGCGATGGGCGTGATGGCGATGGCGCTGGCCATCTACTACGAGCGCGCCTTCGAGGTGCCGCTGTGGGTGATCCTGCTCGCCGCCACGACGATGGGCGTGAGCACGGGTCTCGGCGGATATCGCATCATTCGCACGCTGGGGATGCGGCTCACGCACCTTCAGCCGGTGCACGGATTCGCGGCGGAGACGGCGGCGGCGATGACGATCAGCGTGAGCGCGCGCTTCGGCATCCCGCTAAGTACAACGCACACCATCGGCTCGGCGATCATCGGCGTGGGCGCGACGCGACGCTTCTCGGCGGTGCGCTGGGGGATCGCGCAGGAGATCCTGGCGGCGTGGATCATCACGTTCCCGGTCTGCTTCGCGCTCGGCTACGTGATCGCCTTCCTCATTCCCGGCTAGCAGATCGCTGAACAAGGTTCGCGGGCCACGCTTTCCAGCCTGGCCACAAGTTGAGCGCCGAGGCTAGAAAGCCTCGGCTACGTATTTTTCAACATCCTGCCAGAGGTCGAGATGTCCCGCTTCAGCGAGAGAGTGGGGCCTTGCGGCCGTCGATGGGAGGCTAGCTGACGGCGACGGCGGCGCCCCAGAGGAAGACGCCCTGTACGGCGAGCAGCGAGGCCAGCAGCATGTAGGAGGCCAGCCGCTCCCAGGCGCGGACGGCGAAGCCGGCGACGAGGCCGACCAGCAGTATCCCGAACGCGGTCGTGGGAAGCGATAGAAGCTCGTGCTTCGACGCCACGCGCTCCACGTCCAGCGGCGGGAAGGAGATCGCCATGCTGTCCGGCAGGCCGCCGTAGTTGGCGAAGATGACGCCGAACGTCGTCGCGCAGAGGAGCGCGGCGGCGACGGCCAGCCCCTGCGCCCAGCGGTCGAGCCAGAACGGCTGGTCGGCCAGCGGCAACCGGCGCGGCGCCTGCATCAGCGATAGCGTCGCGCCCTGCTTCTGCATCGACTCGACTTCGCTGATGAACTGCTGCGCATTCGCCGGCGAGACGGCGTACGTCAGCGACGGCGTGACGACGTAGACGATCTCCGCGAGGCGGCGGTGCGTCGAGTAGAAGAGCGTCTCGCCGACTTCTTTGAGTTCCGCGCGGCCTACGTGGTAGCCGGGCCAGTTGACGCCGCTGATGCCGGCCAGCGGTATCAGCTCGCCCCGGGCCAGCCGCTTGACGCTGTCGAGGGGAACGACCTGCCGGACGAAGCCCCAGTGAATGGCGAGCCCGTTACGGTCGAGGTCGTAGCGCAGCGTCGCGCAGGCATACGTCCAGTAGGCGACGAGGAGGCCGATGCCCAGGAAGACGGCGGCGATCAGGTAGCAGAAGACGGTCGAGAGCGATACCGGCTGCGTCGCGCCGCGGAGGACGAGCAGCACCGCGAAGACAAGCGCCCAGGCGGATGCGAAGGCGCCGAGGGCGGTGCCGGTAGCGCGAAGGGGTCGGAACTGCATGATGTCGCCGGCTACGCGGGCGTGCACCAGTCCGCGTACTTGTCGTTCTTGCAGCAGATGACGTCGAGGTACAGCTTCTGCAGCCGCGCCGTTATCGGGCCGGTCTTGCCGTTGCCCACCGGCCGGCGGTCGATGTCGACGACGGCGGTGACGTGCGCGGCGGTGCCGGTCATGAAGCACTCGTCGGCGGTATAGAGTTCCGCGCGGGCGATCGAGCGCTCGACTGTCTCGATGCCCAGCTCCTCGCGCGCCAGGTGGATGACGGTGTCGCGCGTGATGCCGACGAGGATGTTGTCGGAATGTGAAGGCGTGATCAACGTCCCGTTCTCGACGATGAAGATGTTCTCGCCGCTGCCCTCGGACACGTGGCCGTCGCCGGCCAGCATGATCGCCTCGTCGAAGCCGTTCTCCTGCGCCTCCGTCTTGGCGAGGGCGGAGTTGACGTAGATGCCGGTGACCTTGGCCCGCGCCGGAATCGACAGCTCATCGACGCGGCGCCACGACGATGTCATGCAGCGGATGCCCTTATCGAGGTCCAGGTAGGGGCCGAACGGCGTGACGTACATCAGCAGGTCGTCTTCAAGGTCGTGCATGCGCACGCCGACGACCTCGGAGCTCTTGTAAGCGATGGGCCGCAGGTAGACGTCCTCCGTGTGGCCGCACATGCCGACCAGCTTCGTCGCGATGTCGCACAGTTCGTCGGCATTGTAGGGCAGGTCGATCTTGAGGATGCGACAGCTCCGGGCGAGGCGGAGAAAGTGGTCGCGGAGGCGGAAGAGGTAGACGCGTTCCTCCTGCTCGTTCCAGTTGCCGCGGATGCCCTCGAAGCAGCCGGTGCCGTAGTTAAAGGCGTGGGTCATTACGCCGATCTTGGCCTCGGCGAGCGGCACGAACTGCTTCTTCAGGTAGGCGTAGGGCGTCGGCATCCGCGAGCTCCTTTCCCGAGGGATGGTAGGGCGCCATTATAGGGCAGGGGCCCTGAGTCTGGCAAGCGGCGGTGGCCCCCTTTGCGCTTCCTCGAAACAGCGACGAACGGACCTGTGAGTCCTTGACTCGCCATATGCGGGGTGCTACGCTTTTACTGCGCGTTTCTTGAAGCGCGGAGGAGGATGGTCATGATGCCGCTTCTAGGCCTGGCTCCGCTCGTCGGGATTGGCCCGATGGGGCCTATCGAGCTTGTTCTGATCCTCGCCGTGGTCATCATAATCTTCGGGGTCGGCCGGCTGCCGGAGGTTGGTGGCGCGATCGGTAAGGGGATACGGGAGTTTCGAAAAGCCTCGAAAGAGGACGACGAGCCGAAGCAGATAACGCAGGCGCAGTCGACGGAGCAGCCGGCGCCGCCGGTGCAAAGCCCGCCCGTGCAGCAGCAGACCCCGGCCGTTGTCTGCGCGAAGTGCGGCACGGCGAACGCGCCGGACACCCGCTTTTGCGGTCAGTGCGGGGCCGCCCTGGAGGCGCGCGTCTAGCAAGACAGCACGATAGCATCGAGAGGCCGTCGACGCCGTTATGGGTCGGCGGCCTTCGGCGTTCTTGCGGTCGACGCGCGCCTGCTGCCGCGTCTCGCGAAAGAACGATCATTCTTCCCACCCACCCGCCCGCAAGCGCTTTTCCCTGCCGCGCCCGCGTCGCATCCCCATTGACATCCGCATCCAGCGGGTCGATAATATGAGTAGACCCCTCCCAGGGGGGAGGGGTCTGGCACAAGAAGACCCGCAGAACGACGAAGGAGGACCGGCGGTGCAGGATACGACCCGCGCGGAATGCCTGAAGAGGCTCAAATACATAGACGGCCACCTCCACGGCGTGCGACGCATGATCGAGGAGAACGCCTACTGCGTCGACATCCTCAAGCAGTCGTTCGCCGTGCGGCGCGCCCTGGAGAAGCTCGAGCAGTTGATGCTGGAGGGGCACCTGCGCACCTGCGTCGTCGAGGGCATCCGCGACGGCCGCGAGGAGCAGGTCGTCGGCGAGCTGAAGGAGCTCTACGAGCTGGCCAACAAGTAGGCGGACCACCATGGCTACGAAGACCCGCGACGAGACTGTGATCCCCATCGAAGGCATGCACTGCGCCTCCTGCATCCTGCGCGTCGAGAACTCGCTGAAGAAGGTGCCCGGTGTGTCGGGCGCGGCCGTGAACCTGGCGACGGAGCAGGCGACGGTCGCTTTCGACCCGCAGGCCTGCTCGCTGGACAGCCTCTACCGGGCCGTCGAAGATGCCGGCTACCACCCCCGGCCGGAGGCGCTGGCCGCCCCCGACGCCCAGCAACAGGCCCGCGAACGAGAGGAACGCACGCTCCGGCGCAAGTTCCTCTTCGCCGGCGTCATCGGCGCGTTCCTGATTGCGGCGGCGCAGTACCAGCACCTGCCGCTCGTCTCCGGCCTGCCGGGCGCGGCGATTACGATCACCTCGTTCGTCCTGGCGACGCCGGTGCAGTTCTGGGCGGGCCGGCAGTTCTACGAGGGCGCCTGGAGCCGGCTTCGACACCTCGACGCCGACATGAACACGCTGGTGGCCGTCGGCACGAGCACGGCCTATGTCTACAGCGTATTCGCCACCTTCGCGCCCGGCCTGTTTCGAGTTGCGGACGTGGAGCCCGCCGTCTACTTCGACACGGCGGCCGTGATCATCGCGCTCATCCTCTTCGGCCGCTACCTGGAGACGAAGGCGAAAGGCCGCACCTCGGCGGCGATCAAGCGGCTGATGGGCCTGCAGGCGCGGACGGCGCGCGTCGTGCGAGACGGCGAAGAGGTCGACGTGCCCGTCGAGAGCGTCGTCGGCGGCGACGTGGTTGTCGTACGGCCGGGCGAGAAGATACCGGTCGACGGCGTCGTCCTCGACGGGCGGTCCGCCATCGACGAGTCGATGATTACGGGCGAGAGCATCCCGGTCGAGAAGGGCCCCGGCGACGAGGTCATCGGCGCGACCATCAACCGGACGGGCAGCTTCCGCTTCCGGGCCACGCGCGTGGGGCAGGACAGCGTCCTCGCCCAGATCGTCCGCCTGGTGCAGGAGGCGCAGCTCTCGAAGGCGCCCATCCAGCGCCTCGCCGACGTGGTCGCGAGCTATTTCGTCCCCGCGGTGATAGGCATCGCGGCGATGACGTTCGTCATCTGGCTTGTCTTCGGGCCGGCGCCCGCGTTCACGTTCGCCCTCCTGAACGCGGTCGCGGTGCTGATAATCGCCTGCCCCTGCGCACTCGGCCTGGCGACGCCGACGGCCATCATGGTGGGCACCGGCAAAGGAGCGGAGAACGGCGTCCTCATCCGCGGCGGCGAGTCGCTGGAGACGGCGCACCGCATCAACGCCATCGTCTTCGACAAGACAGGCACGCTCACCGTGGGCGCGCCGTCGCTCACGGACGTCCTCCCCGCTGACGGCTGGGAGGAGACGGAGATGCTGCGACTGGCCGCGGCCGCCGAGCGCGGCTCCGAGCACCCGCTGGGCGAGGCCGTCGTAGCGGCCGCCCGCGACCGAGGACTGACGCTGTCCGACGCGTCGGAGTTCGCGGCCCTGCCCGGTCGCGGCGTCGATGCGACGGTCGATGGCCGGAGGGTGCTGGCAGGCAACCTCAAGCTGATGGAAGAGAACGGCCTCGGCCTCGATTCGCTGCGGGCCGAAAGCGAACGTCTCGCCGCCGAAGGCAAGACGCCCATGTACGTCGCCGTCGACGGCCGCGTCGCCGGGATCGTCGCCGTCGCCGACACGGTGAGGCAGGACGCTGCCGGGTCCGTCGCGCGGCTGAAGGCGATGGGCATCGAGATCGTGATGATAACCGGAGACAACCGTCAGACGGCCGAAGCCGTGGCGCGACAGGTCGGCGTCGACCGCGTGCTGGCAGAGGTGCTGCCTCAGGACAAGGCGGAGCAGGTGCGCAGCCTCCAGGCCGAGGGGAAGGTCGTCGCCATGGTCGGCGACGGCATCAATGACGCGCCGGCGCTGGCGCAGGCGGACGTGGGCATCGCCATCGGCACGGGCACGGACGTGGCGATGGAGGCGTCCGACATCACCCTCATCCGCGGCGACCTCGACGGCGTGGCGACGGCGGTGTCGCTGAGCAAGCGCACGATGCGGACGATCCGGCAGAACCTCTTCTGGGCGTTCGTCTACAACGTCGCCCTGATACCGATCGCGGCGGGCGTCCTCTACCCGCTGTTCTCGCAGACCGGCGTCCCGACGGTGCTGGAGCCGTTCTTCGGTACGCACGGGTTCCTCAACCCGATGCTGGCGGCGGCCGCGATGGCCTTGAGCTCCGTATCCGTCATGACGAACTCGCTGCGGCTGCGGGGCTTCCGGCCGGAGCCGACGAAGCGCTAGACTGTAGGGCAGGACTTCAGTCCTGCCGCGTTGCTCGGATACCACGGCGGCGGAGACAGCCCTTGTCGATTCGAATAATCGCAGCCATTGCCGCCGGCAAGCTTGCCGGCGCTGCCAGCCGCGCA
>DATLAX010000147.1:0-28348 GCA_035527215.1 Dehalococcoidia bacterium
TGCGTCGGCGTGGGCGGCGGCGGACAGAGGTCGGCGACCTGAATCTGGACAGAGCGCTCGCCTACCGCGCCACCGTCCAGCGAGATGTACCGGGTACGGGGGTTGGCGCCGCTGATCGAGAAAGACCCGAAGCCTTCGCCCCAGCCGGGATCGGCAGCCTGGGCGAGGTGACCGCCGAACCACAGGCCGACCACGCTGTTCTTGACGGTTGTAGTGAATGTTATGTCCACTTGCACCTTGCTGTCGCCGCAGTTCTGGAAGCAATCCGGGTCGCTGTCCGGCAGATGGGCCTCGCCTGATTCGCTGTAACCATTCAGGCTGGGGAAGGAGACGGTCACGGAGCCGGAGCAGGAAGGCGAGCAGCCAAGATGGACGTTGCGGAGCGCCGGCGATTCTCTTGCCGAGACGGTGTCGAAGGGGTCGGATGCAATCGGGCTAAGAGAAGCGGCGAAGAGGCTGTTGCAGGTGCTGGTGCCCAAGAACGGCGGCAGGTCGGCGCACTGGTTGAGGCCGGATAGGCCGGCGGGCATGGTCTGGTCGACGTCGGTCAGGAAGTCATAAGCATACTTGCTTGCCTTCGAGAACTCGTATTCAAGGCGGATGGTGTGGGTGCCCTTTGCGGATATCTGATGGAAGAGGCGCTGCGGCACGGAGTCGCCTTCACAGTAGACGGAGTTGGTCCCCTGGATGGAGCCGGTTGTCCAGTAACAGGCGTCTACCTCGTCGTCGTTGTCAATGTCGTTGCGGCACTGGTTGAGGCTGATGTTGCAGTCGGCGAAGGTGAAGCTGGCGACGGGGATCTCATCCCGGTCGCCCGACCACGGCGACGGGTAGACCCTGATCTCGTAGGTCCCCTCGATGCCGTCCAGTTGGTAGTAGTAGACGAACGCACCGGAGCCATTGCTGTGGACGCTGTCCCAGCCGGGAATAAACGTACCATCGCCTCTGACGATCGTCCCGTCGGGCCGAATTACGGGAATGTCGTAATCGGTGTCCGCGGCAAAGCCGGCGCCGGTGACAGTGACGATCTCGCTGGAGAAGTAGTCGTCCTTGTCGGTGGTGAGAACCGGTGCGGCCTGGGCACCATAATGCACGGCGAGCATCGTACCCGCCACGCACAGCAGCCCGACTATCGCCAGGCCAATCCTGAAGATGGATGATTTCAGAAGCGTCTTGCCCGTAGGCATCCAGTACTGCCTGTCGGTTCTTCTGCGCGACGCATAAGACGTATCCTGCCCAACACGACGCACAGTCAAGGGCAAGTATAAGTTGCCGGGGCGGGGAAACGTCAGGCCACCAGTTGGACTCAGTATACTGCGATTCGCGCGTTTGTCAAGGTTATTTGCGCAGGCCGGTGTCTCACCTTTTGCCTCTCTGACGTCTGCGCGCACAGGAACAGGAATATGTGGAGGAGAGCGCTATTCGCCGTAGCACATGTTGTCTTCCGGGGGGTCTTCCCAGCGACCGACGCCCCGCGAGAACGGCGGTCCGTTGGACAGGGGACGGAGTCCGTCCAGAGGATGATCGCGGCGACAAGGAAGGCGCGGTCGAAGGAGTCTGCAGCGGCCCGCGCGAAGATTGCCTGCAATTGCCGCGACAGACGGGCCAGTGCGGTAGCGCATCCTGCGCGAAGCGCGGCCGGCTCCCAACCACGCCCAACGCCTTCCTGGCTACACGAACGGCAGCTTCCGGGTCAGTCCTCCGTCGGCCGGTTGCTAGGGAGTCTCGACGTACGGCGCATCCATCCCTACCTTGGGCTGCTCGTCGAAGCCTTCCGGCGGTTCCATCGGCGTGCAGTCCGGCGTCGACTCGAAGCTGACGGGCTCGCCGACACTCACCCATCTCCCGTTTTCGACTTTGTTGATGATGAGCGTCTCGCTGGCCTTGTGGTCTGTCGGACTTGTCGTAAGGGGTGCGTAGCCCTCACAGCTCGAGCACCAGAACTTGCACATGTGCTCGGAGGCGTCGAGGAAGCTCTCGCGGGTGAGGTCTTTGCCCGCCATCTCCAGGCCCCATACCGTCGTTTCAGCGACGGACATGCCGTAGAGCTCGAAGTTGTTCAGATCCCCGGGGGCGCCGTTCTGGAACTTCTCCCATATCTTCATGTACTTCTGGACTCCCGGAACGTCGGTGTCGTAGACCTGCTTGCCGAAGGTAGAGCTAATGATGCCCTCTGAGTTCTCCGGCGTAGCCAGCATGATGAAGATCTCGCTGCAATTGATGTTGCTTACGATGATGGGGACATCCCAGTTGAGTGTGACGCGCGCGGTATTCGCCAGGCTGGCGGCCTGCGGAGGGATGGCGAATACCGCAAGCAGGTCCGCGCCGGCATTCTTCAGGCGCTGGGTCTGTGCGGAGACGTCTGACTGGATGACGTCATACTTCTCGACGGCGACGATTTCGACGTTGCTGCCTTCAATGCCCTGGCGCAGGCCTTTGTCGCCGTCCTGGCCGAGCTGGTCGCTCTGCTCCAGGATGCCGAGTCTTGCGTCTGGGTACGTCTTCGCTATGTACTGGCCGAGGAAGATGCCTTCGGTGATGTAGTCGGGGTTGCCGGCAAAGCGGTTCTTGGCGACCGGGTTCGTCCACTTGTCGAGGCCGGTCGAGAGAGACATGTCCGGGATGCCTTTCTCCTCGAGGTACTTCCAGACGGCGGAATGGGTTTCTTCGCCCAGCCCGCTGATAATGCCGAAGACCTTGTCCTGCTCGACCAGTCTTCTCACTACCTCGACGGTGTCCGCGGGGTTGTAGTGATCGTCCCCGATGATGAAGGTGATCTTGCGCCCGTAGATGCCGCCCTGGGCGTTTGTGTAATCGAAGAAGGCCTTCATGCCGTAGGCGATGGGCGCGTAGGCCGCGGCAGGGTTCCCGCTCAGGGGATAGTGAGTGCCCAGCTTGATTTCCGTGTCGGTGACGCCGGTGGAATCGCCTGCAGCGACGGTGGATTCCCCCGCCGGGGTCGACTCATCCTTGGAGTCTCCTCCGCCGCAGGCTGTCACCATCAGCACGATGGCGATCAGGGCCACACTCAACGCGGTCCAAGCCAGCTTCTTGGCCGACATTTCTTACCTCCCTCATGTAGTGAAGACTCCGGGCACCACTGCGTGCCCCGACCTTGCGATTGACAGAATAGTACCCTACAGATTCACTATGCGCACGCATCCGGGAGAGGCCTCGGCACAGGTCCCGCGCCGGCGTGCGGGCCCTCCGCGCGGGAATAGAGAGGGGCGAGCGTGTGCTGCCCGCCCCTCGAAATGCTGCGCAGGAATCGTCAAGGAGTCTCGACATACGGCGCGTCTAACCCTACCTTGGGCTGCTGGTCGAAACCTTCCGGCGGCTCCATGGGGGTGCAGTCGGGCGTCGACTCGTAGCTCGTGATTTCACCCTCAGGCACCCACCCACCGTTCACGACTTTGTTAATGATCAGGACCTCGTTGATCTTGTGGTCGTTGGGGCTTGTCTGCCAGGGTCCGAAGTCCTCACAGGTCGAGCACCACACATCGCACATTGACTCGGCGGCGTCGAGGTAAGACTGCCGGCTGAGGTCGGGGCCGGCCATCTCCAGACCCCATACCGTCGCCTCGGCGATGGACATGCCGTAGAGCTCGAAGTTGTTCATCGGGCCGCTGGCGCCATTCTGAAACTTCTCCCAGATCTTCTCGTATTTCTGGACTCCGGGAACGTCGGTGTCGTATGCCTGGTGGCCGAAGACGGAGCTTATGATGCCCTCTGAGTTCTCCGGGGTAGCCAGCATGATGAAGATGTCGCTGCAGTTGATGGCGCTGACGATGATGGGGACGTCCCAGCTAAGGGTCTTACGGGCCGTAGTGACCATGCTGGCGGCCTGCGGAGGAATGGCGAAGACGGCCACCACGTCGGCGCCGGCAGCCTTTAAGCGTTGCGTCTGGGCGGAAACGTCGGATTGAACCACGTCGTACTTCTCTACCGAGACGATCTCAACGTTGCTGCCCTCTATGCCCTGCCGCAGACCCTTTTCGCCGTCCTCGCCCAACTGGTCGCTCTGCTGCAGGATGCCGAGCTTCCCGTCGGGGTAGGTGTTGGCTATGTACTGGCCCAGGAAGATGCCCTCGGTGATGTAGTCGGGGTTGCCTGAGTAGCGATTGTAAATGGGTGGGTTCGTCCACATGTCGAGACCGGTGGAGAGGTACATGTCGGGAATGCCCTTTTCCTCGAGGTACTTCCACACAGCAGCGTGCGTTTCCTCGCCCAGCCCGCTGATTATGCCGAAGACCTTGTCCTGCTCGACCAGCTTCCTAACGACCTCCACCGTGTCCGCGGGGTTGTAGTGGTCGTCGCCGATCATGAAGTCGATCTTGCGGCCGTAGACGCCGCCCTGCGCGTTGATGTAGTCGAAGAAGGCCTTCATCCCATAGGAGATGGGCGCGTAGGCTGCCGCAGGGTTGCCGCTCAGAGGGTAGTGGGTACCGAGCTTGATCTCTGTGTCGGTGACCCCTGTCGTGTCAGGAGTACCCACGGGTCTTGCTGTTCCCGGCGATGACGTTTCGTCTCCCCCACCGCATGCGGCCACCATCAGTGCGACGACGATCAGGGTCGAGCCCAGAACGACAGACTTTGCCAGTCCAGCTAATGACTTCATCTGAGACCTCTTCTGAACAACTCTTCTTGGCGCCTATCCGCCCGCTATTCCGGCGTCGATTCGTAGCTGACGAGGTCTCCGAAGGCGACCCACTTGCCGTTTTCGACGCGATTGTACATCTCGATCTCGAGCGGTCGATGGTCAGTAGGACTGAAGTTCACGGGCACCACGCAGCCCGAGCAATACCAACCGCGGATCGACTCGATGGCTTCGACGAGGCTTTCGCGGGTGAGATCGCGGCCGGCCCGCTTGAGGCCTTCCACCGTGAGCTCGCCCATCGCATTGCCATAGAGCGAGAAGTTGCTCGGGGCAACCCCGCCGCCATACTTCTGCATGATTTCGATGTGCTTCTGGATGCCGGGCTGCTCGGTCTCGTAGATCTGGTGGCCCATGACGATGCTGACGACGCCCTCGGCGTTTTCGGCGCCGGCGAGGTCGACGAAGATCTCGCTGACGGCGATGCCGCTGACGAGGATGGGCACGTCCCAGGTGAGGGTTTCTCGCGCGGTTTTCACGAGGCTGGCAGCCTGGGGCGGTATGGCAAAGGCAATGACGACTTCTGCGCCCGCATTGCGCAGGCGCTGCGTCTGGGCGGTGGCGTCGAAGTTGATCGCTTCATACATCTCTTTGGCGACGACCTCGACGTCGCTGCCTTCGAGGGCCATGTTGAGGCCCTTCTCGCTGTCGACGCCCATCTCATCGTTTTGGAGGAGGAGGCCGAGCTTTGCGCCCGGGTAGTTGTCGACGGCATACTTGCCGAGCATGCGACCCTCGGTCACGAAGTCGACGCTGCCGGCGAAACGGGTCTTGACGACGGGCTCCGACCATTTGAGAAGGCCGGCGGTGATGAAGAGGTCAGGGACGCCGCGCTCTTCGAGGTACTTGTAGACGGCGCTGTGACTGGCCTCGCCCAGTCCACCGACGATCGCTAAGACGTTATCCTGCTCGACGAGCTTGCGGACGACCTCCAGCGCGTCGGGGGGGTTGTAGTGGTCGTCGCCGATGATGAATGTGATCTTGCGGCCGTTAACGCCTCCCTGGTCGTTTACGTAGTCGAAATAGGCGCGCATGCCGAAGATGATGGGCGCGTACGCCGCCGCCGGCGACTGGCTGAGGGCGAAGTGCGAGCCCAGTTTGATCTCGGTGTCGGTTACGCCCGGGACGTTCTCGGGCACGGATCCGTCGCCGGTGGCATCCTCCTCGCCGTCGCCACAACTGAGAAGAATCGGAAGAGCGACAGCGATCAGGATGGCCCCAAAGAGCAGGCGCCGCGGGACTCGCCCGGGCCCGGCCGGGACGATACCATGGCGTTCGCGTCCTCCGCTGATGCGTCCGCCGGACCGGTTGAACGGATCTAAACGCTTGAGTCTCATTGATCGCACCCCCTACTCAGAGTCGCCATTCAGCCGCAGAGCGCGCTCGTTCCGCAGCGGCCGGCTGTGTGCCTGGACCCGCCAGCGTGGCTCAAGGGCTACAGGCGAAAGGTGGGCGGATTCACGTCCCTCTGCAAACGGCGGTCCGCCCAGGCAGCCGCCTGATCTTCCGCTAGATTCGTCCCCCTATTTCGGCTGCTTGTCGAAGTCTGCCGGAGGGGTCGGCTCCTTGCAGTCCTTCGTCGACTCAAACTGTATGAGATCGCCAAACGGTTCCCACGTGAACTTGGGGTTGTCTGGGTCCGTCCGGTCGACCGTCGCTCTCACATACTGCTCAACCTCTGTTGGCCGGTGGTCGGTCGGGCTCAGGCTGGAGGGCACCAGGGAAGCCCGGGACGTGATGTTGCAGCCCGATTCCGCCGCTTCGAGGAAGCTGCTGCGCGTCAGGTCGCTGCCGGCCTGGCGGAGCGTTGCCACTATCGACTCGGATATGGACATGCCCGTCAGCGTGAGGTTATCCAGCGGCTCGCCCGGCGCATATTCGGCGAGGATTTCGCCGAACTCCTGGATGCCCGGCCAGTCGCTTTCGAAAGCCTGGTGGCCGTAGACGACGCTGACGGCACCTTCGATGTTGTCGTAGCCGGCGAGCTGGCCGACGATCTCCACCGCGTCGACGCCGGAAATGACGATCGGGACGTCCCAGGTCAGAGTCTCGCGGGCGGCGTGGAATCCGCTTGCCGCTTGTGCGGGCATGCCATAGTAGCCGATGACATCCACGTTGTCGGCCTTGAGGCGCTGTATTTGGGCTGTGACATCGGTCTGCGTGGCGTCGTAGTACTGGGTTGTGATTTCCATGTTGGCGCCGGCGTCTTCGAGGCCCAGTTTGAGGCCTTCCTCGCCCTCTTTGCCGAAGTCGTCGTTCTGGGCGAGGATGCCGAGCTTCTTGCCGTCGAAGTTCTCGCCGATGTACCGGCCGAGGATGCGGCCTTCGTCAATGTAGTCAACGAGCCAGGCGAAGCGGTTGTGGGCGACAGGCTCCGTCCAGATCGTGTTACCAGTGAGGATATACATGTCGGGGATGCCCTTCTCCTCCAGGTACTTGTAGACAGCCATGTGGGCTTCTGTGCCCAGACTGCCCTGGAGGAGAAATATCCCGTCTTGTTCGACCATCTTTCGAATGATTTCGCTGGCCACGGGCCCGGTGTACTGGCTATCGCCAACGATGAAGTCTATCTTGCGACCATAGATGCCACCGTTGTCGTTGACGTAATCGTAGAAGGCTTTCATGCCCTTTGAGAGCGGCACTCCCCAGGCGGCGGCTGTCGTGTTGCTTATCGGGAGGAGCGTGCCGATCTTTATCGACGTGTCTGTCACGCCGATAGTCTCGCCGACGCCCGGGCCTGCGGGAACGGCTGTCTTTTCGCCGCCGCCGCCCGCTTCCTCTTCGGTGCCGCCGCAGGCGGAGACAGCCAGCGCGCCGATAAGGAGCATCACCAGCGCGAGAAGAATCAACGCCTTCGATCTGAACATTCTCTCCACTAGTCCTTTCCAGCCCCCGGCCAAGTGGCGAGCGGCCCCTTCTTGGCGCTGAGAGACTCCTGCGGCGCTCCTGCTGTTTTCGGCCGCCGCCTTAAGATCGCGTGGGCAGAACGCCGGCCCGCAGTCCTGACCAACGCCCTCTTTTGTTGCGACGGCCGCCTCCGCCATCAGAGACGGAGGCGGCCGGATTCGAACCGCTTGTTAGTCCTGCGCCCCCGGCTGCTTGTCGGCGTCAGCGGGCCGCTCCGCCGGGCTGCAGTCCTTCGTCGTCTCGTACTGGGAGATGACGTCGCCGAAGGGCTTCCACGTGAATGTGTCGATGCTGTCCCCCTCAGCCTCCACGAATATCTCCGCTTCGTTCCAGGCGTGGTCCTCGGGAGACATGCTGATGGGCGCGATGGTACCTCCGCCTTCGTACTTGCAGATTGACTCCGCCGCATTCAGGAAACTGGTGCGAGTGAGGTCGGGCCCTGCCTGGATGAGCACTTGCACCATAGCCAGGGCGACGGAGTAGCCGCTAAAGCCGACGCTATTGATCTGCGCGTCGGGCGCATACTCCTTCATGATGTCCTGGTATTTCTGGACGCCCGGGAACTCGATCTCGTCGGACTGGCGGCCGAAGGATACGCTAATGGTGCCCTCGGCGTTCGCGAAGCCGGCGAGCGCGCCGACGATCTGAGCGGCGTTGACGCCGGTTAGGAACATCGGGACATCCCAGGTCAGGGTCTCGCGGGCCGCTTTGATCGCGCCTGATGCCTGAGCGGGCATGGCGTACACGCCTACGACTTCAGCGCCATCGGACTTCAGTCGCTGCATCTGAGCGGTGACGTCGGTCTGGGTGGCGTCGTAGTACTGAGTAACGGTCTCCACGTTGGCGCCAACGTCTTCGAGCCCCACCTTAAGCCCCGCTTCGCCGTCTTTGCCGAAGAGGTCGTTCTGGGCGAGGATGCCGAGCTTCTTGCCGTCGTAGTTCTCGCCGATGTACTGGCCGAGGATGCGACCTTCGACTTCGTAGTCGACGAGGAAGCGGGAGCGGCTGAAGACGACGGGCTCTACCCATGTCTTGTCACCCGTCAAGATGAACATGTCGGGGACGCCATGCTCCTCCAGGTACGTGTAGACGGCCATTTCGGCCTCGGTGCCCAGGTTGCCCATGAAACCGAAGATCTGGTCCTGTTCGGTCAGCTTCTTGGCCGTCTCACCTGCTACGGGCCCGGTGTACTGGCTGTCGCCGACCACCAGTTCTAGCTTACGCCCGTAGATGCCGCCCTGGTCATTGATGTAGTCGAAGTACGCCTGCATTCCCTGGGAAATCGGCACGCCCCAGGCGGTGGCGGTGGTGTTGCTCATCGGCAGGAGTGTGCCAATCTTCACCGATGTGTCCGTGACGCCGACAGTTTCGCCGACGCCCGGGCCCGCGGGGATGGCGGTCTTCTCGCCTCCATTTCCGCCCCCATCTCCGTCTTCGTCCTCGTCACCACCGCATGCGGCAAACGATAGTGCGAAGACCGTTAGCACCGCAAATGCCAGGATGACCAGTCGAGTAGACTTGAACATTCCTTTCACCTCCGTCTTTCTGCTGTCGTTGACCGAGCGGCGGACGGGCATACCGCCTCGCCTTCCCAAAAGGACAACTACGGCGCTTTTTCAGTTCCGGCTGCTCGTGTAGAAAAGCGCCGACCAAACACGGGGCTACTCGTGATTCGTCCAGTCTGCACGTCGAGCGCCCGCGTTGAAGCCTCCTGCCTCAATCGCTTGATTCCTCCGCCTCTTTCTCACGCGAGACTAAGCCGATTTTGGCCACGAGGGCGGCTATCCTGCTCTTTCGCGGTCCTCCCGGGCGCGCCTCTTTTCGTTTCTGCAGGTTGCCGGCGATGCCTCGTGGGGTGAAGATGATGGACACTATGAGGAGAATTCCGAAGACGGCGCCCCGACTGCTCTCGATGCCGATCCTGTCGCCGAAGGGGATGTGCCCGGCGATGAGATCGGTGAGGTCAAGTCGCAGAGTCATGATCAATGCGGCGAAGATCGCCCCGGCAATGGAGGCGAGGCCGCCGAGCACAATCATGACGACCAGCGTCAGGGAGAAGAGGATGTCGAAAGACGTGGGGCCCAGGTAGGACATCTGGTAGAGGTAGAGAGCGCCACCGGCGCCGGCATAGAGAGAAGAAAGACCGAAAGCGGTCATCTTGTAGAGGGATACGTTGACGCCCATCTGCTGGGCGCCGATTTCGGAATCACGTAGAGCTATCAAGGCGCGACCGAGACGACTGCGCGTCACGCTCCAGGCTATGCCTGTCATGATTACCGCCGCCAGCATGCAGTTGTAGTAAAGCCACTGGTCGACGTTCATGTCGAGGCTGTTGTGCATGGACGCGGGCACGCGCGGCGTGCTGAGACGGATGCCGCTAACGCCGCCGGTGTGGCTAGCCAGGTCCAGAAAGGCAACGTGATGGCCCCTGATATCCCCCCCGAATTTCAGGACCTGCGGCAGGACTATGATCAGCGCGAGAGTGGCAATTGCCAGGTAGGGACCGGAGAGCCGCAGCGCTGGAATGCCCATCAGGAATCCAATGAGACCCGTCAGGATCGCGGCGGCGAAGATCGCGGCGAAGACGGGGACGCCCGAATTGCTCATGAGTATCGCGGCAATGTAGGCGCCCACGGCGACGAACGCGGCGTGCCCGAGCGATATCTGGCCGCTGTAGCCGGTCAGCAGGTTCAAGCCCATCAGGATAACCAGCCAGATGGCGAAGCGGGTTGCCTGAAAGGTACGGAAGTCGGAGAGGAAGTTGGAGAAGAACGGTAGTCTGTAGAGATACGGGAATGCTATCAGGATCGCCAGCGCGGCCAGCAAGACAAATGTTCTGGGACGGAGAATAAAGCGAACCATTAGACTCTCTGGACTGCCTTTCTGCCGAATATCCCACGCGGGCGAATCAACAGGATGGCGATGATCACCAGGAAGGCGATAGTGATGTCGATATCCGAGCCGATGTAGGTGCCCGCCATGTTCTGGACGACGCCCATGGTTAGTCCACCGACAATCGCGCCGACCGGACTGTCGAGCCCACCGAGCACGGCGGCGGCGAATGCGAAGAGGAGCGCGCCGGCCATCATGCTGGGCGACAGGAAAAGCGTGGGAGCAAGCAGCATGCCGGCAACGGCGCCGACCATCGCCGAGAGCGCCCAGCCCATGGCAAGCATGCGTCCGACACGTATGCCGACAAGGGAGCCGGCGACGCGGTTCTGCGCCGTCGCACGCATAGCCAGTCCAACCCTGGTGTAGTTGAAGAATAGGTAGATGAGAACCATGATCAGCAGGGACATGCAAAACACACCCACGTTGGTGCGGCTGACGTCGGCCGGGCCGATGCTCAGGGGAGCGCCCTTGAAGATGGCGGGCGACGGGAAAGGCTTGGGCTGGCCCTGCCAGATGCGCAGAGCGAGGCTCTCCATGACGAGGACGAGCCCAATGGTGACGATGATCGGGTTGAGAACGGGCCCTGTCTCCACCGGGCGCAACGTTATCATCTCGAGCAAGGCGCCGAATGCGAAGGCGATCACCAGCGTGGCGAAGAACGCGATCCAGAAATGCCCGTCCCCGTTCCAGATGGACCAGGCGACGAAGGTCATGAACATCGCCATGTCGCCCTGGGCGAAGTTGACGACGCCGGTGGAGCGATAAATGAGGACCAGGGCCAGGGCGATGATAGCATAGAGACTGCCGGTGGAAAGCCCCGTGGCAAACTGCTGGATAAACTCATCCATACCAGTCAACCCTTAGGAACGCCGGGGCATTCGGTACTCGCGCTTGCTGCGTCGCGCATAACAACCGCCCGCAGTACGCCAGCCAGCCAGCCACCCGCATGGAGGTCAAGGCGTATCTGCTCCCGACGTATCGTGAAGTCTACAGCCTGCTTTCGCCTAACACAAGAAGGCGCCGCAGCAATAGCAGAGACTCGCATCGCGTGACAGGGTATCACTCGTGCACGCTTGCGTAAAGGGCAACTGGACGGACTTCTGCGATTGGACAGCGCTCATGCTCCCCTGGGCCTCAGGCAAAAGTGGCCATCTCCCCACAATCGTCGACTCGACAGACGATTTCGCCTGGCCGTGGGCCTGGTACCTGCGCAAGCACGACAACCTGACGATGCGGGAGCTTGGGCAAGGCTATGAGCCGCCCGTCGGCAGCGTCGTGCTGGCGAGCTGGCAGAACAACGCCAGCCTTTCGCTGCGATTCGAATTTGGGTGCGCGATGGCACTTGCAATATCTCTCGCCATGTCCTAGTCTGTCGTCATCTAACATAACTGGGGCTGCCGTTTGGCCTAGGCGCCTCGCGGGGCAGGCCGATGACCGAACTGCGCCGGCGTTTCGCAAGGAGGTCATCGTGCCGTACGAAGAGAAGATTCTCACGTGCCAGGGTTGTGGGGCGGAGTTCGCCTTTTCGGCGGAGGAGCAGGAGTTTTTCGCGACCCGGTCCTATACGGAGCCCAAGCGCTGCCCGTCCTGTCGAGCGGCGCGGCGGAATGAACGCGCGGTGGGGGGCAGCTCAGTGCGCACGCGCGCCATGTACCCGGCGACCTGCGCCTCCTGTGGCAAGGAGACCCAGGTCCCCTTCGAGCCGAAGGAGGACCGGCCCGTCTACTGTCGCGACTGCTATATGGTACGCGGCAGCGACAGCGAGCGACAGCAGCTCTAAGAAGTCCACTCTCAGGACACGCCAGCAGCATCTGCGACCAGCACGGCCGCCTGCGGGCTGTCCGCGCTTTAGTCGATGACTCCTTCGCGTCGCAACCGCTCGATTTCTGCGGGAACCAGGCCGAGCACGTCCCTGAACACGTAGTCGTTGTGCTCGCCGAGCAGCGGCGCGCGCCTTACCGCCGGCTCGTACGCCGACGACTTCCAGGGCAGTCCCACCACTTCGTAGCCGGCGCCTTCCGGACGCTCCACCTCCGAAAAGACGCCACGCGCGCGCAGGTGCGGGTCGCGAAACAGGTCCTGCCCGTCGCGACAGGGCGCGGCAGCGACTCCCGCCTCGCCGAGCCGCTTCGCCGCAAAGTCGCGGTCCCGGCGATGCGTCCAGCCGCCGATGATCTCGTCGAGCGCCGCCTCGTTACGCTTGCGGGCTTCGGCTGAAGCGAATCGCGGGTCTCGCCTGAGCTCCGGCATCTCCATCACGTCGCAGAGGGCGGCGAACTCATCGTCGGTCTCGACGGCGATGGCGAGCCAGCGGTCGATCCCCCAGCAGGGGTAGACGTTGTGCGGCGCCATGAACTCGTCGCTGTTGCCCTTGCGACCCGGCATGCGGCCGGTCATCTGGTAGTCGAGGAGCACCTCGCCGATGAGCGAGGTCACGCCTTCGGACTGCGAGTAGTCGATGAACTGGCCCTCGCCGGTCAAGTCGCGATAGCGGAGGGCGGCGACAATGGCGAAGGCGGAGGTCGTCGCGTTCATCAGGTCGACGTCGCCGAGAGCGTAGCCGGGAGGGCCGTCGGGGTAGCCGGTGATGTGCGCCGCGCCGCCGATGGCGTGGTTGACCGCCGCATAGCCGGCGTACTGGCTCTCCGGCCCACTGGCGCCGCGGGCGCTGGAGGAGAGCATGATGATCGCCGGGTTGATCTTTCGAAGCGCATCGTAGCCAAGGCCCATCCGCTCCATGGCGCCCGGTCGCATGTTCTCGACGACGACGTCGCTAACGGCGATGAGCCGGCGCAGTATGTCTTTCCCTTCCGGCCGTCCCAGGTTGAGGGTAACACCCAGCTTACTCATGTTGGCGGAGAGGAACATCATCGACCCATCCGTCGACAGCTCCGTCGGCTCGGCGTCGGCGAGCGGCCAGATGGCGTAGCGGCGGAAGAAGTCGAGCCGGTCGCGGCTTTCGACCTTGATGACCTCGGCGCCGAGCATGGCGAGCAGCATGCAGGCGACGGGGCCCGCCCACACCCACGTCATGTCGACGACGCGGACGCCTTCCAGCGGCAGTGACGGAGGTCGCGGCTTCCGGCTCACGGGGACGCCGCCTTCCAGACAGCGCCCGACCGGCAGAGCTCCCGATAGTCGCCGTCGGAGTAGCCGAGGATGTCGCGCAGGACCTCCTCGTTGTGCACGCCGAGCAGCGGCGCGGCCCGCTCTACCTTCGGCGGGGACGCGGACATCTTGTAGGGCCAGCCGGCGTAGGTGTGCTTGCCGGCCTCCGGGTGCTCGACGTCGACGAAGTAGTCGCGCGCCCGGTACTGCCGTTCGTTCAGCACCTCCTCGGCGTTGTAGACGGAACCGACGGCAAAGCCCTTGGCCGCGCCCTTGTGATGGAGGTCCTCCTTCTTCTGCCGCCGGGCCCACTCGTCGATCTTGTGCCCTATCTGGAACAGGTGGCCGACGCGATAGGGGTAGCTGTTCCACTCCTCGCCGGAGGCCCAGTCGGGGTTGCCCATCAGCTCGACAAGGCCGCGCCAGTGGTGGTCCTCGACGACGTGGGACACGACGTAGCCGTCGCTGCACTCCATGCGTCCGAAAGCCGGCGGCCGGTCGGGCACGCGGTTCCAGGTGACGCGCTGGTAGACCGTCTGGGCCAGGAAGCCGCGGACCAGGGATAGGATGCTCTCCTGCTCCGAGACGTCGATGAGACAGCCGTCGCCGTCGCCGCGACCGAACAGGGCGGCGGCTGTGGCAAGAGCAGCGGTCAGGCCCGCGTGGTAGCCGGTCGGGTAGCCGCCGGCTTTCACGGGGGCGCGGCTGACGTCGGTCGAGCGCGGCGGCAGGAGCGTGCCGACGCCGCCCGCGTGGTAGCCGGTGAGGTCGCTGCCCTTGCAGCCGGCACGCGGGCCGGTGCGTCCGTAGGGCGTAATGGATGCAAGGATGAGGGCTGGATTGCGCTTGTGCAACGCGTCCCAGCCGAGCCCGAGGGCATCGAGCGTGGCGGGCGCGTGGTTATCGATGAGCACGTCCGCCCAATCGATAAGACGGGCGAAGGCTTCGCGGCCGGCGGGCTTCACGGGATCAAGGGTGACACTGCGCTTGTTTGTGTTCAGGTAAAGGAAGAGGCCGCTGCGCTCCGGATGCGGCTTGTCGTCGGGGAAGGGGCCGCGCGCCCGGGCTGGATCGCCGTCGGGCGGGCCTTCGATCTTGACAACGTCGGCGCCCATGTCGGCGAGGAGTTTGCCGCAATAAGGGCCGGATACCATGCCGGCGAACTCGACGACTTTGACGCCCTCGAACGCTGCCGATGCCAACGTCTGATTCCTTTCGAATCGAAATCGAGGGGATCATACAATGGGCGCGGAAAAAAGCGCCAACTGGGGAAATCGGTGTCGCACCATTCAGGGGCGGGCCCTGTGCCCATCCTGAGGGTCAGGCCACAGTCGCTACCGCCGCCATCCCGCGATGGAACGCCGCCAGGTTCATCTCCAGCCGGTCGGCGGGCAGGCTCTCGCGCAGCTCCGCCTCGAACGGCTCGGCGCCCAGCGGCAGCAGCCCGCTCCCCACGAGCGTGCCCATCATGACGATGTTCGCCAGGATCGGCGGACCCAGTTCCAGGGCGATGTCCGTGGCGTTGACGACCCAGGAGCGGCTGGAGAGGTCGCGCAGCGTCGCCGCGACTTCGTCCATCGTCGGGTATTTCGCGCCGCCGCTGCTCACCGCCTGCGGGAAGACCGGCCGCGAATTCGTCATGACGGCGACGTTCGGGTTGCCGTACTGGGCGATGACCCGCAGCGTCTCCAGCGGCTCCAGGCCGACGATGACGTCCGCCTGCCCTTCGCCGATGAGCGGGCCGTACTGCATCTTCGTCGAGACGCGCAGATGGCTCATGACGGCGCCGCCGCGCTGCGAGGCGCCGTACGTCTCACCGATCGTCGCGTGGAAGCCGCCGCGGACGAGCACTTTGCCGACAAGGTGCGACAGAAGGACGTTCCCCTGGCCACCGACGCCTGTGATGATTATGTTAAGTGGCTCTTTCTCGCTCATGTCACGCCGTCTCCCTGATTATCGCTCCCGCCGGGCAGATATCGGCGCAGACACCGCAGCCGGCGCAAAGGACCGTGTCGATGCCTGCGACGCCCTTCTCCGCGTCCCACATCAGCGCCGGGCACTGGAACACCCTGGTGCACATGCGCGAGCAGCCGCAGCTCTCGCCGAGACAGCGTTCTTCGTCGATGCGCATCTTGTACGCCGGCTTCTCTCTGCGGGCGCGGACGAGCGCGCACTCGCGCTTGACCACCATCACTCGCACGCCGCCCTCGTCCTGCATGAGGTCGACCAGCTTCTCCGTCGTGCCCTGGAGGTCGAAGGGGTCGGTCTCTTCGACGCGGACACCCATCGCGCGGCAGAGCGTCGGAATGTCGACGACGGGCGCCTCGTCGCCGGTGGCGCTCCGTCCGGTGCCGGGATGCGGCTGGAAGCCGGTCATAGCCGTCGCGCTGTTGTCGAGGACGAGGAGCGTGAAGTCGGCGCGATTGTAGATGCCGCTGATAATCGCCGGAATCGTCGCATGATAGAACGTGGAGTCGCCGCAGACGGCGATTACGGGCTGCGTGAGGCCGAACTCGGCAAGCTTGCCAAATCCGCAGGCCATGCCCGTGCCGGAGCCCATCGACTGCATCGTCTTGATCTGCCAGTAGCCCGCCGGGCCCACGGCCATCGAGTAGCAGCCGATGTCGCCGCTGACGAAGCCGTTTCGGCCATCCAGCTTGATCGCGTTCTTGATCGACCAGAAGGTGGCGCGGTGCGGACAGCCGGCGCAGAAGCCGACCATGCGCCCGTGCGTGAACTGCGAAGTCAGCGCCAGCGCTTTCTGGGAGTAGTCGGGCTGGACGGCACGGTGCTCGATCTCGAGGATGCGCGCCAGCGCCCCCGTAACAATGTCAGGGTTGATCTCGCCGGCAGTCGGGATGTGGCCGCTTCGCTTGCCGTAGAACTTGGTCGGGCCGACCGCGGCCGGGTCCTCACCCACGAGCTCCTTGAGGTTGCCCTCCAGGAAGGGATCGATCTCCTCGACGACGAGCACTTCTTCGGCTCGCGACAGGTGCTCGCGCACGAGCTTCTCGGGCAGCGGCCAGGTGGTGCCCAGCTTGAGGATGCCCACGCTCCTCCCCAGGTCCAGCGCCTTCACCGCCTCCAGCGAGTAGAACCAGCCGCTGCCGCAGGTGACGATCAGCAGGTCCGGCTTCTCCGGCCCTTCGTACCAGTTGAAGGGCGAGCTCTCGAAGATCCCGCGCGCCTGGTCCATCTTCTGGTTCGCGACGAGATGCTTGAGCGGCGCCGGCATCGACGTGAACTCCAGCGGGTTGGTCGGCGCGAACTTCGCCTCGCGGACCGGCGGAATGCGCTCGCCGACCTCGACGTCGCCGCGGGCGTGCGACGTCCGCGTCACGCCGCGTATCAGCACGACGCTCTTCAGTTCCTCGGACAGCTCATAGGCCCAGCGCGTCATGTCCTTCTCTTCCTGGAAGGTGCCGGGCTCCAGCAGCGGCAGGCAGCCCCACTTGGCGACGATTCGCGAGTCTTCTTCCTCTGTGCTGGATAGCGCGCCCGGGTCGTCGCAGGTCACGAGCACCATGCCGGTCTTCGTGCCGGTGAGGGCCAGCCCCATCAGATAATCGAGTGCGACGCTGAGGCCGTTTTGCTTCATGGCGACAATCGACCGCACGCCGGCGAAGGAAGCGGCGGCGGCGGCCTCCAGCGCCACCTTCTCGTTGATCGACCACTCGACGTAGATGCCGGCGTCCCCTGCCACCTCCGCGAGGGAGCCGATGATCTCCGACGATGGGGTGCCCGGGTACGCGGCCGCGAAACCGATGCCCCCCTCCAGGGCGCCGCGGGCTATCGCCTCGTTCCCCATGAGCAGCTGCGATGTGCCCTTTTCGAATGTCGCGATGTTCGCCATGTCAGCAACTCCCTTGGCAGTCGGGCGCGGCTTCAGTCCGCGAGCAGTCTGCGCCGCGTTGCGGCGCGCAAGTCCAGGTAGAGCAGGTCGTTGTCGCTGCCGGTCGTCTGCCGGATGTTCGCCAGCGCGCGCCGGCGCTTTCCCAGCGACGCGCCTTTGAGATGATCCAGGTTCTCTTCCGGCAGGGCGTCGGTCTCGATGACGCCCGCCGCGCGCGCCGCGTCGACCAGCTCCCGGCCGCGCTCGCTGCGCACGATGAGCGTGTTCCAGCCTTCGATGCCTTCGGCGGCGCCGACCGAGACGTCGGCGAACTCCGCCGTCATGTCCAGGCAGACGTTGCAGGAGGGACGGATGAACGGCCGCACTTCGTCGAGCGGAATCGAGATGCTCGTCGAGTCGGAGAAGACCTGGAACACGTTTGCCGGCGGCGGCGGGATGTCCAGCTTCGATATGCGGTCGAGCGACGACCTCTCCGCGAGAAAGCGGGTGAAGCCGCTGTAGTCGAGCGCCCAGGTGCAGAAGAGGCCGACGACGAGCGACAGCTTGTCGACGTTGTTGCGGTTTTCCAGCGGCGAGGCGCGCATCTTGGCGAGCGCCAGCGCCTGGCAGGGTGTGCCGACGACGCCGACGCTTCTCACGTCGTCGCGCTTCGCCTCGCGGTTGAACGCGGCGAGAGTCGGGGCGGCGACGTAGTTGGAGCGCGCCCGGGCCAGCACTTCGGCGCGATCGCGCGCCAGCACGCCCGACGGCAGCATCGACGCGTCGCTGCCCGTGAGCACGGCGCCGTCGATGAAGCCGCGCTCGATAGCGAAGGCGACGAGGGCGCTGACGGTGCCGCCGTACTGCGCCTTCGAGCGAACGTCTCCGCTGGCGGCGCGCGCCGTCACGACTTCCGCGACCCTGCCGATGGGCGCCGTGTCGAACGGCGCGCCGAAGACGGCGTTGCTCGCCTGGTCGAGGTCGGTCGCGACACGCGGGCAGAAGGCGTGACAACGCCCCTTGTCGACGGCACAGTCGTCGAGGGCGACGATGCGTCCCTTGTGAGCGACGAGGTACGGGCACATGCCGACGCAGGCGCCGCAGAGGGCGCAGAGGCCGCGGTCGATGACGTCGGCGCGAAGTTGCTGGCAACCTTGAATCTGCGGGCTCATTTCGCGCTCCCTTCATCGACAGGACAGGACGGACGACGGCACGTCGGGTCGCCGCCGCTCATATGGCAACTAAACACACTCCAAATTGTAACACGGCCGTCCCGGCGCCACCAAGGCGGTGTCGAGACGGCGGCGGGCCTGTCTGGAATGATACGCGGTTGCGGGATGTGGGCAAGGGCGTCGCCTTCAATGGACATGAACGCGATGAGTCATGCCCCGCGCTGCCACGAAGTCATTGTAGTCCAGGCAGGGCGTGTAGATCTCACTCCCCCGCTTCTCCAGACGAATGGCTTCCGTCGGGCAGGAGCGGACGCAGACGCCGCAGCCCAGGCATCGCTCGTAATCGACCTCCGCCAGCTTGCCGTCGACCAGCTTGATCGCGGACAGGTGGCAGGCCGCTTCGCAAGCGCCGCAGCCGTTGCAGTCCTCCTTGTCGATTACCGACCAGAAGCTGGACGGGGCGACGGCATGTGGTATGTCGAGCTCGGTCGCGCCACGCAGGAGGAAGCAGGCATGAGAGCAGCAGTTGCAGATGAACCAGGAGTCCTGCTGGACGTTCAGCGTCGTGTGGACGAGTCCCGCCTCCTCCGCCCTGTCGAGGATCCGCACCGCCTCGTCGATGGACAGCCTGCGGGCCCGGGGCAGGCCGACGGTGTGCCGCTCGTCCCTGACGGGCGCACCTTCGAGATGGCCGCCCAGCGCTCCTTCACCGATTGCGATGCAGACGTCGAGCGGGCAATCACACTTGCGGACTGCCTCACGGCAGGAGCACTGGATGTGAAGCGCGATTGAGGCAGCCTCGACCAGCTTCAACGCATCCTCGTAAACCAGGACCTGCTCTCGCGGAGGACTTATCGGCGGAAGCGCGCGAGCGACGGATACCGCATGACCGTGCATCTCGCGGCCCCAGGCCCGGCGGTAGTACTCGTCAAACAGGGCGCCTATCTTCTCGGCGTCGACCGACGGCGACGGGTTGATGCTCACCATCTCGAACAGGCCGGGGAAGAAAAGCGGCAGCCGAAAGACGCGGACGCCGTCCGGCCGCCTGACGCCGCGAATGAGGCCGCGGGAGGCCATGCGCGTCAGGAGGTCAGCGGCGACGTCCGGCGCCATGCCCGCCCGCTCGGCGACGGCCTCCTCGGGCTCGGCGACATAGTCGAGGCTTGCGGCGCAGTGCGCCTCGTGGGGGCTGAAGAGCATCCGAAGTATCTCGACCTGAGTGTCGGTCACGGGAGCGCCGATGGCGCCACGCGAGAACGTCGTTCCCAGTTCCACATAGGGTCTGTCCTGCGGCCTCATGTCAGTCTCTCCTCGTCAGCGAATCGCTTCCACGGGCGAGCAGCCCGTTTGCGTGAGCAGAGTCTAGGCCCACTCCGTTATGAGGGCAAGCTCGACTCCCTGGAACACGAGCCGGGGGGAGTCCTCTGTCGTGCGGCCCGGGGCTAATGCTAGGGGGCGGGATACTGCGCGGTGCCGTCGGGGTAGACGGCGACGCGCGCGCCGTCCGGGTGAAACTCGCGCAGACGCGACTTCACTTCGCGCCAGTCCTTCGCCCAGATGACGGAGGCCGGGTCGACGAAGAGGTCGGTCGAGGTCATGTCCGGCTGCGGGTTGAGGATGATCAGCCGGAACTGCGGCGGCAGCCCGCCTCGCGGAGCGTACTGGCGGCCGCCGTACTCCTTCCCAAATCGACGCAGCATGTAATGCACCACCTGGCCGGCGGGGCAATCGATGACCATGACGATGGTGCCGCCCGACGGCTTGATGGAGCGGATGCCCAGGATAATCGCTATCGCCGCCTCGCCGGCCTTGGCGTGGGCGTTGGTGACGACGACATCCGCGTCCTTCGTCAGTTCCGTCGCGTAGATCTCCTTCGCTATCTGCACACCCTCGTGATGCGCCAGCACCGGGTCGCCGACGAGCAGGTCGGTGACCTGACAGCGGCCGTTGAACAGCGCGTCGACGGCTACGTCGAGCCCGGCCAGGCGCGCCGCGTCGTCCGTCTCCTGTCGCATCGGGTTCTCGTCCCAGTTGCCCATGCCGACGGTCGACGGCGGGCTATCCGCTATCGTGCGATGGAAGCAGTCGATGCTGTCGATGTGAGAGACGCCGGGCAGGATGAGCTTGCCGCCGCCGCCGAAGCCGGCCTGAGGGTGAGGCAGGATGGAGCCGATGCCGATCTTGAAGTCGCAGCTCATGACTTCGCGGTTGACGGAGAGAGGCGTGCCCAACCTGGTCGCGCCGACGGAGACGCAGTTTTCATAGGGGTTGTGCTGGAAGACGAAGAAGCGCTCCAGTATCTCCTGGCCCAGCTTGGCGCGCAGGGCCTTGTTGTCGTGGGCGCCGTGCGTCCCGGAGGCGACGACGAAACGCACCTGCTCGTCGCCGATGCCCGCTTCGCGTAGCTCTTCCAGGACGTAGGGGGCCAGCTGATGGACAGGCGTCGGGCGCGTGATGTCGTCAAAGATGATGACGACCTCTTTCTTGCCCCTCGCCAGGGTGTGGATGCGCTTCGTGCCGATGGGTTCGTCGAAGGCCTTGCGTATCTGCGCGTCGTCCATCGGCGGGCGGTCCCAGCCGCGCGGCGGGCAGAAGTGGACGTCCCAGTCGTTAGGGAAATCGATCTCGCGCTCGCCGCCGCCGTCCCACATGAGCCGGGGTATCTTCAGCTTCATCGTTTCCCCCCGTTAGTCCTTAAGTCTCAAGTAATATACACGGCCCGGCGACGCGAGCGGAAGACAGCGCTCAGCGCCCCTTGAACTCGTACAGCTCGCCGCGAAGGTAGGCTTTCATCGCCTCCTGGGCGTCTTCCGTGCCGAGCGTTGCGACGAACGCTTCGAGCTCAATCTGCAGTCCTTCGTCGAGCGGCAGGTCGCGGCCCTCGTAGACGCAGCGCTTGATAAGCCCCTGGGCGATGGGCGCGCCGCCGGCCAGTCGCTGGGCGAGGGCGAAGACGGCGGGCATGAAGTCGATGACAGGCACCGCCTTGTGGACCAGCCCGATGCGCTCCGCCTCCTCGGCGCCGACGACCTTGCCGAGAAGCATCATCTCCAGCGCTTTGGAGTGGCCGATCAGCCGCGTCAGGCGTTGGGTACCGCCGCCGCCCGGCAGGATGCCGGCGCCCACTTCCGGCAGGCCGATGCCGAAGTCCCCGATGGCCATGATCCGCAGGTCGCAGGCCAGAGCGAACTCGCAGCCGCCGCCGCCGCACTGGCCATTGATGGCGGCGATGACGGGCTTCGGCAGGTCCTGCAGACGCCGCTGCATGACGTGATGCGGCATCTCTGCCGCCTTCGGCTGCTCGGCAGGCATCTCCATCGCGGACAGGAGGGACAACTCCGAAACGTCGAAGTGGGTGATGAAAACGCCGGGCACGCCGCCTGTGAACACGACGACCCGCACGCTGTCGTCGGCGGCGAGCTCCTGGACCAGCGCGTCGAGCTCCTCGGTCATACGACCGGTCATGAGGTTCAGCGGGGGGTTGAAGATGCTGCAGAGGGCGACTCTGTTCGCCTTGCGGACCTTGATCTGCTCGTATTCCATGAGCTCGGGCTCCTTCCTGCAGTGCCGGCCGGCGAGATGGTTTGACTCGGGCAGTATAGTGCATTCCCCATCGATTGGCGTACCTTGCCTGACTCCCTGCCGGACAGAAACGGCCCTCTTCCGATGCTGGACGCAGCAGGCAAGCCGGAGTAGTATGGCCGGAGAAGTGAGCGGCGGGGCACGGAGAAGCGCCTGCCGCATCCCTGGGGAGCAAGGAGCGCTTGTCGCCCAACCAGAATAGCCACTCGACGCCTGCCCACCGGTCTCCACTGCCGAGACTGTCAGCCGTACGCCTCCTCGCCGCGGCCATCGCGGTCGTCGCCCTCGCCGCGCTGTCGCTGTCGTGCACGTGGCAGGAGCGAATGGAGCAAGACCTGGCGTTCGGCGTCAACCAGATACGAGCCGAACGCGGGCTGCCGCCGCTGACCCGCGACCCGCAGTTGTCGGCGGTTGCGCGGACCCGGGCGCAGGACATGGCGGACAACAACTACTTCGGCCACACGCCGCCGGACGGATGCGGCACACGCTGCTTGATGGAGCGAGCCGGCATCGGGACGGCATGGGTCGGCGAAGTCATCGCCTGGAACACGGCCCGCGTGGACCAGTCGGCGGAGATGACGGTGACGATATGGCGGACCAGCCCCCTGCACTTCGGTGTCATTACGAACGGCTGCTTCACGCGCACGGGAACGGGCGCGGCCATCACCGCCGACGGTCGTATTTACCACGTCGCCGTGTTCGAGGGCAGCGCGCCGGGCTGCTGAGCGCAGGAAGGAGCTTCTCGATGTTCTGTCCAGAGTGCGGCACGCAGGTTGCCGACGCGGCTTCCTTCTGCCGAAAGTGCGGGACCCCCCTGCGGGACGACGTGGCTCCGCCGCCTCCGGTCGCTGCGCCCCAACAACCTACCGCGGCGAGGGTCGCGACGGGCGCCGCGGGAGCAGCGGTGGTCCAGCCGGTCGTCGGCGTAATCGTGATCATCGGCGCCGCGCTGGCGGCTATCGGCACTTTGCTCCCGTGGCTCGATTTCGCCGGCGCGACGGCGAACGGCTTCGACGGCGGCTACCTGACGGGCGGGTCCGCCGGCGACGGAAACGACGGCGTCGTGATCCTTCTCATTGCCCTGGCGGCAGGCGGTCTTGCCGCGCACTACTTCATGCGCCCGATGCCGCTCGCCAGCATAGGCAGCCTCATCCTGGGAGCGGCAGCTGCCGGCATCGCCGGGTACAACCTTGCGCGCCTGATATCGGACATCCGGGACGGGTGCGGTGGCTGCAACGTGATGGACTACTTGGGGGTTGGGCTGTACGTGAGCATCGTCGGTGGAGCGATTGCTGCCGGCGCCGCGTACTTCGGCCTCAGACGCGAGCGGGCGTAGACGCTCCCCGAATCTTCCCTCGAAACGTCCGTTAGCCCGCTGGAGACCTCTTCGCCCGACAATCGTATAGCGGGGGACAGCGCCTGTCGCGCCTGATCGTAGACAGCGGGGAGCGTTAGTTCAAGCGGAGCGGAAGACGTCGTCAGGCGAGGCGGTAGCGGTAGAGATCGTCCTTCATCTCTCGGACAATGTGGCCCGTGATCACGCCATGCTCCAGGTGCGCCAGCGTCTCGCGGACGGCGGCGCCCTGCATCGCGAAGTCGAAGTCCCGGAAGTCGCCGGTCACCCACGTCACGTGATGCGCCACCTCGTACGCCGTCAGCGGCCCCGACGCCAGCGCGTCGAACATCTCCCGCATGCGCGCCAGGTGGTGCAGCTCGATCTCTTCGATCCTTTGGCGCAGGTTGTCGAAGACGAACTCGTGCGCCGGGAAGACGGCGCGCACGGCAAGCGGCTTCAGCGCTTCCAACGAACGCAGGAAGTCGCCGAGGGGGTCGCTGCCGAAACGGCCGACGAAGCTGAGGTGCGGCGTGATCACCGGCAGGACGTGGTCGCCGCTGAGCAGAAGCTGGCGCTCTCGCTCGTAGAGGCAGACGTGCCCCGCGGAGTGTCCGGGCGTCCAGATGACCTCCCAGCGGAACCCGTCGCCGTAGATGATCTCGCCGCCGTGGAGCGTGCGGTCGGGGCGCGCGCGCATGATGACCTCGCGTAGCATCTGCCCCGGCACGGGCACGGCGTCGATCTCGTCGCGGGGGACGCCATTCATCACGAGGAACTGCTGCATGTCACGGACGGCGCCGTCGGGGTCGTCCATGTACGGCTTCACCGCCTCCCAGTCGCGCTCGTGCAGGAGCACCTCGGCGCCGGAGGCTTCCTTGACCCTGGCGGCGAGACCGTAGTGGTCGTGGTGGACGTGGCTGATGATGAGACGGCGGATATCTGCGAAGGCGAGGCCTATCTCGTCGAGTTGCGACTGCAGCGCGTCGAAGGCTTCGCCGCTGGGCCAGCCGGGGTCGACGAGCGTGTAGCCGCCGTCGCTGGCGAAGACGTAGGAGAAGACGTGCTCCAGCGGCCCGGGCATGGGGACCTTGAGCTGGTAGAGCCCGGGAGCAACCTCCATATCATGCTACTTTCCAGTCGCGCGTCTGAGAGCGCGAGGCGGGCGGTGTCGCTAAGAGGCGGACTCCGCCTTCAGGTCTGATTCCACCATCATTTCGACGAGCCCTTCGAAGTTGACCTTAGGCGTCCAGCCGAGCTTCGTGCGGGCCTTCGTCGAGTCGGCGCAGAGGTGATCGACCTCCGCCGGGCGGATGAACTTCGGATCGCTTTTCACGTAGTCGCGCCAGTTGAGGTCGAGGCGCTTGAACGCCAGGTCCGCGAACTCGCTGATCTTGTGGCACTCGCCGCTGCCGATGACGTAGTCGTCCGCTTCCGGGGCCTGGAGCATCATGTTCATCGCGCGGACGTAGTCGCCGGCGTAGCCCCAGTCGCGTTCGGCGTCGAGGTTGCCGAGCACAAGCTCGTGCTGCTTGCCGAGCTTGATGCGCACGGCGGCCTGCGTGATCTTCCGCGTGACGAACTCCGGCCCCCTACGGGGCGACTCGTGGTTGAAGAGAATGCCGCTGCAAGCGAAGATGCCGTAGCTCTCGCGGTAGTTGACGGTGATGTAGTGTCCGTAAACCTTCGCGACGCCGTAGGGGCTGCGCGGCCGGAAGGATGTCTCTTCGTTCTGGGGCGTCTGCGTCACGCGGCCGAACATCTCGCTGCTCGACGCCTGGTAGAACCTGATGCCGGCGGCGCCGCCGCTGCGCGAGGGCGTGGCGCCGGTCACGATGCGTATCGCTTCCAGCACGCGGAGGACGCCGAGGCCGGTGATCTCGCCGGTCAGCTCCGGCTGGTTCCAGGAGAGCGGGACGAAGCTGATGGCGGCGAGGTTATAGATCTCGTCGGGTTGCGCTTTCTGGATGACGCCGATGAGGGACGTCTGGTCGAGCAGGTCGCCGAGCTCGATTTCGACGTCGGGCAGCGCCGCCTCGACCACGAGGCGCTTGGGGTTGTTCTGACCACGGATGAGGCCGTAGACCTGGTAGCCCTGGGAGAGAAGGCGTTCGGCGAGGTAGTAGCCATCCTGGCCGGTGATGCCGGTTATGAGCGCTGTTGGCACGGGGCAACCTCCTTGCGCGGCTTTGGGTCGCCTCGGGCGACCTGTCACATTCTAGCGGGCGTGGTTCGAGGTGTCGAGGCTCTAGTGGATTGAGCAGGCCTGATCTTGGCGCTAGGATTGGGGGTTGCTGCCCGAGTGCGCCTCGCCCGCACGGCGTTTCGCGCTACGTCGCTTTGAAGGTGGCCCTGGAGACATCCGAATGGCGATCTGAACTATCCGCCCTTCTGGCACGGCTATCTGAGCTTCATCCGATAGAGTCGCGTTGTCGACAATAGTGTCGAACACGATATAATATCCAACGCTTCGCCGCTCGGTCCTCATGTACTCGCACAACTCTTCGATCCCCGCTTGGCAATATTCCAGGCCATCCCACAACTTCGCTTCGATCAGCGCATTCCCGTCAAAGACAATGTCAATAAGGCCCCCACCGGATACAACCTCTCGGCTAGTGGCACCGGTAAAGCATGGAAGCGAAAGTCGGCCGGGAATACTCTTGACAAAAGGATAGCGGGCGCTCATGATGCCCTTGTCCCAGCCACAGGATGTGGCATCCCCCTTGTTTGTGGCACGCAAGTAGGACGCTTGCCGGCTCGGGCCTCCCCCACGGCCTTGGCGTGACAGCCAAGCCACTCGAACCCACTTCCGTTCACCGTATTCTCACCTTCATTTCGTCGGGCAGCAGAGACAGTACCTAGCGCAAAAAGATATCAGTATGTGGCATGCCAAGAGTGCCGGAGTCCTTGTCGTCCTGGTCATGGTATTGGGGGCGCTGGCCGTGGGCATCCTGTCCCCGCCAAGCGTCCCTTCCCTGACCGCCGGACGACCGCACCGGTTGCCCCGCCAAGGGCTCGAGCGAGAAGGCGAGTAGGATTCTGCGCGTGGCGGCAGCTTTTCTTAGAGACGCCAACTCGTCAACGGTAGGTAGGAAGCGCTAACCGAAAGGAGACGCAACATGAGGAGCATGTGGTATCTGAGGGCCCGATGGTTGGGACTACTGGTCGCATTGGTTGCCGGCCTTGCCCTCACGGCAGAGAGCACGGACACGGCCAGGGGCGCCTTCCCTGGGGCGAACGGCAAGATCGCGTTCATCAGTGACCGAGACGGCAACGACGAGGTCTACGTGATGGACGCCGACGGCAGCGGCCAGACGAACCTCACCAACAACGCGGCGTTGGAGAGAGGGCCCGCCTGGTCGCCCGACGGGACGAAGATCGCGTTCCACAGCCACCGGGACGGCAACTGGGAGATCTACGTCATGAACGCCGACGGCAGCGGCCAGACGAACCTCACCAACAGCGCGAACTGGGACCATGGGGCCACCTGGTCGCCCGACGGCACCCAGATCGCCTTCGTCAGCAACCGGGACGGTAACTGGGAGATCTACGTCATGAACGCCGACGGCAGCAGCCAGACGCGCCTCACCAACAGCCCGGTGTTCACCGAGGCGCTGCTGGACTGGTCGCCCGACGGGAGGAAGATCGCGTTCGAGAGCGACCGGGACGGCAACAACGAGATCTACAAGATGAACGCCGACGGCAGCAGCCAGACGAACCTCAGCAACAACGCGGCGGAGGATGGGTACCCCGCCTGGTCGCCCAGCGGGACCAAGATCGTGTTCAGCAGCAACCGCGACGGCGAAAACGAGATCTACGTCATGTACGCCGGCGGCAGCACCCCGACGAAGCTCACGGACAACGCGGCGGGCGACTCATGGCCCGACTGGCAGCCGCTTACGCCTGTCGGCGGCATAGCGGAGGCGCCGGATGCAGACGTGTCAGCGCTGGAGTCTACGGCTTCGGGCGGCTCATCGCCGCTGCCCCACGGCGCTCTTGCGGGCGTCGCGGCGGCGGCGGTCGTCGTGCTAGCGGCGGGCGGATGGTACGCGAGGAGGCGGTGGGGATAGGGCTCCCGAACGCGAGATATGTTCTTGTTGTAGGGTCGGGACTCTGTGCCCGGCCCTACAACATTCTGCGGCATGGCGGGCGAGACGCCCGACCCTACCGGGGATGAGGAACGTTGTCAGGAGGGGGACCTAGAGGCCGAACACCCGCCGGGCGTTGCCGGACAGGTATAGCTCCGACGCCTCCGCGTCCAGCTCCAGACCGTCCAGACCTTCCAGCGCCCGCGCCGCGGTGATCATCGGATAGTTGGTGGCGAACATCACCTTGCGCCGTCCGTGGCCGCGCATGTACGCGACGAGCTCCGGCGGGAAGCGCTTTGCCGTGTAGGCCGATGTGTCGATGTAGACGTTCGGGTACTTCGTCGCCAGCGCAATCATCTCGTTCGTCCAGGGATAGCCGATGTGCCCGCCGATGATGACCAGGTCGGGGAACTCCAGCGCCACGTCGTCGATGTACGGGATGGGTCGCCCCGTCTCGGAGGTGCGCAGCGGCCCGGTGTGCCCGACCTGCGTGCAGAACGGAATGCCCAGCTCGACGCACTCTGCGTAGAGCGGATAGTAGCGCCGGTCGTTCGGCGGCAGGCCCCACAGCCAGGGCACGATGCGTAGCGCCCGCATGCCGAGCTCGCGGACGGCGCGTCGCAGCTCACGCACGGCGGCGACGGGCCGCCGCAGGTCGACTGAGGCCACGCCGACCAGCCGTTCCGGGTACTCCGCGACGAAGCCGGCGACCTCGTCGTTCGAGATCAGCGCTCCCTCGGGGCCGTACCAGGCGGCGATCAGGCCGCGCTCCACGCCGGC
>DATLAX010000148.1:0-3912 GCA_035527215.1 Dehalococcoidia bacterium
GGCCTCCGGATTCGAGGACGTGCGCCTGGAGCCGAAGGAGGGCACAGCCCCCGACGGCAACATCTTTAGCGCCTACATCTCGGCGATGAAGAAGCGCTAACCTGTTTACGTTCACTTATTGCCTGGCGGAGGCGAAAATGAACGTCGTTCTTCGGCTTCCTTTGCTCACCGGCCTTTAGTCGACCTCTCCTCAACTATGCCTGCATGTCTGTCGCGAGGCGGACTGCTGATTCTCCCCGTTGTTGACGACTATTCCTACGGCTGCCACAATACCTCGGACCCCGCCGGGGCCCGCGCGCAGCCGCGTGAAAGGAGCAGGCACATGTTCAAGAAACTCGTCATCTTCGCCGGCGCGCTGCTTATCGTCCTCGCCGTCGCCTGCGGCTCCGATAAGGAACCGTCGTCTGAGAAAGACCAGGGCGACGCCACCGCGGTCGCCACGAAGGCTGTAGCCACGAAGGCAGCGGCGACCAAGGCTGCGCCCACCAGGGAGGCCACCAAAGAGGCCGATGGCGGAGACTCCGCGGGTGCCCTGGAGCCGCTTAGCTTCCTGACCAGCGGGATGTTCGGCGGCGAGGCTGAGGGAGCGGTCCTCGGCACGGCAGATCCGGACCTCGCGTCGCTACTTATCACGAGCGGCGACCTGCCGCCATCGTTCAACGCCGCCGGCGGCGACATGGGCTTCAGCATGGACCTGCCCGAAGGCACGACGAGGATGGCGATGCGCACCTTCATGCAGGGCGACCCGAACGCCTCCGAGATGGCCCCGACGGTCGTCTCCGCCGCCATGGCCATGCCTCCGGCGGCCCTCGACGAGTTCGACTCCCAGCTCGCTGAACTCGACCGGATGTCAATCGAGGAGATCCAGGAGGCGATGGGTGGCGCCAGCATGCTGGGCATCGAGTTCAAGGAGTTCGACGTCGAGAAGGTCTCCCTCGGCGACGGCGGCTTCAGCATGCACATGGTCATGGACATGAGCGGCCTTGTCGAGGGACTCGGCGAACTGGCGGAAGAGGGCATGGGCGACTTCCCGACGGGGTTCGCCTTCGATATGTACATCTTCAGGCAGGGCGATAACGTCCTCATGGCCATGACGATGCTGTCTGAAGGGCAGGGTTCGCCCGTCGACGCGGCGTCCCTCGCCGAGATAATGGAGTCGGAAACCCAGTAGCACAAGCCAGCCGTCACATACCTATGGACCGCGGGCCGGATTCTCCAGCCCGCGGTCTTCCTCTGCCCCCCCCCCGCCGAAACCGTTTGGCGGGATGGCGTTTTCGTGCAAAAACAGTATAAAAAGCGAATAAGCCTTGACATCCAGCTTGAGTCCACCCTATAGTTTGAATAGGGATATTCCTCTTTGCCACGGGAAGCGAAAGGACGAGGGCACCGGTGAAAGAGCCGCTTTTCCAGGTCGAAGACCTGCACGTCAGCGTCGAAGGCAAGGAGATCGTCAAGGGTCTGACGCTTGCCGTCGGCCGCGGCGAAGTCCACGCTGTCATGGGACCCAACGCCTCCGGCAAGAGCACCCTCGCCAACGCCATCATGGGTCACCCGCGCTATCAGGTCACGAAGGGCCGGGTGCTGTTCAAAGGAGAAGACGTAACCGCGCTTAGCCCCGACGAAAGGGCGCGACGCGGCCTCTTCCTCGCCTTTCAGTACCCGCGCGCGATTCCCGGCGTCACGATGGTCAACTTCCTCCGCTCGGCCCTGCGCGCCGTCCGCGGCAGCGACTTGCCGGTGCGCGAGTTTCGAACGATGCTGCGCGAAACGATGGCGATGCTGAAGATCGACGAGGACTTCGCCCGCCGCTACATCAACGACGGCTTCTCCGGCGGCGAGATGAAACGCGCCGAAGTGCTCCAGATGGGCATTCTCCAGCCAGACATGGCGATCCTCGACGAGACGGACTCCGGCCTCGACATTGACGCCCTGCGGACCGTCGCCGAAGGGGTCAACAGCCTCATGACCGAAGACCGCGGCATGCTGGTGATCACGCATTACCAGCGCATCCTGGACTACGTGCGGCCGGGCTTCGTCCACGTGCTGTTCGATGGTCGCATCATCAAGTCGGGTGGCCCCGAGCTCGCCCACGAGCTGGAGGCGGAAGGCTACGAGCGCATCACCGGCGCCAGCGTGGCCGGAGAGGTGACGTCGTGACGGACCGCAAAGTCACGGAGACGGTGCCCGACTCCTACAAGTGGGGCTTCCACGACGAGGCGAAGTACCTCTTTCGCACGGAGCGCGGGCTCTCGCGCAAGGTCGTCGAGGAGATTTCCGGTATCAAGGAAGAGCCGCAGTGGATGCGGGACATGCGCCTGCGCGCCCTGGAGATATACGAGCGCAAGCCGATGCCCGCCTGGGGCCCCGACCTATCGGGCGTGAACCTGAGCGAGATGTATTACTACGCGCGCGCCAGCGAAAGGCCGGAGCGCGACTGGAGCGAAGTCCCCGACTACATCCGCCGGACCTTCGACCGGCTGGGCATCCCGGAGGCGGAGCGCAAGTTCCTCGCCGGCGTCGGCGCGCAGTACGACTCCGAGACCGTCTATCACAACATTCGTCAAGAGGTGGCAAAGCAGGGCGTCATCTTCGCCGACACCGACACCGCCGTTCGCGAGCACCCCGATCTCGTGCGCCGCTACTTCGGCACCGTCGTCCCGCCCGCCGACAACAAGTTCGCCGCCCTCAACAGCGCTGTCTGGAGCGGCGGCAGCTTCATCTACGTACCCGAGGGCGTGCACGTGGAGGTGCCCCTGCAGGCCTATTTCCGCATCAACGCCGAGAACATCGGCCAGTTCGAGCGAACACTGATCATTGCCGAGCCCGGCAGCTTCGTCCATTACATCGAAGGATGCACGGCGCCCATCTACACGACGAACTCCCTGCACGCCGCCGTCGTCGAAGTCATCGTCAAGAAGGGCGCGCGCGTGCGCTACAGCACGGTCCAGAACTGGTCGACGAACGTCTACAACCTGGTCACGAAGCGCTCCGCCGCCTACGAGGACGCCGTCGTCGAATGGGTGGACGGCAACCTCGGCAGCAAGGTGACGATGAAGTACCCCGCGATTTATCTCATGGAGCCCGGCGCGCACGGCGAGGTGCTCTCGCTGAGCTTCGCCGGCCGCGGCCAGCACCAGGACGCCGGCGCCAAGGCGGTCCATGCGGCCCCTCACACTACGTCTGTCATAACATCGAAATCCGTCAGCAAGGACGGCGGTCGCGCCAGCTATCGCGGCCTCGTGAAGGCGTATCCCGGAGCAAAGGGGGTCCGCTCCAGCGTCCGCTGCGACGCCCTCCTCCTCGACGCCGACTCGCGCTCTGACACCTATCCGACGATGGAGATCGACGAGCGCGATGCCACCGTCAGTCATGAGGCAAGCGTCAACAAGGTCAGCGAAGAGCAGCTCTTCTACCTGCAAAGTCGCGGCATCGACGAGCAGGAAGCGACGAAGATGATCGTCAACGGCTTCGTGGAGCCGATCGTCAAAGAGCTGCCGATGGAGTATGCAGTCGAGCTGAACCGGCTCATCGAGCTGCAGCTCGAAGGCGCGATAGGATAGCGGCCGATGCTTGACTCAGTCTCGTTGCGAGAGCGACAGGCCATCGAAGAGCTATCGGCTCGCCACGAGGAACCGGTGCGGCTGCTGGAGCATCGCCTGAAGGCCTGGCGGCTCTACAAGGACATACTGCCGCCCAGCGGCGCGGAAGAAGAGTGGCGCCGCACCGACCTCAGCGCCTTGAGCCTCGACGGCATGCGCCTGTTCCCTGGAGCAGTGACGCACGTGCCCGCGCCCTCCCGTCAGAAGCGCAACGGTTACGGCGGCCGGATCGAGCAGCTAGACGGCATGACGCTCAGCCGCAGGCTCGACGTGGACCTCGAACGCGCCGGCGTGGTCTTCAGCGACCTGCACT
>DATLAX010000149.1:0-4877 GCA_035527215.1 Dehalococcoidia bacterium
TTCAGCGAGGCCTGCTCGCCTTCCGCGAGGACGCCGCCCGCTACGAGGCCGCCGCGAAGGACGACCGCGCGCGCAACTTCTATCGCGCGGTGCAGACTGTCCTCGAAGGGGTGGTGCGCTACGCCGAGCGCCTGGCGGAGAAGGCGGAGTCGCTGGCGGCAGAGCTCGACGGCGACGCATCGCAGTCGGAGCGGCGCGACGAGCTCCTGGAGATGGCGCGCATCTGCCGCAAGGTTCCCGCCGGGCCCGCCGAGTCGCTGCACGAGGCGCTAAGCGTGATCCTGCTCGTGCAGATCGCTTTGCACATGGAGAACATGAACGCGGGGCTATCGCTGGGCCGGCTGGACGCCTGGCTCCAGCCCTACTTCCTGAGCGACGTCGCAAAGGCGCAGACGGATGAGGAGCGAGAGGTGGCCGTCAGGCGCGCCATCGAGCTCGTGGGGTCGTTCTTCCTCCAGTGCAACGACCACCTGCCGCTGGTGCCGAGCGTCGGCATTCGTCTGTTCGCCGGTAGCTCGTCGGACATGGCGATGACCATCGGCGGCGTCGACCGCAAAGGGAAGAGCGCCGTCTGCGACATGACCTACGTCATCCTCAAGGTCGCGGAGATGCTGACCCTGCGCGACCCCAACCTCAACGCGCGCTATCATCCGAAGGCCAACTCGCTGGAATACCTTCGCCGGCTCTGTGAGGTGAACGTCATAACCACGGCGACGCCGTCGGTCCATAACGACGAGGCGGTCATCGCCACGCTCGTCAACCAGGGGTTCGCCATCGAGGACGCGCGCGACTGGGGCGCCACCGGCTGCGTGGAGCCGACGAGTTGCGGCCGGCACATCGGCCACACAAACTGCATGCTCGTCAACACCGTCGCGGCGATGGAGATGGCGCTGAACGACGGCTATCACCCGCTGATCCGCGAGCAGGTCGGCCCGCACACCGGCGATGTCGCCGACGCGTCGCGTTTCGACAGCTTCGACAAGTTCCTCGCCGCCTACAAGGAGCAACTGGGATACGTCATAGGGCAGTCTGTGGAGTACAACAACCTGCTGGGGCGGGCGCACCAGTACCTGCACCCGACACCGCTTCTATCGTCGCTTGTCCAGGGCTGCCTGGAGAGCGGCCGCGACGTCATCCTCGGCGGTGCGAAGTACAACAGCTCCGGCGCCGCCCTGGTGTCGGTTGCCGACGTCATAGACAGCCTGCTGGCAATCAGGCAACTGGTCTACGAGGAGAAGGCGGTCGACTTCAAGACGCTGCTGCAGGCGCTCCGCGACGACTTCGTCGGTCACGAGGTGCTGCACGGTCGCATCATGAAGCGCGTCCCCAAGTTCGGCTCCGACGCGCCGGGCACGCGCGAAATGGCCGAGGAGATCATCAACTTCATCTACGATGAATACCAGTCGAAGGAGAACTACCGCGGCGGGCGCTACACGAGCGGCTTCTGGAGCATGTCGAATCACGTCGTCTTCGGGTCGCTGTCCGGCGCGCTGCCCAGCGGCCGCAAGCGGGGGAAGGCGTTCACGCCCGGCATCACGCCCACGGCATCGGCGTCGCCGAACCTGCTGGATAACATTCGCACCGTCGCCGCTCTCGACCCGCTGAAGATGCCGAACAACATCGCCTTCAACGTCAAGCTGACGCCGGCGCCGGGCGAGCCGCACGCCGAGTTCGTCGAGCACGCGACGACGTATGCGAAGACGTACTTCGAGCTCGGCGGAATGCAGATGCAGTTCAACATGGTGACCACGGAGACGCTCCGCGACGCCATGGAGCACCCGGAGAACTACCGCAACCTGATGGTGCGCATCTCCGGCTACAACGCCTACTTTGTCGAACTGAACCGGGAGATGCAGATCGAGCTCATCGAGCGAGCGGAGTACCGTTAGCCGATGGATGTCACTGAACAGGAGGTCCTCGGCCGACTCGTCCGGTGGGCGAACGGGGAGCGGTCGGTACGGGCGCTCATTTTGACGAGCTCGCGGGCGAACCCGAATGCGTCACCAGACCGGCTGTCGGACTATGACGTGATCGTTGCCGCGTCTGATGTCGGTTCCCTCTCCAGCGATGATTTCTGGCTCCACGCCTACGGCGCCGTCCTGGTCCGTTGCCGGGATAGCTATCGGTGTTGCGGCGTCGACGTACAAACTCGGCTCGTGCTCCATCAAGACGGCACGAAGATCGACTACAGTCTGTGGTCGACGGAATTACTCAACGGAATTCTCCACCAACCGCAACTGCCGGATGTCCTGGACGTCGGATATCGAGTGCTTGTCGACAAGGACAACCTGACCGGCGATCTCAAGCCCCCGACCTACGCCGCGCACGTGCCACGCAAACCGAGCGAGCCGGACTTTCAGTCGCTGGTCGAGGAATTCTGGCTGGAGACCAGTTACGTCGCCAAGAACCTCTGGAGGGACGAGCTCCTGCCGGCGAAATTCAGCTTTGATGCCGTAATCAAGTTCAATTTGCTGCGGGTGATGCTGGAGTGGCGCGTTGAGCTCGATCACGACTGGTCACTGAGCCCGGGCTTCATGGGCAGGGGACTCAACGTGGTGCTCAAGCCCGATGTCTGGGAGAAGCTGGAAAGGACATTTGTCGGGCCGGGAACCGAGGAAAACTGGGAGGCGCTTTTCGCTACAGCCGATCTCTTCCGTGCGACCGCCCGCGCTGTCGCGACGCAATTGGGGTATCGGTATCCCGAGGAACTGGACCGAAGCATGACGGCGTACCTGGCTGGGATTAAGAGCATGGATCGGAGCGTTTAGCAGCCATGTCGAGCGGCACCGAGGCTTCGCCGGAGCGAGGGCGACCCCTCATCGTCGACGTGCGGCCGAACTCGCTCGACGACGGCCCCGGCATCCGCACGACAGTCTTCTTCAAGGGCTGTCCGCTCGCCTGTGTCTGGTGCCACAACCCGGAGGCGATCCGCTCCGGCCCCGAGATTGCATTCGTCGAAAAGGACTGCATCGCCTGCGGAGACTGCATGCCCGTGTGCGCGCCGGGAGCGCTGGGACCGGGCCCTGCCGTCGTCTTCGATCGAGAGCGCTGCGACGGCTGCGGTGTCTGCGCCGAGGCCTGCCCGACCGGCGCCTTGAAGCGTGTCGGGCGCTACTGGGAAATCGACGAACTGCTGCCGCTCCTCCTGCGCGACCTGCCGTTCTATCGCAACTCCGGCGGCGGCGTGACGCTCTCCGGCGGCGAGGCGACGATGTTCCCGCGCTACGTCGAAGAGCTGCTGCTGCGGCTGCGCGACGCGGGCGTCCATACTCTCGTCGAGACGTGCGGTCTGTTCCGGCTGGAGACGTTCCGCGACCGACTCCTGCCGCATCTCGACCAGGTCTACTACGACGTGAAGTTCATCGACGAGGAGCTGCACCGGCGCTACACCGGCCGCCCCAATAGTGTCATATTGGAGAACCTGGAGGCGCTGGTGGGGCTCGCGCCGGGTCGCGTCCTGCCGCGCGTGCCGCTGATCCCGGGGCTGACCGCCGGTCTCGACAACCTGCGGGCCATCGGCGCCTTCCTGCGACGGCTGGGCTTCTCGGAGGCGCGCCTCCTCCCTTACAACCCGCTGTGGGCGCAGAAGGCAGTCAGCGTCGGCCGGGAGAGCGGCTACCGGCACGAGGGATGGCTCGCCCGCGAGGAGCAGGCTGCCTGCGAAAGCGCCTTCTTCGAAGCCCTCTGCGGGTGAACGACGGCCCCTCGGTTCCAGCGCAACTGTGCAATGCGTGGTTCGTCGGTCCCTCTTTTTGTCCCCTGAGCGCGAATGGGCGATACTGACTCTCGATACGCTGCTCGAGGGAAAGATTGCCACTCTTCTTGGAGGCGTTTGCGCTGGGCATCATCGTCGCGGCTCCGCTGGGCCCCGTGAGCGCGACGGTGATTCGTACCGGCCTGCTCTACGGCTTCGCGGCCGCGATAGCAATGAGTATCGGCGTGGCTGTCGCCGACGGTGTGTACTTCACTGCGGCTGCGGCCGGCGCGAGCCAGGCATTTCGGACAGCTTGGCTGGGCGTCCCGCTCTGGCTGGGTGGGACCGCCTTCCTGACCTATCTGGGCCTGTCCGGCCTCCTACGACGAAACGACGTATCGAAAGAGGAGGCGTCGACGTCCTACTCGCTGAGCGGTGCCTTCGCCCGCGGCGTCGTCATCACCATGGCGAACCCGCTGACCATCGCATCATGGCTGGCCGTGGCGGGTAGCCTCGCAGTCACCGTCGACGAAGTTGGGCTGTTGGTTGCCTCGAGCCTGTTCATTGCCATGGGCAGCGCTGCCTGGATGTCCTTCTTGTCACTGGGGGCAGCGTGGAGCCGTCGCCTGGCGGGAGGCGCCGTCCTGCAGTGGAGCGCAGCGGCGGCCAGCGCCCTCATCCTGGTATTCGCAATCCGGTTTCTGATTCAGGGTCTGGGGGAATACGTGTTGTAGGGGGTACTCAGGCCTCCGGCTGAGCGCGAATCGGAGTGACCTTAGGCCGGACGCGGCTGACGGGAGCCCTGGGGGAAGCCGCTTCGGGGCCAGGATTCCATTCGCAGGCAAGGGCCGATCTTGGTGGAGATGCCGTCGGAGCTAGTGAGCAATTCGCCCTTGCGGTTGTAAAGGCGGTAGCGGATGCTCTCGCCGGTGTCCGAGGGAAGCTCGAGGAGCAACTCGCCGTCTTCGGAGTGGATCCTGATCCCAGCGGGAAAGCCATGGTCGTCGCCGGACTCAGCGGCGGGGTGCCCTTGGGAATCATAAAGGTGGAACTCGACGCTGGGGGAGCCGTCTGCGTCCAATGCGATTCTAAGGATCAATTCCCCGGTCGGTCCATCCACGAAGGAGATCGATGTGCCCGGGCGTCGGCGTCCTAGTCTCGTAAGTTCCTCCCGTCCCCCGTG
>DATLAX010000150.1:0-4030 GCA_035527215.1 Dehalococcoidia bacterium
CGAGCGCCAGCGGGCCGTTGAGATCGGTGTTGACGCTGCGGAAGAAGGGGACGAGGAGGCCCGCCTTCTGGTCCGGCCCCAGGTCTTTCGTCGCCTCCTCAAGGGCGGCAACCTTGTCCTCTTCTGTGGCGTCCGCGGGCAGATCGAGGGTGATGCTCTCGGGTTCGTGCGGTGGCCAGGATGGGACGCCGGGCATGACGACGTTCATGCCCGCCACCTGGTCGAAGACGACGCCCTTTTCCAGCACTTCGCCGTGACTCTCCATCGGCTCAACCTTGCCCACGGTCGCAACGGTGGGGCACAGGCCGAGCCAGTTGGCGGTCACCACGTAGAGAAAGATCGTGCAGACGACAGGGAAGAAGCGTCGGCCGTGCTTCTCGCCGACGGTCTGCACCACGAGGTTGTAGAAGGCCTCAAGCACCGTCTCAGCGAAGTTCTGGATGCCGCGCGGGATGAGCGACATCCGTCGGGTAGCGAAGTAGAAGAGGAGCCCCAGGAGGACGATTACGATCCACGAAGTCAGTATCGTGTTCGTCAGCGGGAAGGGGCCGATGTCAACAAGCGTTTCCGCCTTTAGCTCTACGATCGGACGGGCCGAACGTAGAGACGTGAAGCCTATCACCGTGAGCAGCAGGACGCCAGCTATGATCAGGTATAGCTTGAGCTTGCTCACCTAGCTCCCCTTCCTCACCCCAATGGCCGAGATCACATCCATCAGCATGCGGTAGCCGCCCCAAAAGGCCACGGACAACCCGAGGAACAACCCTGCGAGCGTGAAGGCCGGATCGGTGTCAAACTTCGAATCCAGCCACACGCCACCCAAGACACCGAGGGTGATGCAGAGCGCCACGTACCAGCCGATGCCGACGAGCCTTAGCGCCGGTGGGAGACCACTCATCAGGATTGCCTCGGCGCCCGGCTCGGCTTTGGCTTGTGAACTATAGCACCAAGCATTTTTTTGAAACAAGCGAATTTCAAAGCCACTATCGCGTGCTCCTAATACCAGTTTCCTCTAAGGGAACGATAAGCGAAAGGGGACGAAAGGGGGTCAGATCTGAATGGGCCAGCGCAGCCTGTCTTCCATGCTCTCAAGACGGCCGGGATCGTAGCGCCTCTTGCAGCGATAGAAGGTCTGTGGGGCGACTCCAAAGTGCCGGCAGGTGAGCCGAGCGTTCTGGCCATGAGAACGGCAGTAGTCCATTCACTTGAGCCCGGCCTTAGCCTCCCTGGAGAGCTCCGTCCCGTGGCCGGCAAGCCTTCGCGCTCCGGGAGCCATCGCGTTGATGATTCGCATAGCGACACCATTCCCGGTGTCACCAGTGTTTCTGAACGAGTACAGGGGCTGCCGCCAACATCGAAGGACTCTGTGCGAGGTGTTGGCCCCGGCGGGCCCGTCAGGCGATGACGCGCAGGCGCGCGCCAATGACCTCGAACACCGCTGGCAGCGTGCCGATAGGTTCGCCTTCCACCTCGATCGGCACCGGCACGTCCGATTCCGCCTCGACGCGGCTGGCCGTCCGGTAGTCGACATTCTTCGACTTCACGAAGGCGCCCGACCGCAGCGCCGGAATGCCAAGGAGCTTCGTCAACAGGTTGCCGCCCTTGACGATCACGACATCGAGAAGGCCGTCGTCGAGGCGCGCCCGCGGCGCCGAGCGAATGCCCCCTCCCGAGTAGGCGCCGTTGGCAACCCAGACGTTGTTGATCAGCAGCGGCTCCGCGGGCGCGCCCCCCAGCGACAGCCGCACCGTCTGATTCGGATAGCGCAGCATCGTCGATAGTATCGCCCGCATGAACGACAGCGACCCACCCAACCCCTTCGAGCTGTGGTTCACCGCCTCGCACACGGCGGCGCCCATGCCGATCTCACCCTCGTTGACGAAGTAGCGCACGCCCTCGCCGCCGTCGGGCCGTCGATACGTCACCTTGCCGACGTCGACCTCCCGCGGACTGCCCGACGCCAGCCTGTCGATGGCGCCCTCCAGGCTCTTCGGGATGCCCAGGCCGCGCGCGAAGTCGCCGCCGGTGCCGTAGCGGATGATGCCCAGCAGCGCGTCGGGATTTACCGGCCGGTCGTCCGCAAAGAGGCCGTTCACCACCTCGTTCAGCGTGCCATCGCCGCCGAGGACGACGACCCGCTCGCAGCGCGGCGCCGCCTCTCGCGCGATCTCCGTCGCGTGGCCCTGCCGCTCCGTGTAGACGACATCGAAAGGAAACGGCAGTCGCGCCCGTAGCACCGCCTCGATCTGCTGCCGGTTGCGGCCTGCCCGCCCGTTCGCCGAGCGCGGGTTGACGATGATCAGCATCTCCGCCATCAGCCCTCTTCCGCCGGCGCCGCCACGCTCTCCTTCACGAAAGCCGTCATGCGGGCGACCGCCTCCCGGTAGAGCGAGACCTGCCGCTGGCGCTCGCGACGGTCCCAGCCGAGGACGCCGCCCATCAGGTTCGCGGCCTCATCCGCGCCGTCGAAACCGTGCTGTGGGTCGAACAGCATCAGCTCCGTGCGGCGCTCCATGAAGTCCTGTAGAGTCAGCGCCATCTCCTGCTCCGCCGCGTAGACCGCCTCCACCCGCAGCACCGGGCATCCTTCCGCCAGCGGCCGGAACAGCGTTGCGTCGCTGCGGGCGCAGCCGAGGAGTCGCACGTGCTCGGTACCGTACGTCTTTACCAACCGCTGCGCCGCCTCAACCGGGACGCCCCAGCCGCCTGCCAGCGTGTTCGCGGCTGAGAGCGCATAGCGGTCGAAGCCCTCGATGTTGCCGCCGCAGATCGGCGTCTCAGCCGTGCGACACGGCTTCGTCTGCCAGCCGAATCGAGGCCCTTCCTGGGCAATCACGCGGTTCAGCAGCGCCTCCGCCATCGCGCGGCAGGTCGTCAGCTTGCCGCCGGCTATTGAGTAGAACCCGTCGGGGTTGGCGTCGATCTCGAAGTCCCGCGACACGTCCGACGGCAACGGCTGGCCCTCACTCGCCACCAACGGACGCACCCCCGCCCAGCCCGCGACCACGTCCGCGGCCGTCGCGCGCGCACTGGGAAACAGCGCGTTTACCGCGTCCAGCACGTATGACGCATCGGCGGCGTCGATCGCGACGGCGCCGGGGTCGTCATCATAGTAAGTATCCGTCGTGCCCACATACGCTGAGTCCCCGCAGGGCACGGCGAAGAGCATTCGGCCGCCTCGCGGAATGACGACGATACTCGACAGCCCCAGCCGCGCCCGCGACAGCACCAGGTGGACGCCCTTCGTCGGGCAAAGCATCCGCGAGACCCCCACCATCTCGCGCAGCCGGTCCGCCCACGGCCCCGTCGCGTTCACGACGACCCTTGCGCCAACAGCGCCCGTCTTTCCACCGAGCGTGTCGCGGAACGCCACGCCCGAGACGCGCTCGCCGTCCCGTCGCAGGCCCATCGCCTCGACGTAGTTGACGGCAACGGCGCCGTCCTCGATCGCGGAGCGGACTGTCATCAGCGTCAAGCGGGCGTCGTTTGCCACGCAGTCGAAGTAGCGGAAGCCGCCCTGGAGCCCTTCCGGGTGCAGCAGCGGCTCAGCCTCCAGCATCTGCTCCCGTGACAGCACCGTGTGTCGCCCGATGTCCCCGCCGAAGCCCGCCAGCAGATCGTAGGCCGTCAGGCCGAGCCTCAGCTTGAGCCGTCCGTCGTGGCCGCCGGCGTAGACGGGCAGATAAAAGGGCGCCGGCTCGACAAGATGCGGCGCTATCTTCAGCAGCACGCCCCTCTCGCGCAGCGACTCCCGTACCAAGCGCACGTGGCGCCCCTTCAAGTACCGCAGCCCGCCGTGCACCAGCTTCGACGAGCGACTGCTGGTGCCGGACGCGAAGTCCTCCTTCTCGATCAGCGCGACAGACAGACCGCGCAGGGCGGCGTCGCGGGCGATGGCCGCCCCCGTTATCCCGCCGCCGATAATCAGCAGGTCGAACGTCTCCTTCCCCAAGCGAGCGATTCTCTCATTTCGAGTCGGGCCGGAAAAAGAGACGGGGGCCGTCTTGCGTCTGAAGCCAAACATCCTGTG
>DATLAX010000151.1:0-8313 GCA_035527215.1 Dehalococcoidia bacterium
TTCGAATCCCTCATGGCCCTCCAGATGGCTTTTCCGAACGATAAGACATACAAAGGAGCTTCAAATGATCAAGTCGAGACTGTGTGACCTCATCGGGATCAAGTATCCCATCATCCAGGCAGGGATGGGACCTTTCAGCAACAACAACCTGGGAGTTGCTTCGGCCAATGCCGGCGTTCTGGGGCTGTTGTCCACCAGCGGTATCGTAAGCAGGACCGACCAGCCGTGGGTCTACAAGGCCTGGGTGAGCACCGCCGGCGCAGACGAAGAAGACGACATGGTCACCGTTTTGGAGAAGTGTCTGAAGCGGACCTACAACCTGGTCAAAGATAAGGGCGGTGTTTTCGGCATCAACGTGATGGTTTCGGCGGAAATGCGCGAAGCCGCCGACGCCATTATCGATAGGGCCATAAAGGTGCGCGAGGAGAACCCGGACATCAAGAAGCACTTCAAGGTGATCTTCACGTCGGCCGGCGACCCCCTGGGCCTGGGAGACAAGATCAAGGGGGCAGGCTTCACCTGGATGCACGTCGTCCCGTCCGTCAAGGCAGCTCTGCGCTGCAAGAAGGCGGGTGTGGACGTTATCGTGGCCTCCGGTCATGAAGGAGGGTTCCACACTTCCTGGGAACCGGTCCACTCGATGATCCTGCTTCCGGCCGTGGTGGAAACGGTGTCCGACGAGAAGACGCTGGTTTGCGGCGCCGGTGGGTTCGCCGACGGCAAGACGCTCGCGGCCGCGCTGGTGATGGGCGCAGACGGCGCGCAGATGGGCACGCGCTTCCTGGCTACGCAGGAGAGCGACTTCCACCAGATCTGGAAGGAGGGAGTCGTGGAGGCCGGCGACAGGGGAACACTCGTCGCGCGCGGCTTTGTCGGCCCTGCCCGCTGGCTGAAGACGCCCCGCAGCGTTGAACATGCCGCCAACACCCTCAAGAAGTCGCCCGGCGTGTTCCTCGGCACCCCTGATGACTACACCACGATCGACTTGTCGCTGATCAAATACGAGATTGAGTCAATCAAAGCTACCTTCGAAGGCGACAGGGAAAAGGCGATGATGGCCGCCGGCGAAGTGGCCCAGCGCATCAATGACATGCCCAAAGTCGACGATATGGTGCAGGAGATCGTCAAGGAGACCGAGACTATCTTGAGAAACGTTCCCAAGCTGCTGGCCTAGCCTGTCAGGCCAAATTGTCCTGTTCGAAAAAGCCGGCGGCCTGTGCCGCCGGCTTTTGTTAAGAGCCAAGACTGCGATCGTGGCCGGGGTGGGCAGGGCATCGCGGACCACTTAGAATCCTGTCGTCAGATGTCACGCGGGCAAGAGCGCAGGATTCGTCCTCGCAGAGCGCGCTCTGACCTTCCTCTCAGATTCGGCGACGAGCGCCGGGTGTGGGCCGAACGGCTCGCGGGCTCTTGGTCCGGGAGTCGAGGGGGAGTTTACCCGCCTCTGGTGGGAATCCCTCACGGCCCTCCAACCTGATCGCTGGACCTCCGGCGGGCAAGACTCTCTCAGGGTCGTTTAGCCCCGACGAGCGGAATCGTGTGGCGGCACGCCGCTGCGGGCTTGACCTCTTCACCGCCTTCTCTGCACAGTATGGTCTAATAATCGGCGCCCTCAACCGGATAAGCCGCGACGGGGGCGAGCTACACCGCGGCGCGATCTGAGACGGACTGAAAGGAGACTCCCACCTATGCCCAAGCCTTCTGCTGCGGAGGCGGACGTTCCCAAGATGGAAGCCGCACCGCGAACAACGGTCGTCGAAGTAACTGAACGGCTCGCCAATCCGGCGCCCCTCGGCCTCGCGGCCTTCGGCCTCACCACGCTCGCCTTGAACGCGTTTAACGCCGGCCTCGTCGACAAGAGTTCCGAGGGACTGGTGTGGTCTCTCGGCATTGCCTTCGGCGGAATCGCCCAGTTCGCCGCCGGCATGTGGGAGGCGAAGAAGAACAACACCTTCGGGTTCACCGCTTTCAGCGCCTTCGGCGCCTTCTGGGTGTTCCTGGCGCTCATCAACATCTTCACGAAGACCGAGGCAATCGCACCGGTCGCTGCTGAGGGCAAGTCCCTGTTCCTCGTCTGCTGGGGGATCTTCGCTGCTTACCTGACGGTCTGCACCTTCGGCATCTCGCGGGCGTTGCAGGTCGTCTTTGTCCTGCTGACGATCCTCTTTTTCGGGCTGGCGATCGGCGTTCACGAACCCGACGGCAACTTCATGCACGCTGTCGGCTGGGAGGGGATGCTGACAGCGGGGGCCGCGCTTTACACGTCCTTTGCGATTCTTCTCCAGGAGACGTGGGGTCGCGAGGTGCTGCCGCTCGGCGTTGTCAAACCAGCGGCAAGGCCGGCGAAGTCGAAGTAGCTGTTCGCCGCTACCGCTGACGATTGGGACTAACGGCGGGGCGGCAGGCGGAGCCAGCGCGGGGCGCCCGTTACGTCGCGGGAGAAGGTTAACCTCCTTCCGAGGACGGTGACGCGAGCCGCTTGAACTCCGTTCCCGCCGCCGAGAGCTCGCCGCGAACGAAGGCCGTCCACGAGGCCAGGTTCGCCGCCTGCTGCAGCGCCTGTCCCGTCGTCCCCGGCGGCAGGTCATCGTAGTCCACGTAGCCAAACAGGTAGCGGCTCCAGAAGAAGGAGAGATAGCGAACGCCTGTTGCTCGACCCAACTCAGCGGCGGTCTGCATGAACAAGACGTCCAGTGGCTGCCAGAAGGAATACACGTCGCGGCCGACCAACTCCTGAAAACCGATCCCGCTCTGCAGCTCCTTCTCCGATGCCTTGTAGAGCCAGGCTTCACCGACGATGACTTCCTTTCCCGCCGCGCCGGCAGCCGATGCCCAATCTGCCGTGACCTGGAGATAGTCGGTGAACCCGCTGGAAAGCGGGTAGATGTGGATATCCACAAAGTCCAGCGACGTTTCCTGAGTCAATCGCTGGATCAGGTCCGGCCTCTCCCACGACCCGGAACCCGCGCCCAGCTTCACGCCGGACGGAGGCTCGATTGCCGCCGGCGCGGAGCTGAGGAAGTCGAAGTAGTCGTCTGTCGTGATATCGAGCCCTGTCAGCATGCGCTCGGTGCTCTGTTCCTCGGACAGGCATAGATAGTCGGGGCGCAGCTCGTGGGCAACAACGGACGCCTGGTCCAGCCGCTCCTGCAGGTAGCCTTCCGGCGTCTTGCCGCTGTAGTCGACGCGCAACGTCGAGAACTCGGTGCCGGAGAACGGCGCGCCGGTCGCGATGATCAGCGTGAGGCCCCGCTTGCGTACCTCGCCGGCGACGGCGCGATAGAAGGCGAGATACTCATCGCTGCGGGGATAGTCCTTTTCCAAAAGAGGATAGACGATCTGTACGGCGACTCCGGCGGCGCCGAGTTCCTTGAAGCGATCGAGGAAGAGGCGGGTCGTATCGAGCGTGTCCGGCCGGAGAAGCTCTTCGCCGCGATTGCCGTTGGCGGCGAGCAACTCGAGGACCAGAGAGGGCGATTCTCCCGGCCCGGGCCGAGCGGCGAATTCGGTGTGCGCTGCTTCCAGGCGCGTCTGCAGCTCGTCGTACAGGGGCTGGAACGCCGCCGGCACCGCGACAGGAGTGGGTGTCGGCGTGACATCGATGGCCGCGGGCGTCTGCGCGCCGTCAGGGTCGTGCCGTTCGCTGTTGCAGGCGATCAGCACGACGCCGGCGAGAAACGGGAGCAGGAGCTTCGGCGATATCGAGTGGCCCATCAGCCGGATTCTAGACCCAGGGCCCTACCCGCGACAAGCGAGTTTGCGCGTGCAGCGCTCGCTCGAACTCGATCGGTGATGCTATTTGGAGCCGGCTTTCGCTTTCGGCACGAAGTCGAGGGCGAGGGAGTTGATGCAGTAGCGCTTGCCGGTCGCGGTCGGGCCGTCGTCGAACACGTGGCCCAGGTGCGAGCCGCAGTTCTCGCACATCACCTCGATGCGGCGCATCCCGGCGGAGTAGTCGTCCTCGTAGGCGATGCTCTCGTTGACCACCGGCCGGTCGAAGGACGGCCAGCCCGACTTCGAATCGAACTTGGCGTCGGAGGTGAAGAGCTGGGCGCCGCAGACGACGCAGGAATAGGCGCCGGGTTCCTTGTTGTGGGCGTATTTGCCGGAGAACGGCGGCTCCGTTCCCTTCAGGAAGCAGACATTGTACTGCTCCGGCGTGAGCTTCTTCTTCATTTCGTCGGTCACCTTTGTGCGCGTCACTTGTATTCCTCCTTCACCTCGTCCGCGAAATCGCGCAGCAGCTTCCTGATCTTGGGGTCGATGACAACCGAGCAGTAGGACGCGTGCGGGTTGGCGGCGTAGTAGTCCTGGTGATAGCCTTCGGCGGCATAGAACCTCTTGAACGGCTCGACACGGGTCACGATCTTGTCGTTGAACTTGCCGGACGCCTCCCACTTGCCCTTCGACGCCTCGGCCGTTCGCCGTTGCTCATCGTCGTGGTAGAAGATCGCCGAGCGGTATTGAGACCCGACGTCCGCGCCCTGCCTGTCCAGCGTGGTCGGGTCGTGAGTCGCCCAGAACACGTCGAGCAGGCTCTCGTAGGTGACGACAAGCGGGTCGAACCTGATCTGGACGGCCTCCGCGTGGCCGGTGCCCCCGGTGGAGACCTGCGCGTAAGACGGGTCCTCCATGTCGCCGCCGGTGTAGCCCGAGGTCACCTCCTCGACGCCCCGGACGCGTTTGAAGACCGCCTTGGTGCACCAGAAGCAGCCTCCGGCCAGTGTCGCCGTCTCGAGCTCGGTCGCCGGACGCTTCTTCCGGCTCGACGTGTCAACCGACATTTCGCGCCCCTGCCTGTAATTCCATTTTATCAGAATTGTTCGAGGCCGGACGGGCATGCGGATGCGACGTCGATCAGCGGTGGACGGGAAGGCCGCGAGGGAGCGTCGACCTAGGGGCGAGAGCGGGCGGCATCTGTGATCCGCGGCACCAGCCAGCGGGCCACGATGTATGAGCTCTCCGGCGTGAAATGCGTGCCGTCTTCACGCAACCTCACGCCGTCGACGACCAGGTCCGTGTATGTGCCCTTGGGACAGGCAAAGGCGTTCAGATCGATCAGCCTGACCTTGTCGGGATGCTGCTCCGCGAACTGCCGGTAGAGAGCGTCCAGCCGGTCGATGCGCCAGAGGGCGTCCGCCGTCGCTTGGACTCCGGTGTCGCCGATCTCAGTCCACACTTCAGGCCTGCTGCACGGCCAGGTGACCAGCAACAGCTTCGCGCCCCACGCTGTCAGGACGTCCGTTTCCTTCTGGAGCTCGCTCAGCACGTAGGCGTCCCACTCGGCCGTGCCGGTCTCCAGCGTAACGCTGTTCACGACATGGTCCCGGTAGTCCCACGCTCCGAACAGCATGACGACGACGTCGGGGTCGAAGGCCTCTACGTGCGACGGCCACTTCTGGCGCCATCTTTCGCACCTTTCCGCCTGATCCCGGGAAACGTTCCCGAACAGGTCTACGACCGTGTCCTCCCGGACGAAGCCGCACAGGAGTATCGATGGATTCCAGACGGAGAGGTTCGATTCCTTCCCCACTTCGGTAAGGCCGGGTTCAAGCGACATGCTCATGGAGTCGCCCAGCACCATCGCGCGCAGGGGCACGTCGGCCGTGGTGGTGTCGACCTGCGGCATCGCCGCCGCTGAGGGCGCGACGGGAGAGAGGGCGCCCCGGGTGAAGAAGACCAGGACCGTCGCAACGGCCACTGCGCCGGCCGGTGCAAGCGCCCACGACATCTTCAACCGCTGGAAGGCGCCGCGGCGTATCGGAAGCTCGATAAGATGATAGGAGACCGTCGCGATCAGCAGCGTCACCACAACTCGCAGCGCGAAGAGCTCGTACTGGCCCCAGCCCACGCGACCCGGCGAAAGCACGAGGTAGACCGGCCAGTGCCACAGGTAGACGCCGTAGGAGATCAGTCCGACGGCGCGCAGCGGCGCAATCGAGAGCGCTCTGCCGGCCGGCCCCGCCCTCGGTTGCACGGCGGCCGCGATCACAATCGCGACGCCTATCGCGAGCAGCAGGAAGCCGCCTCGATAGAGAACAGCGCTGTTGCTGGGCGTGTTCGTCCACGACCACGCCAGTCCGGCGACGCACGCCAGCGCCGCGATCTGCAGCGTTCGACTCAGTAGCGGGCCACGCAGCGGGCCGAACCGGAAGAGGAGCATCGCCAGCGTCGCCCCGACGAGCAGGGACTGCGCCCGCGTGTCGGTGCCGTAGTACGCCCGCGACGGGTCGTGGCCGGGCTGGAAGAGCAGCGCCATCAGGAGCGCCGAGCCGGCGAGGAGCACGATCGAGACCGTCAGCAGCGGGCGCAGAGAGCCGCGACGGAGACCCGCCGGCAGGCCCAGAAGGACCAGGGACACGATGAGGGGCCAGATAGCGTAGTATTGCTCCTCGATGCCCAGCGACCACGTGTGACGCAGGGGGGAAGGAGTCACGAACTGGTCGAAGTAGGACTGCCCGGCGAAGATGGGCCGCCAGTTGGCGACGTAGGCGATGGTGGCCAGAGCGTCGCCCCGGATCTTGCCCAGCTCCAGCGGTCCGGCGAGGAAGAGGGCGTAGAACGCGACGCCGAGGAGCATGAGAAACAGCGCCGGCAGGAGCCGTCGCGCGCGCCGCGCCCAGAACGCCAGAAGGTCGATGCTGCCGCGCGAGCGCCATTCGGTGAGGAGAAGGCTGGTGATGAGGTAGCCGCTGAGGACGAAGAAGGCGTCGACGCCGAGGAAGCCGCCGCGCGCCCAGGGTAGGCCGGCGTGATAGGCGAGCACGGCCATTACGGCCAGTGCGCGCATGCCGTCGAGGGCGGGCTGATACGAGAGCCGGTGACCTGCGCCGTCCTGCCGACGCTGAGCGCACATCCGTGGCGAACCTCGGGCGGGGGATCTGGTCAGGAGCCGGGATTGCCCGACAGGCGAACGGTAGCACATCGGCTGACTCGGAAACAAGGCGAGAAGACGGCGGGCGGCGACGTCGCTTAGCCCTCCGAGACGGGGGGCAGTCTGTTGACGGCTTGCGGGGGAAAGACGTATTCTGCCGCCATGATGAGCGGGCGGCTTTTCCGCCAACTTCGGTGACGGCCACGGAGGTGGACACATGTGCGAGTTCTGCACGCAGCACGGCGAAGGCAAGAAGTGGTACTTGCAGGCGAAGAACTATAGCGAAGAGCTGCTGAACGATCAGCGGAAGCGGTTCATGACGGACTTCTTTCGCGATTTCGAGCACCTGATCGGCGACAAGACAGCCCTGCTGGACAGGGCGATTGCCACCGACCCGGCGGCCGCAAAGGCAATCCTTCCGGTTGCGGTGGAACAGCAGAAGAAGGAGCACTGGGGGCAGGTTGTGCCCGTCGAGGAGATCGAGCAGATCCTGGACATGAGCCTGTCGGTCGTCCGGGTCCCCTGCGTCTGCCGCAGCATGCTGCGCGGGTTTCGCGAGGCCCGCTACTGCTTCGGCGTCACGAGCACCAATTCAACCTTCGTGCCGGTGGCCGACTATCCCGACTACAGGGACCTGGAGGTCCTGGACAAGGAAGAGGCGAAGCAGGCCATCAGGAAGCTGGACCGCGACGGGCTGGTCCACAGCGTCTGGACGTTCATGACGCCGCTCATCGGCGGCATCTGCAACTGCTCCGTTAACGAATGCATGGCGCTGAAGACGCGCACCCGCCTTGGCCTGCAGACCATGTTCAAGGCGGAGTACGCGGCCAAGATCGACTGGGAGAAGTGTAACGGCTGCCGCAACTGCATGAAGGTGTGCAACTTCGGGGCTATCTCCTACTCCGCGTACTCTCGCAAGTGCTCCGTCAACCAGCTTCAGTGCTACGGCTGCGGCGTCTGCCGGGCGCTGTGCCATCGGGACGCGATCGAGCTCGTCGAAAGGGCCGGCGTTCCCGCGCTGGCAGGCGAATGGTGATGCGATGATAGACGTACGATGGGACGCCGCGAAATGCGCCTCTCCCCGGGAGTGCCACGCCTGTCTCGACGCTTGTCCGCAGGGGGTATTTCGCATCTTCCCAAGGGACGGGCGCAAACCCGGCAAGGTCACCGAGGATTGGACGATCGGGCCGCTGTTCCTTAGCCTCTGCACGGGCTGCGAGGTCTGCAGCGACGTCTGTCCTCAGCAGGCGATTACCGTCGCTGTGGCGTAGCAGCGGGATACCGAGGGCTTTGCCGCGCGTCGCGTGCCGGGGGATTCCGGTCCTATTACTCCACCCAGTAGGTGATGCCCATCAGGCCGATGAGGCCGGACTTCGCCTGGACGCCTCTCACTCTATCTGCGTAGGCGTTGACGCCACGAGGTGCGACGAGCGGGTAGA
>DATLAX010000152.1:0-2047 GCA_035527215.1 Dehalococcoidia bacterium
GCTGCTTACTCAACCGCTGCCGCTCCGCCTCGAAATCAAAGAGGTCCGCGATAGCAAGCACTACCGTTGCCTCACGCAGAATGGCAACAGCTGTTCGTCCGTCGCTCACATCTTGCTCGCGAGGCGGTGGGCCATTTATCACATACAACTCGTCCACCCTCGCAAGTGCTTTCATCAATGACGGCCTGATAGCCATGACTTCAATCGAGGGATCGGAGATGTATACTCCCGCAGGGATAAATCGGCTGGGCTCCACATGATACTGTGCGCGCAAGTTACGGATTGACTGAATCACTTCCACGTTGAGGCGCGCGCTTTTTTCCGCGTCCTCGTCCACCCACCCGCTGTCGCCCTGCGGGAAAGGCGCGACGATGAGGGCACCGGCGCCCGGCTCTGCCAGGTGAGGCGACAGGGCGCGCCAAGCGGCTTCCGTTACGAACGGCATGTAGGGGTGGAGAAGCCGCAACGCCTGGTCGAGGACGTGCGCGAGCACCGGCAGCGGCGAGTCATCGCCGGCGGTCAGGCGCACCTTCGCCATCTCCAGGTACCAGTCGCAGTACTCGCCCCAGAGGAAGTCGTGCGCCTGACGGCCCGCCTCGCCGACCTGGAAGTCGCCGAGGAGCTGGTCGACGCTCGCGACGACGGCGTTCAACCGCGACATGATCCAGCGGTCCTCCAGAGCCATCGACTCGCGCGCGTCGGGCGAGGGCCGCTCGACCGTGCGCCCCTCCAGCCTGCCGATGACGAAGCGCGAGGCGTTCCACAGCTTGTTGGCGAAGTTGCGTCCCGCCTCCAGCCGCTGTTCCGAGATGCGCATGTCGTTGCCGGGCGTGCCACCGGTGGCCAGGGCGTAGCGCAGGGCGTCGGCGCCGTACGTCTCGATGGCCTCGAGCGGGCTGGGGATGTGGTGCTTCGTCGTCACCTTCGACTTGCTGATCTTCTCGCCCCGCTCGTCGCGGACCAGGCCGTGCAGGTAGACGGTGTGGAACGGGACCTCCTTCATGTTGTAGAGGCCCATCATGATCATGCGGGCGACCCAGAAGAAGATGATGTCGTAGCCAGTCTCCATTACGGACGTTGGGTAGAAGTACTTGAGGTCTTCGGTCTCGTCCGGCCAGCCGAGCGTTGAATGCGGCCAGAGAGCGGACGAGAACCAGGTGTCCAGAACGTCCGGGTCGCGCTCGATGCCCTTCGAGCCGCAGTGCTGGCAGACGTCGGGGTCAAGCAGGGTCACGGTCAGGCCGTCGCAGTCACGGCAGTACCACACCGGTATCGGGTGGCCCAGCCAGAGCTGGCGCGAGATGCACCAGTCGCGGATGTTCTCCATCCAGTTCAGGTAGACCTTCGTGAAACGCTCCGGCACGAAGCGAATGCGCCCGCCGGTGACGGCTTCAACAGCCGGTTTCGCCAGCGGCTCCATGCGCAGGAACCACTGCTTGCTCACGAGCGGCTCGACGAGCGTGTGGCAGCGCTGGCAGTGCCCGACGCTGTGCGTGTACGGCTCCACCTTCACGAGGTAGCCGCCCTTCTTCAGGTCCGCCTCGATGGCGTCACGACACTCGAAGCGGTCCATGCCCTTGTAGGGGCCCGCCGCATCGCTCATCGTCGCATCGAGGTTGATGGCGCTGATGGTTTCCAGGCTGTGTCGCTGGCCGACCTCGAAGTCGACGAGGTCGTGGCCGGGCGTGATCTTGAGGGAGCCGGTGCCGAACGCGGGGTCGACGGCCTCGTCGGCGACGACGGGCATCCGGCGCTCCATGACCGGCAGCAGCGCTGTCCTGCCGACGATGCCCTTGTAGCGCTCGTCGTCCGGGTTCACGGCGACGGCCACGTCGGCGACGATCGTCTCCGGGCGCGTGGTGGCGATGGTTATGTACTCGCCGCCGGGTTGGCCGGCGTCATCGAGCAAGGGATAGCGGACGTACCAGAGGTGGTCCTGCGCCTCATGGTACTCGACCTCGAGGTCGGAGATGGCGGTCTGGCAGCGCGGACACCAGTTGATGATGCGCTCGCCGCGGTAGATGAGGCCCTCGTTGTAGAGGTTGAC
>DATLAX010000153.1:0-10496 GCA_035527215.1 Dehalococcoidia bacterium
CCTCCGTCTCACTGACGTACATCTGCCTGATGACCAGCAGATAGTAGTAGAGCGATATCAAGCTGTTCACCACCGCCAGCGCGGCAAGCCATAACAAGCCTTCGTTGGCGACGGCCTGGAACAGCAGGAACTTCGTCGCGAAGCCCGCGAACAGGGGCATGCCCGCCAGCGAGAACAAAGCGATCGTCAAGGAGAGCGCAAGGAACGGCGCCCTCTCCGCCAGACCGCGGTAGTCGGGGATCTCGTCCTTGCCGGTCGCGTTGTAGAAGGCGATGACGGCGACGAACGCCGCCAGGTTGGTGATGACGTAGCCCGTCAGGTGCAGGACCAGCGTGCTCGCCGCCGTCTCCGAAAGGGCGGCGATGCCCATCAGCATGAAGCCGGCCTGCCCGATGCTGGAGTAGGCGAGAAGGCGCTTGATGTTGTGCTGCTGGATCGCGACCAGGTTGCCCAGCGTCATGCTCGCCGCCGCCAGCGCCGCGATCATCCAGCGCCAGTCGCTGAGCACCGGCAGGAAGGCCTCCGTGAACAGGCGCAGGAGCAGGGCGATGCCCGCCGCCTTCGACGCCGCCGACAGGTAGGCGGTGATCGGCAGCGGCGCGCCCTCGTAGGCGTCCGGCGCCCACATGTGGAAGGGCACCGCCGATACCTTGAAGCCGATGCCGGCGATTATCAGCACGAGTCCCATCAGCATCGCCGTGCTGAAGTCGCTGACGCTGCCGCTCAGCGCCGCGTTGATGTCGGCGTAGGACGTGGAGCCGGCGACGCCGTAGATCAGGCTCAGGCCGTAGAGGAACAGCGCCGATGAGAACGCCCCCAGCAGCATGTACTTCATGCCGCCCTCGTTCGACTTCGCGTCCATCTTCGCGAACGAGACGAGCACGTAGAGGCTGAAGCTGAGCAGCTCCATCGCGATGTAGGCCGTAATCAGCTCGCGGCCGGCGGCCATGTAGATGCAGCCGATGGTCGACAGAATGAGCAGCCCGTAGTACTCGCCGGCGTGACGCAGGCGGTCGCGGACGAAGTGGGCCGACGCCAGGCAGACGACGGCCGTGATGGCGATGAACAGGACGCGGAAGAAGGTCGTGTAATTGTCGACCTGGACGAGTCCGGCGAAGTCGAGCGGTCCCTTGTTGATGTAGAACAGCGAGACGACAAGGATGCCGCCCAGTCCCGCGGCCGAGACGTACGGGAGGTACGTGCGGGCGCGTCGCGCGTCGAAGAGGCCGAGCGCCACGACGACCGCCGCCAGTGCGGCCAGCAGGTACTCCGGTATCAGCAGCGAGTAGTCGAGGTTCATTTCAGCGCCGCCAGAGTGAGTACAGTGTGCGAGATGCGGTCAACGAAAGGCGCGGGCCAGAGCCCCATGAACAGCAGGAAGAAAATGAGAACGGCGCCCGCCGCCTGCTCCCAGCGCGTCATCTCCACCAGATTCGACCAGCGTTCGTTGAACGGGCCGAAGAACGCCATCGCCAGCATGCGCAGGATGTAGACTGCCGTTACCGCCGCGCCGAAGACTGCCAGCGCGCCGAACGCCGGGTAGGTGCGGAACGTCCCCACGAAGATGTGGAACTCGGCGACGAAACCCGACAGCCCGGGCAGCCCCAGCGACGCCAGTCCGGCGATGGCGAAGAAGGCGGTGAAGCGCGGCATCTTGTTCGCCAGCCCGCCGAAGATCGACATGTCGCGGACGTGCGCCTGGTCGTAGACGGCTCCGACCATGGCGAACATGAGAGCCGTCATGATGCCGTGGGAGAACATCTGGAGCACGGCGCCGTTGAGTCCGATGGCATTCAGCGTCGCCAGGCCCATCAGGACGTAGCCCATGTGGCTGACGCTGGAGTAGCCCACCATGTACTTGAAGTCGCGCTGCGCCATCGCCGACACGGCGCCGTAGATGACGTTCGTCGTCGCCAGCACCATGAGGCCCGGCATCCAGAACTGCGCCCCTTCGGGCAGAAGCTGTATGCCCAGGCGGATGATGCCGAAGGCGCCCAGCTTCATCAGGACGCCGGCGTGGAGCATGCTCACGGCCGTGGGAGCGGCGACGTGGCCGTCGGGCGACCAGGTGTGGAAGGGCCAGAGGCCCGCCAGCACGCCGCAGCCGATCAGGAAGACGGGGAAGAGCGCTTTCTGGAAGCCCTCGGAGAACTGGACGTTGTACAGCGCCGGCAAGTCGAAAGTGCCGATGTCCGCCTTTACGAAGACGGCGAAGATGCCGACGAAGATGAGCATGCTCGCCGCGACAAGATACAGCGTCAGCTTCATCGCGCCGTACTCCTTCGTCCGCACGAAGGTCGGGAAGCGGCTGCTGGCGCCCCACACGGCGATCAGCAGGAACATGGGCAGCACGGCCAGCTCGTAGAAGAAGAAGAAGAAGAACAGGTCGAGCGAGATGAACGTGCCGAAGACGCCTGCCACGAGCGCGAAGAAGAGGACGAAGAAGTCCTTCGTGCGATAATCGATCTTCCAGGAAATGAGCACGCCGGTGAAGGCGACGATGCCGTTCAGGAGCACCATCGGTGCGGAGATGCCGTCGACGCCGAGGTGGAGCGTTATGCCGTTCGCGCCCAGGAAGCCGACGTTCTCCAGCCACGGCCAGCGCCCCTCGAACTGGATGACGGCGTCGCCGTCGCCGAACTGGTAGCCGAAGAAGACGTACAGAGACAGCCCCAGCAGCGCCAGGGCCGACGCCGCGGACACGTAGCGCACGGCGTTCGCGTGTCGGGAAGGCACGGCCAGCAGCACCAGCGACGTCGCCAGCGGCAGGACGATCAGCGGCAGGAGAACGTAGTCGTGTGGCATCTAGCCTCTTCGTTCCTCCCCTACGTGCCCACGATGAATGCGATCACGGCCAGCACTACGACACCGACGGTCATGAGCAGGGCGTAGTTCGGCATCAGGCCCGTCTCATGGAACTTCAGCAGGAAGGCGCCGAAGCGCGTCGCATCGGCGGGGCCGTTTACGCCCGTGTCGTTGACGATCACGCGGTCGTACCAGGCGACGATGCCCGCCACGACGAGCACCACGTGGTCGATTACCCACTGGTAGGCGTCGTCCATGTAGAACTTGTTGGCCAGGACCTGATGGAGCTGCGGCAGGCGCTCCAGCACGGCCCGAGACCGTCGAACCGGCCCCCAGACGTAGAGTCCGCCCGCGAGTCCTCCAACGATCAGGAGGATCGACACCATCACCAGCGCGATATTGGCGCGGTACTCCTCCGGTTCGTGCGTGAACACGAACTTGCCAAAGCCACCGGGTAACGAGATCAGCTTGCCCGCCCAGTCGAACACGATGAACCCGGCGATGACTACCAGGACCGCCAGGACGATCGTCGTCAGCCTCATCGCGGGGCCCGGCTCGTGCGCGTGCTCGTACACGTGCGCATTGCGCGGCCTGCCCGCGAAGATGAGCAGCACCAGCCGCGCCATGTACAGCGCCGTAATCACGAGGCTGGCTAATATCAGGAGGAAGACAATCGTGTTGTGATGGTCGAACGTTGAGAGTAATATCTCGTCCTTCGCCCAGAAGCCGGCGAGCGGCGGCAGCCCCGCCATCGCCAGCGCCCCGATGGTGAAGACGGCGGCCGTCACCGGCATCCGCTTGGCGAGCCCTCCCATCTGCTCGACGTCGAGTTCGTCGGTGGAGTGATAGACCGAGCCGGAAGCGAGGAAGAGCAGGGCCTTGAAGAAAGCGTGGGTCAGCAGGTAGAGCATGGCCGCCGTGACCAGGCCGGTGCCGAGGCCGACGAACATTAGCCCCAGGCTGTTGAGCGTGGAGTAGGCGATCACGCGCTTCATGTCCGTCATCACCAGCCCCATCGTCGCCGACATGAGCGTTGTGATGAGGCCGACTGCGGTCACGGCCACCAGCGTGCCGTCGACCTCCTGGAAGAGCGGCATCGTGCGCGCCACAAGGTAGACGCCGGCCACGACCATCGTCGCGGCGTGGATGAGGGCGCTGACGGGCGTCGGGCCCTCCATGGCGTCGGGGAGCCAGACGTGGAACGGGAACTGCGCCGACTTGCCCATCGCGCCGAGCAGGATCAGCAGCACGCAGGCCGTCAGATAGGCGTGGTCGATCTGGCCGGACGTGGCCGCGTTGAAGATCGTCGACATGTCGAAGGTGCCGGTGGAGCGCCAGAGCAGGATGATGCCGATCAGCAGGCCGACGTCGCCCAGGCGCGTGGTGACGAACGCTTTCTTCGCCGCCTCCGCCGCCGAGCGACGCTCATGGTAGTGGCCGATGAGCAGGAAGGAGCAGAGGCCGACGCCCTCCCAGGCGAAGTAGAGGAGGAGGAAGTTGTCGGCGAGGACGAGCGTCAGCATGGCCGCCGCGAACAGGGACTGTACTGCGAAGTACCAGCCGTAGCGCTTGTCGCCCTGCATGTACTCGAGCGAGTAGACCTGCACCATCAGGCTGATGAAGCTGACGACCGCCAGCATCACCGCCGCGAGCTGGTCGACCTGGAAACCGATGCGCAGCGTGAAAGCGTCGAAGTGCACCCAGTCGCGCCCGGAGTGCACGGCCGTGAACTCGGCGTTGCCGGACAGCGCGTTCGTCAGGTCGTGGAGGACGAAGAAGAACAGCACGAACGACGTCCCCATGGCGAGCACGGAGAGCCAGTCGCCCTTGCGCGGCAGGTACTTGCCGATGAGTATGAGGATTCCCGCGGCGGCGGCCGGTATGGCGGGAATCAGCCAGGCCTGCTCCATGCCCATCGCTATCTCGCCGTCTCCCTCGTTCGATGATGCGTGGTCGTTACCATTTGAGCTGGTTTACCTCGTCGACGTTCGCCGTCGTGCGGTTGCGGAAGATGCGCAGGACAATCGCCAGCGCCAGCCCGACCTCCGCGGCGGCGACGGTGATGATGAAGATGGCGAAGATGATGCCGGTGAAACGCTCCGGCGACGTGTAGGCGGCGAACGCGACCATGTTGATGCTGGCGGCGTTCAGCATGAGCTCCACCGACATGAGTATGAGTACCGCGTGGCGTCGGGCGAGGACGCCGTAGACGCCGAGCGAGAAGAGAATGGCGCTGAGGACGAGGAAGCTCTCGAGAGGTATCATTCCTCTTCCTCCTCCTCGCTGCGCGCCAGGACTATCGATCCGACGAGGGCGACCAGCAGTACGAGCGACGCTACCTCGAAGGGCAGCGCGAAGTCCCGGAACAGCCTGTCGCCGATGGCGTTCAAGTTGACCAGAGTCGGCTCGTCGGCCCTGCGCGGCCAGTCCGTCAGCAAGACCGTCGCGACAAGCACGCCCATCAGCCCCAGACCGGCGATGATTGCGAACGGCTTCTGCCTGCCGTCGAGGACGGGCACCAGCTCGCGGGCGCGCGTCAGCATGAGCGCGAACAGCAACAGCACAGCGACGCCGCCGGCGTAGAGGAGCACCTGCACCAGGGCCAGGAACTCGCTTGCCAGCAGGATGTACAGCGCCGCGACCGCCAGCAGCGTGAAGACGAGCGAGATGGCGGCATACGCGATCTTGCCCGTCGCGACGACGCCGAACGCGCTGACGACGGTCGCTGCCGCTATGAAGTAGAAGATGACCTCCGTCACTGTCATGGCGCCACCCAGGGTGTAAACCCTCCGGCCTTCGATTTGGCCAGCAACTGCTCCAGGTCCACCACCAGCTCGCTGCGGTCGTAGCGCGACATCTCGTGGCCGTCCCAGGTGTTGTTCATGGCTATGGCGCTGAAGTTGCACGTCTCGACGCAGATGCGGCAGCGTATGCAGCGCCCGTAGTCGAGGATGAACTTGTCGACGATCTTGCGTCGCTTGCTCTTCTCCTCGGCGGCAAGCGGGTTGTCCTTCATCGTGACCGATATGCATTCCGTCGGGCAGGCGCGTTCGCAGGCATGGCAGCCGGTGCAGAACGGCTCGCCGGCCTCGCTGTCCCAGAGGAGCAGCGGGTAGCCGCGTTCGCGCTCCGGTATCGGGCGACGCACCGTCGGGTACTGGATGGTCACCGGCTTGCGGGCCATCGTTCGCAGCGTTTCGGCCAGGCCTCGAAGCACTCCCAGCATCAGGCGCCGCTCCTCACAACCATGCGCGAAGGCGACCCGATGGGAAGCACGGAGTAGACGATGTAGCCCGCGGCCGCAAGGGCAAGCCCCGACGTGACGAGGAACGTCCAGTCCGGCCAGTCGTAGACAAGGATGAGGCCGTTGAGGAAGACCTGGACGAACGCCAGCGGCAGCAGCAGCTTCCAGCAGAACGACATGAGCTGGTCGACGCGGACGCGCGGGAACGTCGCGTTCACCCACATGACCACAAGGATCAGGGCGCTCGTCTTGGCGAAGATCAGCGCTAGCTGCCACCACCAGCCCCACTCCAGGCCCAGCGGCCAGTTCCAGCCGCCGAGGAAGATGAGCGAGCCGAGGGTGCACAGAGCGAACATGTTCGTGTACTCGGTGAGGGCATAGAGGATGCTCCAGCGGATGCCGCTGAACTCGATCCAGGGCCCGCCGGCAACTTCCGACTCCGCCGCCGCCACGTCGAAGGGACGGCGCGTCAGGTCGGAGACGGCCGCGGCCATGAAGAGGAAGAACCCCAGCGGCTGCCAGACGATGAACGGCACGCGCCCCTGCTTCTCGACGATCTCGACCAGGTTCAGGGAGCCGGCCAGCATCGCCAGCGCCAGCACGGCGAGGACGAGCGGCACCTCGTAGCTTATGAGCTGCGCCGCCACGCGCAGGGCGCCGATGAGCGCGTACTTGTTGTCGGAGGCCCAGCCGGCGAAGACGTAGCCGAGCACGGTGAGACCGGACACGGCGATGAAATAGAGCAGCCCCAGGTCGAGAACTCGCACATCCCATTTCGCCGTGAAGGGCAGGACGAGCAACGTCAGGAACGCGGGCACGAATGCGAGGAAGGGCGCCAGCTCAAAGGCGATGCGGTCGGCGCTGGCGGGCCGCAGGTCCTCCTTCAGCAGTATCTTCACCATGTCGGCGATGGGCTGCATGATGCCGTAGGGGCCGGTGCGCATCGGGCCGAGGCGCATCTGGATGCGGCCGACGAACTTCCGCTCGACATAAGTCAGCGCCAGCACGACGATCACCATCAGGCCCAGCACGGCCAGGAGCCGCCAGAGGGCGTCCACCCAGACGTTGTCGAAGAAGGTCTCCAGCGCGCTCACCGGTCCACCTCACCCAGGACGATGTCCACGGAGCCGAGAATGACCACCGCGTCGGCGACGTACTGCCCGACAATCATCTGCTTGAGGGCCGTCAGGTTGCTGAGGCAGGAGGAGCGGATCTTCAGCCGGTAGGGCTTCTCACCGCCCTTCGATACGAGGTAGATGCCGTACTCGCCGCGGGGGTTCTCGGTGCGCATGTACACTTCGCCCGGCGGGAGACGCAGGCGGCGCGGCGCCTTCTCCGGCATGATCGGGCCGTCGGGCATCTGCTCGATTGCCTGCTCGACGATGCGCACCGACTGACGCATCTCCTCCATGCGCACCAGGTAGCGGTCGTAGACGTCGCCGGTTGTGCCCGTCGGGATGTCGAACTCGAAGCGATCGTAGATCGAGTAGGGCTCGGCGCGACGCAGGTCGAAGGGGAGGCCGCAGGCGCGCAGCATGGGGCCGGACAGGCCGTAGTCGATGGCGTCCTCCAGCGAGATGGCGCCGATGTCATGGCAGCGGGTGAGGAAGACCTCGTTTGTCGTCAGCAGCCGGTCGAGGTCGTCGATGCCGACGCGTGTCTGGCCGCAGACCCAGCGCACGCGGTCTTTGAAGTCGGCCGTCACGTCCCAGACAACGCCGCCGGGACGGAAGTAACCGTACATCATGCGGTCGCCGCTGACGGCGTCGAATATTTCCTGGATGTACTCCCGCTCGCGGAAGGCGTAGGTGAAGGCGGTGCCGTAGACGCCGATATCGGTCGCGAAGGCGCCGACGAACATGTAGTGGCTGGTTATCCGGTTCAGCTCGGTGAGGATGACACGGATGTACTCAGCGCGCTCGGGCACTTCCAGCCCGGCCAGCTTCTCCACCGCCATGCAGTAGCACATCTCGGCGTTGAACTGCGCCAGGTACTCCGTGCGGTCCTGGTAGATGAGGGCCTGGCGGTAGTCCACGCCCTCGGAGAGCTTTTCGGCGCCGCGGTGCATGTAGCCGATGTGCGGCACGACGTCGACGACCTTCTCGCCGCTTACGGTGAGGACCATGCGGAAGACGCCGTGGGTCGCCGGGTGCTGCGGTCCCACGTTGACGTTGATGTCGAGCGTCTCGAGATCGCGGTCCAGGTCCGTCGCCATCAGCCGCCGCCCTCCTCGCCGCCCTCGCTGGCGACGCTCTCGTAGCCGGCAGGGATGTGGCCGGCCTTCGACGCCTCGGCGCCGAGCCGTAGCCCCTGCCATTCCTCCACTTGGGCGAAGGGGTTGTCCTTGCGCAGCGGGTGGTGGTCCGTCATGTCGTCGGGCAGCAGGAGCGGCACGGGGTTCGGGTGCCCGTCGAAGACGATGCCGAACATCTCCGCCGTTTCCCGCTCCAGCCAGTCGGCGCCCTTCCAGACCGACGCCGCGGATGCGACGCGCGGGTCGTCGAGGGGAAGGCGCGTCTTGATGGTCACGCCGTGCTTGTGGGAGAAGGAGTAGAGCTGGTAGGCGACCTCCAGCCCGGACTCCATGTGGTCGACGCCCAGGAGACAACGCAGGTACTTGAGGTCGAGTTTCGGGTCGTCCTTGGCGGTCCGAAGAACGCGCGGCGCGTCCTCCCGCGAGATGATGAGGATGACTTCGCCCGCGCCCTGAGTCGCCGTGAACTCGATGTCGGGGAGGACTTCTCGAAACAGGTCAGCGATGCTGCCCGGCGGCGGAGGTACGATCGGCGCCTCCTGCGGCCCTTCATGCGGTGAGGTCATCCAATCGACCCCCGATCGCGCATGATCTTCTCCTGGAGGGCGATGAGCCCATCGATGAGTGCCTCCGGCCGCGGCGGGCAGCCGGGCACGTACACGTCGACGGGAACGAGCTTGTCCACGCCCTGCACCACCCGGTCGTAGCGGGTATAGGGGCCGCCGTTGGTGGCGCAGGAGCCCATGGCGACGACCCACTTCGGGTTCGGCATCTGCTCGTAGAGCAGCTTGACGGACGGCGCCATCTTCTTCGTCACCGTGCCGGCGACGATCATGACGTCGGCCTGGCGCGGCGACGCCCAGGGCACGATGCCAAAGCGGTCGAGATCGTGGTGCGACATGTACGCCGACATCATCTCGATGGCGCAGCAGGCCAGCCCGAACGTCATCGGCCAGAGCGACGACTTGCGGGCCATCGCCAGCAGGTAGTCGGCCGGCGCCTGCATGACCCCGGGCAGCACCTGCCGATAGAGGGCGTGCGGGTGCTGGACCTCGACGGGGCGGAGTCGCTCAGCCTCTCGCTCCAGGCTGGTCTGCGGGCGCGAAGGCATCGCCGGCTTCCCCCTGTCTTCTAGCGCCATTCGAGCGCTCCCTTCTTCCAGGCGTAGATGAGCCCGCCGGCGAGGACGCCGAGGAACAGGACCATCTCGAAGAAGGCGGCCTTGCCGACGCCGACGAGGCTCACTGCCCAGGGGAAGAGGAACACCGCTTCCGCGTCGAAGACGAGGAAGAGGATGGCGTACAGGTAGTAGCGGACGCTCATCTGGACGCGGACGCGCCCGATGGGGAGCATGCCGCATTCGTAAGGGGTGGCCTTGGCCGACGACGAAGAGAACGGCGCCAGTATCCTGGCTGTGATCAACGCCGCCAGGACCATGCCGACGCCGATGCCCACGGCCAGCAAGACAGCAGCGTAGTTGTCGAGGAGAGTCTGCAAGAAAGCCCCGCTATGAGAGAAGTGCAGGCAAGTTACACCAAAATGCTAGCAATAGGCAATCTATGGGTCAATGATTGTGGAGAGTGCAACAAGCCGGAAAACGGGTGCCGTCTGCCGCCCACGGTAGGTCGGGTGTCCCGCCTGACCCGCCGCGGTCAGGCGAGTTCCTGCAGCCGGCGGCGCAGGCCCTCCGACCGCGACTGTGCGGCTTCCAGCTTCTCCCGCTCCCGCTGGACGACGGCCTCCGGCGCTCTGGCGACGAACTGCCCGTCGGCGAGATGCGCCTCCAGCCGCGCCACGTCTGCCTCCGACGCTTCGAGCTGCTTACTCAACCGCTGCCGCTCCGCCGCGACGTCGAAGAGGCCGGCCATCGGCAGCACGACCTGCGCGTCCCGCAGCACGGCGGTCACGACGCCTTCACTCGGCGCTTCGCCGGCCGCGGCGACGATGCGCAAGGGCCTGGCGCGCGACAGGTTCTCGATGACGTCGCGACTCCGCTCCAGAGTCTGCCGGACGTCGCCCTCGCCGATTACGTATGCCTCGACGAAACGGACCGGCTCGACCCCCCGCTCGGCGCGTATGTTGCGAATCGCCCGTATGGCGTCGATGACGGTCTCGGCCTTCGCCGCGCAGTCGCTGTCAAGCCAGCGGGCGTCGCTCTGCGGGAAAGGCGCGACGATGAGGGCACCGGCGCCC
>DATLAX010000154.1:0-3237 GCA_035527215.1 Dehalococcoidia bacterium
GACGACGCAGATGTTGCGCACGGCGTCGGTTGGAACCGAGATCGCGCCTTGGACACCGGACAGCTCCGCGCCCAAGCCGGACATGGTCTCGATCGGGGAGCGCGTGCGGGCCGTCTCGGTGAAGCTGGCCGAGACGTTCGCCTCGTCCGTGGTGAACGCGATCAAGTGGTCGTTGCTGCGTAGCGTACGCGTCACTCGCGAGAGGCGAGAGGCGATCGCCGCTGGGACGAGGTCGGCGCCGATCCGATCGTGAAGCCCGTCGGGGAAGGGGTGAACGAAGCCGGTGAGGTCTTCACGAGCTGCCTGGACCTCGGCGACCATCGCGACAGCGGCAATCAGCTCCTCAATCGCGCCGTCCTTCATGAAGCCGAAGCCGAGGGGCGCAGAGGCGTGCGCGAACGGCGTGAAGCGGTTGGTCGGGTCGTCGAAGGCGACGCTCAGTTCGCCCGCTACCTCGGTCACCACGCAGACGAGCTGCTCGAGCGGATCAACAGCGATCGTCGCGCGGGTGAAGATCGAGCTAGTCGTGGCGCCGCCCAAGGACGCGCTCGCCGTGATGATGACGTAGGCGATCGGATCAGCGACGAAGTCGTGGCCTGTGAAGTCCAAGACGACCGGCTGATCGGTGATGACGTCGAGGCTGGACAGCTCGGCGCTGGAGCGAACGCGGCAGAAGGAGATCCCGTAGGTCGGGTCGGGCGCAAGCGTTAGCAGTCTCGAGCCGGCGGACACCGCGGGCAGGTAGCCGGCGTAGACACCACGCGGCTGCACGAGGAACTTCTTGTTGACCGCCTGGCTGGTGTAGCGCTCGCCGCGGCGGATCTTCACTTCCTGCGTGTTGAAGGTGTGAGTCGGAAGCGGCATCAGACCACCACCGGCTTGCCGATGCCGAACTCGGTTCCGCAGATCCCGGCCGAGATCCCAGACCCTCCGCCGATGCACAGCTCAGGCGTGAGCACCCCCTTGATCTTCAGCTCGACTGGGACGGCCACATTCGGATCCAAGGGTGTGAAGGGCGGGGGAACGGTGATGGCGTCATGATCGAAGATCGAAGACGTCGACTTCGTCGGAATCGGGGTCGGCACGATGGTAGTCGCATCGTGGTCGTAGAGCGACGACGTGATTGCGCCCGGGGTTTCGGTCGCAAGGTGATCGAACATCGGCGACGTGATTGCGCCGGGAATGGCCTCGGCATTGTGATCGAAAATGGAGCTGGTGGCGGCCACCTCCGGCACGCCGACGAAGTGGTCGAACATCGAGCTAGTGGGGTCGAGATCCGGCGTGACCAGCACCACGTGCTCGACCGGCTCACTGAATGAGCCGCCGGGCACGACGTCGATCCCGACGACGTGCGCCTCGCCAAAGCTTGAGCTGGGAATCGTTGCGATCGGATGCAGCGCCGCCTCGCCAAGGGAGCCGCCCGGAGTCGTGTCGACCCCCTGGGAGACAGGCTGGCTAAGCGACATGGGTCAGACCCCAGAGATACGCGCGACGACGCGCATGTGCATGTGGTCGAAGTCGCCATCGAGGTCCACAAAGGCGTCCCAGAAGAAGAAGTAGTCGGTGCCCGCCGGCGAGCTGGCGAGCTGCTCGTTGCCCGAGTCTCCGTCACCCTGCGTCATGGGGAACCACTCGTCGCCGTCGATCGAATACTCGCCGAAGACGTCGATTGGCCTCGAGCCGGAGTCGCGAACGGTGTAGTCGAGCCGCACCCTGCCTGGGAAGGGCTGGGCAACGATCCGAATGTGCGCCGTAGGCTGGAGCGCGGTGTAGGTGCGCAGCTCACCGAAGCGGGAGTCCGGCGGCATGAACTGGACACCAGTGAAGGTCGAGCGCACCAGGAACCCGCCGACACCGTCCCAGCTCGCGAGCTGCGTGTTGCCGAGCGACGGATACCGAATCAGGAAGCTCTGGAGTTCGTTCACCCGCCGCCGGTCATCCACGTAGAGCGCGAACCCAAGATCGGTTCCCGCCTTGATCGACGCCGGCAAGAAGGTGTCGGTGGCGTCCGTGAAGATCGGAAACTGCGCTGAGTCCGCTTTGATGAGCTTCGTCCCGAGCTGCGCCGAGTAGAGCATGGCCAGCTCGTCCGCCTTGGTGACGAACAGGAGGAGAGAGCCGGTGTCCGGTCCCACGGTGACAGTTCCCAGGCCGGGAATCCCGGTAGGAGTGAGGTTGGCCCACATGGGAGAGGCCGGAAGCGCGCCAAGGTCGAAGGTGGCGGTGATCTGGTAGATCGTCGGCACCACGCCCGGCTTGGCGAAGTAGAGCGCGTTGTTCCAGAAGGCGAAGTTGCCCACGGGGATGGTCGTCCCGGTGAGCAACGCGTCGTCACCTGTGTCGAAGGCGGCGGCCCAGGTGTTGGCCACCGCGTCGTAGAACACGATCCCGTCCGCGGTCGACACGAACAGGGCGTTGCGCCACGTGAGGCTGGCCCCGCCTTGGTTGGTGACCGGCTGCGTGGGCATGAGCTTGGTGACGACGGCGGCCCACGTGATCCCGTCCGCGCTCCGCCGCGCGATGATCTTGTCGACGCCGGCGGAGTCACTCTCTTGGCAGACGGCGACCAAGAAGTCCTGCACAACGTGGAGCGCCGTCGGCGTCATGTCGCCGCCAGCGCTGACGATCGCCGTGAAACCAGCGACGTCGGCCCACGCGCCCGCGGTGAAGACCGACAGGCGGATCTCGTTGGTGTTGTGCAGGTAGAGGAGGTACGGATCGCCGCGGTAGACCGCGATGATGTTCTGAGAGCGGCCTGGGAAGGCGACAGTCGTCTCCGCGCCCGCGATCGCCACACCGAGCGCCTGGAAGCGGTTGTTGATCGTGTCGATCTCCACCACCTCCTGCGTGTCTCGCTTGAATGCCAGTGCCTTGGCCATGAACTCTCCTACACCGTGTCCGCGGCGACGGCCTGGACCCAGACCTGGCTGGCTGCTCGACTCTCCGCGACCACGGGACCGGCCCATGATCCCACGGCTGTACTGTCCCCCACCACGTCGTCCAGCACCCAGACCTGGCTCGAGGCCCGCAGCCCGTCGAAGGTGATCCGGTCGATCTCGACGTGGATCGGCTTGAAGCGCAGCAGACGCTCAGCCACGCGCTCCGCCACGTCTGGGTCGAAGTCCTGGGTGGGGTTGTCCGTCGGATAGAAGACGAGCCGCAGCTTGTGCGTCCGGCAGACCTCTCCGTAGAACAGCGGCCTCGGCCAGATCGCGAACCGATCCGTGAAGGTGAGGT
>DATLAX010000155.1:0-3053 GCA_035527215.1 Dehalococcoidia bacterium
TGGCAGAGGTCGAGCCCTGGTCGAAGCCGGTGGACGGCGCCGATCTCCTCGATGAGATCACTGACGTTCTTAACCGTCACGTCGTTCTGCCGAAGCATGGCCCGGAGGCAGTCGCTCTCTGGATCGTGCACAGCCACGCACACGACGCGGCGCGGCGCTCGCCCATATTGCTCATTCCTTCGCCGACGAAGCGGTGCGGAAAGACGGTGCTGCTTGAGACGACCGCCCTGATCGTGCCGAAGCCCGTGCTGGCGGCCAACTTGACTCCGGCGACCGTGTTTCGCGTGATCGAGCGTTGGAAGCCGACCTTGCTGATCGACGAGATGGACACCTTCGTCAGCGACAAGAGTGAGCTCCGCGGCGTTCTCAATTCCGGCCACAACCGGGCGACCGCCTTCGTGCTCCGGTGCGTGGGCGATGGCCACGAGCCTCGGCAATTCAGAACCTGGGCGCCGAAGGCGTTCGCCTGCATCGGTCGCCTGCCGGACACGCTTGAGGACCGGTCCATCAAGATCGAGTTGAAGCGGAAGCTGAAGACGACCCACGTCGATCCCCTCCCGGCAGACAATCCCTACCACGAGCTGCGCCGAAAGGCGGCTCGGTGGGTTGCCGACAACTTCGACGCCATCGCCGAGGCGAAGCCCGCCGCGCCCGAGGAGCTGTCTGATCGGCAGAAAGACAACTGGGCGCCCCTGCTGTCGATCGCGGAAATCGCCGGTGGTGAATGGCCCGATCTCGCGCGCGCGGCCGCGCGCAAGTTCGGCGTCGTTGAGGACGATGAGGGCATCCGCGAGCGGCTGTTGAAGGACATCGCCGCGATCTTCGACAGAGAGGGCGACGATCTCCACAGCGGCGAGTTGGTCAACGAGCTGCTCCGCATCGAGGGGTCGCCGTGGGCGGAGTTCTCCCGGGGCCAGCCGATCAGCAAGACCAAACTCGCCTGGCTGCTGAAGCCGTTCAGCGTCTTTCCCCGGAACATCCGCATCCGCGCCGTGACCCGCAAGGGCTACAGCCGCGACCGCTTCGCGGCCGTCTTCCGGCGCTACATCGACGGCTATGCCGAGGCGGGGGGTGACCAAACCGTTAAACCGTTAAAACGCAAAGTAAATCAAAGACATAGGGCCGCCATCAACCGTTCAGCGGGCGGGGGTGTGTGAACGGTTGGCGGCGCCCATAACGTTTTGAATGTGCTAGTGATTTAACGCTTTAACGGTTTGAATTGCCCCCCTACACGGGGAGATAGGGCCATGAGTGCAGCAGAGCGACGAGATCAGCGCCTTGCGAGGCGCTTCCACCAGACCGTCGAGGCACAGCTCGCCGAGATCGAGCGCCTAGAGCGCGAGGCGTTCAGGGCGCGCCGCCAACTATGCGACTACATCGCCGACCCGGACTGGCCGGGGCGCCGGCAGACGTTCGACGAGTTCGAGTCAGCCGGGGGCGAGACGGCTGCGCAGTGGGCGGGGTTCGTCAGGGGTGAGTGGCCTCGCAGATCAATCGCGCGGCGCCGCCTGCGCACCGGGCCCGAGCTGATTTGGGTGAACCCGAGACCACCCCAGGGAGAGGAGAAAGAGAAGCGATGACCATGCGTCTCAGAGAAGCGCTCAGGCTCAGGCGGGGCGACCGCGTCTCGTTCTGTGACAGTGGATACAACCGAAGTGCAAATTGGTGGGCACAGGGCGAGGTCCTGTTCGTGACGAGGAGGGGAGGCGTCAGGGTGAAAGTCATCGACGAGGCGCCTTGGGTCGGCCCCGCCGAGTATTCACGCCGGCACGGCAACTGGGAGACTTGGGTGCCTTACCACCACATCGGCGGGTGAGAAAAAAGACAGGAGGGGGACGTGATGAACAACCAGTTGAAGGATCGCGTACGGCAGCACCGCGGACGCATCGAGGCTAGGTGGGATCGCTTCGATGAGCTTGCCGATAAAGCCGCCGCGCGGAGCATGTTTCAAAAAGGAGGAAACGACAATGACTGAGACACCGGAGCAGAAAACAGCCCGCATCGCCGGCCGGGAACGGTTCGAGCGGAGAACCCGCGAGGCATCGTCCTCGCCAGACGTGGTTGTTATGGACTTAGAACTCAACAAGAAGCGGAGGATGCGCGAGGTATTAGCCGACACGGCTGATAAGAAATTCGGCGACCTGACGCTCAAAGAATTGTCAGACATGCAGATTGGGCTGCTTCGGCAACGCCCTGACGCCGTGACGGGGCAATTCCATTTTCGTGGCAAGTTCTACGGGCTGGGGCTCAGCGATGTCAGGATGCTGGTGCGTGCGAAATTGGATACGCCCACGACCCCTGATGATGGCCCGAAGGACTGGTCGGATGTGCTGGGGGATGAACCCCAACCCTCAGACCAGAGCCTGAAGAAAAGATAGCCCCATCCCCCGAGCCCATCTCGGCGCGGCCTAGCGGTTTAAGACCGCCTGGCCGCACCATTGCCCTGCGTCCAGAAAACGGCTATATTCGCAGGGAATCCGCGTCGCATGGGCGGAGCCGATCGCCGCCAGCGGCGCAGTAGGCCTTATGACGGGCCTTAAGAGGACCATGGAAACGCCCAAAAACAAGCCTGCTGCTAGGAAGCGTCTAGCGCTCTCGAAGGCGGAATTTAGGACGCGCCTAACCAACGGGACCGACATCCTGGAGGGCGTCGACGGCAGGAGCTCGATGGCACGCCGCCACCGGGACCTAATTGCGCTGCACCTGTCCGACCTCGGCGGCGAAGACTGCATCAGCGAGGCCGAGTACAGCCTGCTCCGCAGGGCCGTCGCCCTGACCGTTCAGCTTGAACTCATGGAGACCTCGTTCGCCCTCCGCGACGGTGCAGCTGCCCCGAAGGCGCTGGAGGTCTACGGCCGGGTCGCCAGCCACATCAGACGCCTGCACGAGGCCCTGGGCCTGCCGCGGCGGCAGAGAGACATCACGCCGAGCGTTGATGCTTACGCCCGCCAGGTCGCGGGCGAGAGAGCCCCGGCATGACCCCCAAGTTCAAGATGCGCCGCGCGCTCGACGACCCGCAGCTTCTCGGCAACGTCCTGGCGGGCGAGTCGTGG
>DATLAX010000156.1:0-9192 GCA_035527215.1 Dehalococcoidia bacterium
CGTCGCCAGGTCAAGCTTCTTCTCGTGCACCAGCGACAGCACGAGAGCCAGCGCCGTCTCGAAGCCGGCGATTCCCGACGGCGCGTCGTCGAACTCGCACAGCTTGTCGACCGGCGCGTGCGGCGCGTGGTCGGTCGCGATGGCGTCGATAGTGCCATCCCGCAGCCCCTCGACGCAGGCGGCGACGTCGTCCGCCGTGCGCAGGGGCGGCATGACCTTCGCGTTGGTGTCATAGGCGAGCCCAGTGGGTAGGGAAGGACTCGACATAACGATCTCATGCGTCAGCGTCAGGTGGTGTGGCGTGACCTCCGCCGTGACGGGGACGCCGCGCGCCTTCGCCCGGAGGACAAGCTCCACGCTGCCCGCTGTGCTGACGTGCGCGACGTGCACGCGTGAGTTCGTCAGTTCGGCGAGGGCGATGTCGCGGGCGACCGTCGCCTCCTCCGCGGCCGCGGGCTGACCGCGCAGACCCAGTCTCGCGGCGACCCAACCCTCGTGCATGACGCCGTCATGGGTCAGCGACGGCTCCTCGCAGTGGTCGGAGACAGGCAGGTCGAGCGCGCGGGCGTACTCGAGGGCGTGCCGCATCAGCGCTGCGTCGGCGATGGGCGAGCCGTCATCGCTGAAGGCGACCACGCCGGCCGCCGCCAGGTCGCCGAGTTCCGCCATCTCCTTGCCCTGGCGTCCTTTGCTCACGCAGCCGATGGGCAGGACGCGCACCGACGCCGTCGCCAATGCCGTTCGCTGGATGTACTCGACGGTGGCGCGGGAGTCAGCCGGCGGGTTCGTATTGGGCATGCAGCAAACGGTCGTGAAGCCACCGCGTGCCGCCGCCCGCGTGCCCGTCTCGATAGTCTCCTTGTACTCGAAGCCGGGGTCGCGCAGGTGGCAGTGGATGTCGACGAGACCCGGGCAGACGATCAGGCCCTTCGCGTCGATGACGTGCGCGCCCGCGGTGCCTGCGCCGTCGACACGCTCCCCGGCGGCGGCAATGCGACCGTCGCGAATGAGGACGTCGCCCACCATGTCGACGCCGCGTCCGGGATCGACGATGCGGCCACCGCGAATCAGGATGCTGCCTTTGCTCATCCGCGTCCTCGCGATATCAGGTACAGAAGCGCCATGCGCACGGCCACGCCGTTTGCCACCTGTTCCTCGATCACCGACTGGGCACCGTGCGCGACGTCGAGCGATATCTCGACGCCCTCGTTCACCGGCCCCGGGTGCAGTACCAGCGCGCCGGGCTTTGCCGTCGCCAGCCGCTTTGCCGTCACCTGGTAGAGGTTGCAGTACTCGCGGATGCTGGGGACAAGGCCGCTCTGCATGCGTTCGAGCTGAAGGCGCAGCGTCATGACAACGTCGGCGTCTTTGATGGCGCGGTCGACGTTTGTCTCGACCTCGACCGGCGGCAGCGGCAGCCCGTTGGCTGTCTCGCTGCCGCGCGGGCCGTCGAGTCCGACCGGCAACAACGTCGGCGGCCCGCAAACGACGACGTGGGCGCCCATCTTCGTCAGGCCCCAGACGTTCGAGCGCGCCACGCGACTGTGTGTGATGTCGCCGATGATGACGACCTTGCGGCCGCGCACGTCGCCCAGATGCGAGCGCATGGTGAAAAGATCGAGCAGCGCCTGCGAGGGGTGGGCGTGCCAGCCGTCGCCGGCGTTGACGACGGACGCGCGCGTGTGCCGCGACGCCAGGTAGGGCGCGCCGGAGCGGGAGTGCCGCATCACCAGGATGTCCGCGCCGACAGCCTGCAGCGTCAGCACAGTGTCGACGACCGATTCTCCCTTCTGGATGCTGCTGCCCGACGACGTGACGTTGATGACATCCGCTCCCAGCGCCTTACCGGCGAGCTCAAAGGAGGAGCGCGTGCGGGTGCTGGCTTCATAGAAGACCGTGATAATCGTCGTGCCGCGAAGCGTGGGAATGCGCGGAATCGGGCGCGCAAGCACCTCTTTCATTGCGCCGGCCGTCTCCATCACCAGGTCGATCTCGTCGGTCGAGAAGTCGTCGAGGTCGATGACGTGGCGGTGTTGCCAGACACCGGGCGCGGGTCGCGCAAGGAAGGGTGGCGGTGGCTCCTGCACGAGGACGGCGGCTCCCCCGGTGGCCCGTCTCCTTGGTTCCTTTGGCATGGTCACCTGCCTTCCCCAACGATCAGCACTACCCCATCGTCGCCGTCTGTCTCCAGCAGCCGCACCTGCACGTCATCCCGACGTGACGTCGGGATGTTCTTGCCGACGTAGTCCGGCCGTATCGGCAGCTCGCGATGGCCGCGGTCGACGAGCACGGCGAGCTGGATGCGCTCCGGCCGTCCGTAGTCGATGAGGGCGTCGAGGGCGGCGCGGATGCTCCGTCCCGTGTAGAGGACGTCGTCGACGAGCACCAGCCGCTTGCCGTCGACATTCGTCGGTATGTCGCTGGGCTTGATCTCGATGCTCAGGCCGACATCCGGCAGGTCGTCGCGGTAAAGGCCGATGTCCAGCGAGCCCACGGGCACATCCTCGCCTTCGAACTCGGCGATGCCGTGGGCGATGCGCTCCGCCAGGGGGACGCCGCGCGTCTGCATTCCGACGAAGACGAGGTCCCGGCAGCCGTGGTTGTTCTCAACGATCTCGTGGGCGATGCGCATGATGGCGCGTCGCACGTCTTCGGAAGACATAATGATGGTCTCGGTCATAAAAAAGCCTCCCGTCGGTCCGGCCGACGAGAGGTCCTTCGTCCAGTCACTCCCAGGCTTCGGTTGTCCGCCCGAGCGTGCATTCGCGACTACCCCTTCCCGGCCTCGCCGGACCGGACTTAAAGGTTCACGTGACTCTTGCAGCATTATAGCAGCGGGCCCGCGGCGCCGCAAGGGGATCGGGACGGGTATTCATACCTCGTCGTCGGTTTCTGCTAAGAATTTGTGCCGGCTGCACACTACGTCGTGGCAACCTAGTGCAGTGCTTGACAAAGCCGTATTTGGTAATGTACGAAGAGAAAAGGGGCAGTTTGCCTCACCCGTTCTTGACGGATGTGCCGCGAAGCCGGGATGCTCGCGATTTCATAGGAGAGGGTGCCCGTGAACAGGCTGTGGGACTGGCTGGCGGGGCTAATCTGCGCACGCTATCGCTGGATCGTGGCCACTGCCGTTGTGGTCACGGTCGTCCTCGCCTTCGGCCTGCCGCGCATCCATTTCAAGACCGGACAGGACACCTTTCTCCCCTCCAGTTCCAGGGTCTACCAGGATAACCTGCGTTACCAGAGCACGTTCGGCGGCGACCCCATGCTCGTCCTTTTCGAGGGGGACGTCCTCAGTCTCCTGTCGCCGCCAAACGTGGACACGCTGCGGGACATGGAGCAGCAACTGAGCGCCGACCACCGCTTTTTCACCGTCGTTAGCCCGCTCACTGTCCTCCAGCTCGGCATAGAGCAGACAAAGCTCCAGAGGCAGGACGCAATCGCTCAGATGGCCGGACTGCGCGCTCAGGCAGAGGCCGCAGCGCGACAGCAGGTCGCGCTGGCCGGCGGATCGCAGCCGGAGCAGGACGCGGCGGCGCGGGCGGCCGGTGATGCGGCGGTGGCGGACTTCGTGGCGAAGCAGGGCCCGGATGCTCAGCGCTTCTCAGAGATCGGAGAGATGTCTCTCGACAACCCGAAGGTGCCCGACTTCATCCTCTTCGATGCTGAGGGGAAGGTCCGGCCGGAGATGGCGGACGTGATACCGGACCGGTACCACTCGCTCATGGTCGTGCGACTTAGCGGCAACATGTCCATGGACGAGCAGGCAAAGGCCGCCGGCGACGTCGCCAATCTGGTCCGCTCTCATAGCTTCCCGGGATTCAAGGTGCTTCCCAGCGGTCCCGCGATCCTGATCGAAGAGATCAACAACAGCATGCGCACTAACCTGATCAAGACGGCGGCGCTGGCAACCGCGCTGATGATCGTCGTCCTATCGCTCGTTTTCCGGGCGCCGTGGCGGTTGCTTTCGCTGCCCGTCATGCTCGCCGGCTGCATCTGCGCTTTCGGGCTCATGGGGTTCCTGTCGCTGCCCCTGACGATGGTTACGATCTCCGGTCTGCCCATACTCATCGGTCTGGGCGTCGATTTCGCCATCCAGTTCCATAGCCGCTTCGACGAGGAGTTGCAGAATGGCGCCAGTGCCGCACAGGCCCTCAGGAAATCGCTGCCGCGAATCGGCACGGCGATCGGTGTCGCCGTGCTCGCGGCGTCGGCTGGCTTCATGGTGCTCCACATATCGCGCGTGCCGATGATCCGTGATTTCGGCTCGATGTTGACCGTCGGCACTGTGATCCTGTTCCTGGCCTGCCTTCTGCTGCTGCACGCCGTATTATATGCGCGGGAGCGCAAGCGTCCCGAAACCAGGCGCGCTCCGGCTGAGGCGACCCGCTTTCAGGTCGAAAGCGTCGTGCGCTCCATCACGACCAACACCGTCGGCCGTGTCCTGCCCGTGATTGCCATTGGCCTGTTCGTTGTCCTGCTCGGCGTCTTCCTCGACCAGCGCATCCCCCTTCAGACGGAGCCGGAGCGCTTCATCCCCCAGGACAGCCAGGTGCTAAAGGACCTGTACTACATACGCGACACCGCGGGGTCGAACAGCGAACTGGGGCTCATGGTCCAGGCCGACGACGTGCTGCGGCCCGACATCCTGGCCTGGATGCAGGACTTCCAGAAGAAGCAGATGGCGACACACTCGCAACTGCAGCGGGCCAACAGCCTGACTACCCTGCTGACCTCGGCCAGCAACGGCGCGGTGCCCTCGCCTGAGCAGGCGCAACGTCTGCTCGACGTTGTGCCGTCCGGCATCCTGAGCTCCATGCTGAGCGCCGATCATACGCGGGCCAGCGTCATCTTCAGTGTGGGCGAGATGACGTTGAGTGAGCGGCGCGCCATTGTCAGCGATATCGCCGTGGACGCGAACCCGCCTCCCGGCGTGACCCTCATGGCGGGCGGCCTGTCCGTGATCGGCGCCGAGACGGCGGACGCACTGTCGCACAACCGCGGCCTCATGACCATCGCCGCCCTGGGCGCCATCTGCCTCGGCTTGTTCGCTATCTACCGCAACCCCGCGAAGGCCGTTCTTCCGCTGCTGCCGATAGTCCTGGCGCTGAGCGCGTCTTCGGTGGTCCTCTACCTGCTTGGGATAGAGCTCAACCCGCTGACGTCCATCTCCGGGCCGCTGATAATCGCCATGGGCACGGAGTTCACCGTGCTGCTCATGTCTCGCTACTTCGAAGAGCGGGAGAAGGGCAACCCGCCCCGTGTGGCGATGGACATCGCCTCCCTGCGTATTGGGCGAGCGATAGCGGCTTCCGGGCTGACGGTTATCGGCGGCTTCGGCGCGCTTGTCTTCTCGAACTTCCCTCTCATCGAGAGCTTCGGGCAGGTGACGGTGCTGGACATGGCGCTCTGCCTGCTGGCGACGCTCGTAGTCCTGCCGCCGCTGCTCGTCTGGCTCGATGAGGAGACCAGCCTCGTGGCGGTCAGAAAGCAACTCCGGCCCGTGGAGTAGCGTGACCTCGCAGGGCCGGCGCCTTCTGTGTCAGAGAGCTTCCAGTCCGTGGCGCTCCAGCAGGGCCACGTCAGCGAGGATCTCTGAAGTAGGGCCGTCTGCCGCGACGCGGCCGCCGTCCAGCACAATCATGCGCGGGAACAGGTCGCGCGCCAGGTAGAGGTCGTGCGTCGCTGCGATGATCGTCTGCGGCAGCGTGCGCAGGAGGTCGATGAAGCGACGGCGCGCCCGCGGGTCGAGTCCCATCGTCGGCTCGTCGACGGCGAGGATGGCGGGCTCCATCGCGAGTACGGTGGCAATAGCCACACGCTTGCGCTCACCGAGGCTGAGGCGGTGCGGCATCCGCTTCTCGTAGCCGCGCATGCCGACCTCCCCCAGAGCGCGCTCCACGCGCCGGCGCACCTCGTCTTCGGGCAGGCCCATGTACAACGGGCCGAAGGCCACGTCTTCGAACACTGTCGGCGAGAAGAGCTGGTCATCTGGGTTCTGGAAGACGACACCGACGAGTCGCCGCACCTCCGATAGATGGCCGTCATGCAGGGGGTGCCCCATCACCCGTACGTCGCCCCTTCCCTTGAGAACGCCGTTCAGGTGGAGAAGGAGCGTCGATTTGCCGGCCCCGTTCGCGCCGACGATCGCCACCTTCTCGCCGCCGGCGACCTCCAGGCTCACCTCGTGCAGCGCCTTCTGGCCGTCCGGATAGGAGAAGGAAAGGCCGCGCACCACGACCGCGACTTGAGTCGTCGACATATTAGAATCGAGCATAGACTTCGATCCCAGCCAGAACGGTGGCAAGAACGAGCAGCAGTCCCCAGTCGACGGCCGTCAGCGTCGCGGCGGTGAAGCCCCGCAGCTCGCCGTCATAGCCGCGCGCGCTCATCGCGTCGAACACGCGCTCGCTCCTCTCATAGCTGCGCAGGAAAAGCGACCCGACCATGTTGCCCAGGACGCGCGATCGCCAGAGCAGCGAGCCGCCGCTGCGCCGGCCGATGCGAACACTGCGGCAGTCGCGGGCGCGCAGCAGGCGGACCGCCTCCTCTCCGATGACCGACAGGTAGCGGAACATGAAAGAGACCGTCGCGACGATGATACGGGGCACGCCGATGCCCTGAAGCCCCCGCAGCAGGTCCAGCGAGGGCGTCGTCGCCGTCAGGACGACGGCGGCGCCGACGGAAAGCAGCGACTTCGTCAGCACGCTGCCGACCGCGGTCAGACCGGCATCGGTCGCGTGCCAGCGCCAGAGCACGGCCGGCACCGTGAACAGGACATCGCCCGACTTGGTGAAGAGCAGCGGGAGCGCTACCAGCAGGAACGGGAGCGCCAGCGCGGAGCGTCGCAGGACAAGCAGCGGCGGCAGGCGACCGGCCGCGACCGCCGCCGTCAGCAACACGGCCAGGAGCGCGAAGGCGGCCCACTCGCCGGTGGGAACGAGCGTCGCGGCGAAGATGAACGCCAGCGCGCCGAGCAGCTTGACGCGAGCGTCGACACGGTGGAGAGGGGTCTCGCCGGCGCGATACCTATCGCCGAGAGGAAAGGCGATTGACATAACGCTGCCGTCAGCGCCGGCCGTTGCCGGCAATCTGCTCTTTGCTCGTACCCGCTGGCGTCCGCTTGCCGAGCCTTTGGAGCCCGAACGCAAGACCCGAGGTCAGACCGGCGACAATCAGGACACCCGTCATTCCCGCCAGGACCGTCGCCGCCTTCTCGTTTTCCACCCAGGGGAAGGCGTAGTCGGCGATGATTTCATAGGGCGGACTCTTCTGCGTCTGGATGAATCCCTTGTCCTCTGCCACGCGTTCCAGCCCATCCGGCGACGAGGACGCAAAAGGCGAAAACAGGGTGATGATGAGAGCGGTTGCCACTCCGACCGTCACCAGCAGCATGGTGCTCGTCCTATTCAGTCTCAAAGCGGACCCCCTCTCTCGTCTGCAAGAGCAGCAGGTCGCTGCGGGTAGCGGTGATGAATGCCAGAGCGGCCACAGTGATCAGCCCCTCGCCGATGCCGATGAGGGCGTGCACTCCGACCATGGCCGGAACCACAACATGCAAGGGCGACGTTCCCGAAGTCGCCAGCTCGAAGGAGCAGGCAAGTGCGGCGGCCTCCATGGAAAACCACGCCGCGACGAACGCCGAAGCATACACCAGTCTGGGATTGCTGCCCGCCAGCGCCCGCGCAATCCGGTACACGACGTAGCTCACCGAGACGCCTATCACCGCCATGTTGAAGACGTTGGCTCCCAGCGCCGCGAGCCCGCCGTCCTGGAACACCAGCGCCTGCACGCCGACGACGCAGGTCAGCACTATCATCGCTGCCCAGGGGCCCAGCAATATCGTAGCCAGGGCCGCGCCGAGCATGTGACCGGAGGTGCCCCCCGCGACGGGGAAGTTCATCATCTGGGCGGCGAAGATGAAGGCGGCCATCATCCCCATTAGCGGCGCCTGCCGCTCGCCGAAACGGCGGTTCGTCTGCCGGATGGCGACGGCGACGATGATGCCGGCTGCAACGTACCCGGCAGCCGCCAGGGGCGCGCTGACGAAGCCGTCGGGAATGTGCATCCCCGCGGGTTCAAGCAACGAAGTCGGCGGCGGGATGGTGTAGGCCATGGCGCACCTCCTCTGCGGCGACGGCCTATTGCGAAGCGGCCGCTCGCTCGCAGTCCTCGCAGACGCCGAAGATGGCAATGTGGTCTATCTCGGCGTAGAAACCGTAGTCCTTCAGCAGGCGCTCGGCCATGCTCTCCAGGTACGTCGAGTCCAGCGAGAGCTCGGTCCCGCACTGCCGGCAGATCAGGTGATGATGGGGTTCGTCGAGCCGCCACTCGTAGTTGTATTCGCCGCTCCCCATGTCCGTCTCGGAGACGAGGTGCAGTTCCTTGAGGGCGTTCATCGTCCGGTAGATCGTCGAGATATCCACATAGGGGTACTCTTTCTTGACCTCCGCCAGGATCTCCGCGGCCGTCAAATGGCCCTCGCGATGGCGGAGTATAGAGAGGATCATAAGGCGTTGCGGCGTCGGCCTCTGCCCCGACTCGCGGAGCAGTTCAACGATCTCTGACTCGCAACTCAACGAGTATCTCCTGCAACTGTATGCACCTGCATACTATAGCGGTCGGCGGGACGGTGTCAACCGAATGCAGGCGATTGGTGACAGGCGTTGTTGATGGGTTATCATTGACCCATGCTTTCGCACGGGTTCCCGTCATGGCTGAAGGCGCGCGCTCACGAGGGGAAAGTCGCCCTCTTTTTCATTCTGGCCTCGGGCTTTGCGTTGCGGCTCTTCTGGGTGCTGCATGCCCAGACGCAGCCGGTCGAAATTGCCGATCCCCAATGGTATTACGCCGTCGCATCGAACCTAGCGGCGGGCCACGGCTTCACCGTCCGGATCGTCGGCAACGAATGGGCCGCCGGCGCCGGCGGAAGTCCGACGACACTTTGGCCGCCCGGCTGGCCCTTATCGCTGACGGCGCTGTTCGTCATCTTCGGCACCGGCCTCACCGTCGCCAAGCTGCTCAACGTCGTCGCCGGTGTCGTAACCATCTACCTCGCCTACCGGATCGGGGAGCTTTCGTTCGGGCGCAGAATCGGCCTTATCGGCGCTGCCATTCTCGCCTTCTACCCCAGCCACATCTTCTGGAGCTCCACCCTCTACGCCGACGTCTACTTCACGATGTGGTTTTCGC
>DATLAX010000157.1:0-5673 GCA_035527215.1 Dehalococcoidia bacterium
ACTCTGGAGGACGCTGGCCCGCAGAGTTGTCCTCAGGTACTCGTGCTGGCTGCTGAGGCTGTTAACCACCCGCAGCGGCGCCTGGTCGCCGATCAGTTCCGGCGGCACGACCTGCTGGAGCGCCTCCAGCGTCGTCAGAGAGTAATTTATGACCTCCTGCATGCCCGCCGCGGCCAGCAGATCGCGGGAGCGCTCTCGCAGGTCTCGCAGCGGCTGGGGGATGATCGACGGCACCTCGCCGCGCAGATTGGTCATCGGCAGCTCATCGTAACCCGTCATGCGCGCCACCTCTTCCGCCACGTCGTCGGCGATGCGCACGTCCATCCGCCAGTAGGGCACGGTTACCAGGTAATCGGGCTCATGCCAGCCGCAGCCGAACTCCAGTCCTTCCAGCAGGCTGCGCACCCTCGGCGCCGGCAAGTCCAGCCCAAGCATCGTGTGCAGGCGGCGGCGCGGCACCTGGATGACCACCGGCTGCGCCTTCCGGGGATAGACGTCGACGACGCCGGAGGCGGCCCGCCCGCCCGCCAGCTCGACCAGCAGCTTTGTGGCGCGCCGTGCCGCGACAATCGCGAGTTCCGGGCTCAGCCCCTTCTCGAAGCGGCTCGACGCCTCGCTGCGCGCCTTGAGCCGGACGCTCGTCCGCCGGATGGTCGCCGCGTTGAAGTTCGCCGACTCCAGCAGCACCGTACGCGTGTCATCTCGAACCTCGCTGTTGGCGCCGCCCATCACGCCGGCCAGCGCCACTCCCTGGTCGGCGTCGGCGATGACGAGCATGTCCGGCGCCAGATCGTGGTCGACGCCGTCGAGCGTCGTCATCTTCTCGCCGGGAAGCGCCCGTCGCACGACGATCTTGCCGCCGCCGAGCAACGTGAAGTCGAACGCGTGCAGCGGCTGCCCCAGCTCCAGCATGACATAATTCGTGATATCGACAATGTTGTTTATGGGGCGCTGGCCGGCGGCGATCAGCCGCTCCTGCATCCAGGGCGGCGAGTCGCCCAGCTTCACGTCATCGATGAGGGTGGCGACGTAGCGTGAGCACAGGTCGTCGTCCGCTATTTCTACGCTCACGCGCTCTCCGATTGGGCCGCCGGCCTCGTCGTACGCGCCGTCCGGGTAGCGCACCTTCTTTCCGGTGATGGCCGCCACCTCGCGGGCAATGCCGACCATCGACAGGCAATCGCCGCGGTTCGGCGTCACGCTGATGTCGAAGATGCTGTCGCCCATGTACTCTTGGAGTGGCATGCCCACCGGTGCGTCTTCGTCCAGCACCAGGATGCCGACGTGCTCGTCGGAAATCCCCAGCTCTCTTTCCGAGAGGACCATGCCCGCCGACTCGACGCCGCGAATGCTCGCCGGCGTCAGCTCGACGGATTCGCGCGTGTTGGGGTTGACGATGTGGGCGCCCACGCGTCCGAATGCGATCTTCTGTCCCTCCGCCACATTCGGCGCGCCGCAGACGACGGTCATTCGCTCGCCGCCGAGGTCGACGGTCGCCAGCCTGAGGCGGTCGGCGTTGGGGTGCGGCTCGACTCTCGTGACGAGCCCGACGACGATCCCCTCCCAGTCACCGCCCGTGCGCTCGATACTGTCGACGCCGAGGCCGGCCATCGTCAGTTTGTGGGCAAGCTCCTTCGGCGGCAGATCGATGTCGACATAGTCGGCGAGCCAGCGCAGAGATACTCTCATGGAACTCTCAGAATTGCCTCAGAAAGCGCAGGCCGTTGGCGTAGAACAAACGGATGTCCTCGATGCCGTGCCGCAGCATGCAGATCCGCTCGATGCCCATGCCCGCCGCGAAGCCCGTGTAGCGGTCGGCGTCGTAGCCCATGTTCGATAGGATCTCCGGATGCACCATTCCCGCGCCGAGGACCTCGATCCACCCCTCGCCGCCGCACGTCCGACAGCCGCTGCCGCCGCAAATCATGCAGTCGATTGCCATCTCGGCGCCCGGCTCGACGAACGGGAAATAGTCGCAGCGAAAGCGCACCTTCCTCTCCTGCCCGAAGATGCGCTTGGCGAACTCGAACAGCGTGCCCTTCAGGTCCGAAAGGCTTATCCCCTCGTCGACGGCCAAAAGCTCGATTTGCGTCTGCATCCACTCGTGTGTCGGGTCCGTCGCCTCGTTGCGATAGCAGCGCCCCGGCACGACGACACGGATCGGCGGCCTGGTCTTCTCCATCACCCGCACCTGGTTCGGCGACGTGTGCGTGCGCATGACCACGTCGTGCTCGCCGTCGTGCGTGATGTCGACGTAGAGAGTATCCATCGTGTCGCGGGCGGGATGGTCCTTGGGGATGCGCAGCGCCTCGAAGTTATAGTAGTCCGACTCGACCTCCGGCCCCTCGACGACGGAGAAGCCCATCGAGACGAACGCCGCCAGCACGTCGCGCAGCGTCTGCGTCACCGGGTGCAGGCGGCCGATGCGCTTCTCCCGACCGGGCAGCGTCACGTCGAGCCTGCCGGACTCGATTGCCGTCAGCCGGTCCGCCCCGATCTGCGCCTGCCGCAGTTCCAGGGCGCCCTCCAGGGCATCCTTGAGGCGATTGGCCAGTGCGCCCAGGTTCCGCCGCTCCTCGACGGGAAGACCGCCGAGGCCGCGAAGGACGCCTGTCAGTCGCCCCTTGCGGCCGAGATACGTCACGCGCCATACCTGCAACGACGCATCGTCCTTGGCCGCGGCCAGATCGGCGCGGGCCTGCTCCTCGATGGTCTTTAGCTCGTCAATCATATGCGGTCCAGGGGCATCCTGCTATCGACCCCTTGGGGAGAAACGACTGCAGGGCTGGGGTAGAAGGAGCGGACTGTTGAGGTTATTATGGTGTCGCGCGTGTACTGCGTCAACCGGTGGCGCCCGACGCGTGAATCTGCACGCGCGGCTGCGCACTTGCCATGGCGTCAGGCGTAGCCCGTAGCGGCAAACGATAGTAAGATCGTTGTGGGCAAACGGGCCGCTAGCTCAATTTGGCAGAGCAGCTGACTCTTAATCAGCGGGTTCCAGGTTCGAGTCCTGGGCGGCCTACCAGTGAAGGATCGCTGGTCCGGGGAAGTGTCGGAACTGGCAGACGAGCATGATTTAGGATCATGTGCCGAAAGGCGTAGGGGTTCGAGTCCCCTCTTCCCCACCAGAGTGGGTTAGTATCTAATGGGCAGGTAGGCGGGACAGAACAGCGATAAGGGGCAGAGAGGCCTTCTATGGGAACTCTACTGGAGGTTAAGAATCTCAAGACCCACTTCTTCACCGACGACGGCGTCGTGAGGGCAGTGGATGGCATCAGCTACGACTTGGAGGAAGGCGAAACGATCGGCCTCGTTGGGGAGAGTGGTTGCGGCAAAAGCGTTTCCGCGCTGTCACTGCTTCGGCTCATACCCACGCCGCCGGGCCGGATCGTCGACGGTGAGGTCTGGTTCGAAGGAGAAAACCTCCTCAAGGTCGACGAAGACGAGATCCGGCACATCCGCGGAAACCGGATCGCCATGATCTTCCAAGAGCCGATGACCTCGCTCAACCCCGTCCTCACGGTGGGCCGCCAGCTCACCGAAGCGCTGGAGTTGCACATGCGGATGGACCGCCGCAGCGCCACGAAAAGGGCCATCGAACTGCTGGAGATGGTGGGCATTCCTTCTGCCGGCTCACGCATCAACGACTACCCCCATCAATTCTCCGGCGGCATGCGGCAGCGCGTGATGATCGCCATGGGCCTCTCCTGCAACCCGAAACTCCTCCTCGCCGATGAGCCGACGACGGCTCTCGACGTTACCATCCAGGCGCAGATCCTCGAGATTATGGCCCGCCTCAGCCAGGAATTCGGGACCGCCGTCATCATAATTACCCATAACCTGGGGGTCATCGCCCGCTATGCCCAGCGAGTGAACGTAATGTACGCCGGCAAGATCGTCGAATCTTCGACGTCGCGCGAGGTGTACGGCAACCCCAAACATCCCTACACGCTCGGGCTTCTCAAGTCGGTGCCCAGGCTGGACCAGGTGCGAAAGAGCAAGCTGAACCCCATCGAGGGGTTCCCGCCGGACCTGGTGCATATGCCTGAAGGCTGCAGCTTCTTCCCGAGGTGCGAGTACCGCGTCGAGAAGTGCAACCAGGAGGAACCGCCGCTGATGCTGGTGGGCGAAAAGCACTACGCGGCCTGCTGGCGGTCGGAACAGATCGAGAAGGTTGCACGAAAATGACTAAGGAATACAGCACCCCACTTGGCGTGGGCGTGGAGCCCGGCAACAGCGACATCTTGATTGAGGTCAAGAACCTCAAGATGTACTTCCCCGTCACATCAGGCATCATCTTTCAGCGCAAGATAGCCGACGTCAAGGCGGTCGACGACATATCTTTCTTCATCCGCCGCGGCGAAACGCTCGGTCTCGTTGGTGAGAGCGGCTGCGGCAAGTCGACGACCGGCCGTGCGATGCTTCAACTCTACCGGCCCACGGCAGGCCAGGTTGTCTTTGGTGGCCTCGATCTCTGCAAGGTGAAGGGGAACCACCTACGCCTCTTCCGCCGCAAGATGCAGATGATCTTCCAGGACCCCTACGCTTCACTCAACCCGCGCATGAGCATCGGCAGCATCATCGGCGAGCCGCTGGTCATCCACAAGCTCGCCAGCGGCAAACAGCGGCGCGAGCGCGTGCAGGAACTGATGCGCATCGTCGGGCTCAACCCCTACTACGCAAACCGCTATCCCCACGAGTTCAGCGGTGGCCAGCGACAACGCATCGGCGTGGCGCGCGCCCTTGCCGTCGAACCCGACTTCATTGTCTGCGACGAGCCGGTCTCGGCCCTCGACGTTTCGATCCAGGCGCAGATCATCAACCTCCTGGAGGACCTCCAGGAGAAGTTCGGCCTGACCTATCTATTCATCGCCCACGATCTCTCCGTCGTGCGCCACATCAGCGACCGTGTGGCGGTGATGTACCTGGGGAAGCTGATGGAGCTCTCCAACCGGATTGAGATCTACGAAAACCCGCTGCACCCATACACGAAGGCGCTGCTTTCGGCGGTGCCCATCCCGGACCCGGTCGTCGAAACGACGCGAGAGCGCATCATCCTCACCGGCGACGTGCCAAGCCCGCTGTTCCCGCCGTCCGGGTGCGTCTTCCACACGCGCTGCCCGCTCGTCACCGACGAGTGCCGCGAGAACATACCGGAGTGGCGCGAGAAGTCGCCGGACCACTGGGTCGCCTGCTGGCGCGTCTAGCCGCTAGTCGGCGTCGGTGCTTCGAGGTCCTTCCGCATGAAGGCCACTTCAAATCGCGTGCCCTCGAATCGCACAATCGTCGTCACGGAGAATCCCAGCTTCTCGTACCATTCTCGCAGCTCTGTCTGAGGGGCGACCATTCCAAGCTCGACGCGGCGCAAGCCGATCTCCCGTGCCTTGTTGACGACGTGGTTCGCCAGGGCTTCGCCGAAGCCGTTCCGACGATAGGCCGGCAGCACAGCCAACCGCTCCAGGTAGCAGACGTCCGCATTGGCCTGTTCGAGTGCAACACAACCTGCCGGGCCCCTTGGGGTCTCCAGCACGAAGTGTCTGATACCCTTCGTAAAGGCGGAGCGGATCCAGTCCGGCGTGCAGTTCGAGGGGTGCCTGGGCGAATTCTCCGGCGTCAATCCGAAGCGCACGGCGACGTCGGCAAAGGCCTCGCGAATGAGCGAAGCCATGAGAG
>DATLAX010000158.1:0-4341 GCA_035527215.1 Dehalococcoidia bacterium
CAGGTAAACCGGCGTGTTTCCACCCTCCAGCAAGTAACTCATACGTACACCACCACCTTGCACCTCAGCGCCGAACTCAGCCACATGGGGGCCACGGAAGACAAGGCCATCTACGGTGAACTCCGTTCCCAGCCAGTAAACCGGCAGGCCCATCGCCTCAACCGTCGCCACGTCACGCAGGAAGTACTCGTCAAGACCCTCTTCAGACCCATCATCGAGGGCACGGCTGATCCATACGACGCCAGCCACCACGGCGACCAGCGCCATGACCGCGAGCACACCGGCCACAAGGGGTTTAGCTGCGATCCGAGAAGTCAAGAACTGCATAACGCAACCTCCCTGTTGACGAGCACGCGAATCGGCGGGAATTCCTTTGGATGAGCCACCAGGGCCGTTAGTATAGCATCGCTTGGGCGCTTGTCAAGCAGCGATATCCGGCAGTTCTCCAGATAGGACCCGAGAAGTCGGCCCAGAGCGGAAAGCTTTACGATGTTGGTGTACCACTGTCTGGAGCCAAGCGTCTGGGCACAAGAACTCGCTCGGTAAGCGCAATCGACTTCGACCAGAGGTGGTCGGTGGCGACGCTGCGAGACACGATGGGGACATGGTGTGCGTCGAGAGGTAGCGACAGCACTAGCGGGCCGCGCAAAGAAGCCTAAGGCAATGGCCGAAGGAGGATGTCTTCCATCTCTAGACGGGGTCGGGGACGTGGCTCCTCCGCCGGGTACCCGCACGCCACCAGTGCGACGACGATAATGCTCTCTGGCAGGTCAAGCAGGGCCCGCACCTCCTCACTCTGATCTACGGCGCCTACCCAACACGTGCCGATACCCATGGACGCGGCCGCCAGCACCAAATGCTCGATGGCGATGTACGTGTTCGCAACTACGCTTCGCACAACGCTGGTCCTGTCAAGCTCGCGAGCCCGCCTGGGATCGGGGAACTGGTCGGCGAAGCTCTCCAGGATCCCAGAATCCACTAACTCGCGGTCCCGGAGCGCGCCGGAACGAGGGGAGTAGGCGTCCAGATCAGCGGCGCAGACAACCACCAATGGTGCCTTCTCAACGAAGGGATAACCTGCCGTGTGACGAAGCTTCTTCTTGTCCTCGGCGTCTACGACTATCAGGAAGCGCCAGGGCTGTCGGTTGCTGGCCGACGGTGCCAGGCGGGCCGCCTCGAGCATCCGAAGAACGAGTTCTCTCGGGATTGCCTCGGGCCGATACCTGCGAATACTCCGACGCTGGCGGATCGTCTCCTCTACGGTCAACATCTCTGGCCTCTCCTGACAGGTGGTTCCCAGCGAGTCTGGTGGCCTTTCTATGCTAGCGGCGACGGTCGCAGTGGTCCAGTCCGACACGTCCCCCGTGAGCAGCAATCAACAGTTCATCGGGCTGGCACATCGTCCCGACTCTTCAAACACGTGGTGTAATGGTGAGAACCGCCGCCTTGCGTCTGCTGCCTCTTGTGTATGCTCAGGCGAATGCCAGAAGCAGTGGTCCTCGCCACGCAAAGGACCCTGGCGGCAGGGCTTGCCCTTCTCAGTAATCGCCATGCAAGCGCGTTCAGACACAAGCATTCATGAGCTCTGCTTATCGGGGGCTAGGTTATCCCCCACGATTGTTCGATAGTGTGCGTCCCTTCGAGGAGCCGTAGAGAGCAGCAGACCCCAATGGGTCCGCTGCTTCTCCGTCGTTGCTCGCCGCTACTGGGCGGGCTCCTCCGCGGCGTCCTCGGCCGCGACTGGTGCCGTCTCCTCGCCCGGCTCCTGCGCCGGCTCCAGCGTCTCGGCCTCCGCAGGCGATCCGTTGATGGCGTTCATGGGGTCGACCATCACCGCCTCGTAGGCGCTCTTGCCGGTGTTCTCGCGGGCAGCCTTCGCGCCGGCGCAGCGGCAGGCTGTGGCAAGCTGGGGTTCATCTATGTGGCGCCGGATCGATGGCGCTCAGGCATCGGGCGCGAGCTGCTACGCGTCGGCGTAGACTACCTCCGCGACCGCGGGTTCCAAGAAGCCACGCCCTGGGTGTTCGAGGCGAACGACCTGGCGCGGGCGTTCTACGAGGTTGAGGGCTGGACTTCGGACGGCGCGCGCGTGGAGACATCTCGCTGGGGCGCGCCAGTCGTGCGATACAGGGTGCAGCTAGCCGAGAACGCCCCGTGATCCGCAGTATAATCACCCCTAGGGATACCCGCCTCTCAAAAGCTCCATGGCTGGCAAGCGAGCAATCCGGCGGCTCCCTCTCGGCATTTCCGTGCCCACTTCTCGCCAGTGAGCGACAACCTGAGCCCTCATCGGGTCGGCCGAGACTGCTGCTGTTAAGGGTTCATTCGGGGGAAAAGTGAAGCGATACGCTCCTGAAGCGAGAATGGGGAAGAATGTCGAACCGACGCGAGTTCGTGGAGGGGCCCCTAGCGGCCTAGATTGGCCGAGAGTCCATCTAGGGACCTCTAGAAAAAGTTATAAAACGGATGGTGTGGTACCCCCGGCGGGACTCGAACCCACGCACCCGGCTCCGGAGGCCGGTGCTCTATCCGGCTGAGCTACGGGGGCCCGCAGCCATCTTACCGCCTGCCCAGTCGCCTGACAAGACTAGAACAGCAGGTAGCGCAGCCACAGATAGACGGCGGAGACGGCGACGGAAAGCACGGTGACCGGGGCGCCGTAGCGGAAGAACTCCCAGAAGCCGATACGCTGTCCCTTCCGTCCCGCCAGGTTCGCTACCAGCACGTTGGCGGAGGCGGCGATGAGCGTCAGGTTGCCGCCGAGGCAGGCGCCGAGCGACAGCGACCACCAGAGCACGTCGCCGGGACCACCGCCGCCGCCGACGCTCGTGCCCACCTCCCGCACGACGGGGAGCATGGCCGTCGTGTAGGGGATGTTGTCGACGATGCCGGAGGCGAAGGCGGAGAACCAGAGGATGCCGATCGACGCGGCGCTGACGTTGCCGTTCGTCATGTCGTTGACTCTTTCGCCGACATCGCTGAGTATCCCGACCGACTCGGTGCCACCGATCACGATGAACAAGCCGACGAAGAAGAGCAGCGTCGACCACTCCACATCCAGGAGCACGTTCTGGACGTTCTGACGGCTGAGAAGCAGGATGAGCGCAGCACCAAGAAGGGCGACGGTTGCGGGCTGGTAGCCGAGGGCGCTGTGGAGGCCGAAGCCGACGATGGTCAAGGCCAGGATGCCGCACGATAGGCGCAACAGGGCCGGATCGCGAATAACTGTCTTCTCCTCCATCTGCTCGACGCGCTCGCGCCGCAGTCGCGTCTCGTAGCGATGGAGCGAGAACAAACGTGGCGCCGCCAGCAGGTAAATGATGAGGATGAGCACGATGATCGGCGCGACGTTCGTCAGGAACGAGAGAAAGCCCAGATCGGCGGCGCTGCCGATGACGATGTTCGGAGGGTCGCCGATGAGCGTGGCGCTGCCACCGATGTTCGATGCTATCGCCTCGGAGATCAGAAGAGGCGTCGCTCTCATTCGCAGGGCGCTCGCAACCGAAATCGTCACCGGCGCGATCAGCACGACGGTCGTCACGTTGTCGAGGACCGCCGACAGCACCGCCGTAGCGAGCGAGAGGGCGATCAGGATGCGAACCGGGCTGCCGTGCGCCATCGCCGCCGCGTGCGTCGCCAGCCACTCGAACACGCCCGTGCGCGAGAGGACGCTGACCTGGATCATCATCCCCATGAGCAGGAAGATGACGTTGAAGTCGATAGAGGAGAAGGCGGCTGCCTGGTCGAAGCCGTCAAGCTTGACGACGATCATCGCGACGGCGCCCCCGAGGGCGGCCGCCGTCCGGTTCACGCGCTCCGACGCGATCGCCAAGTAGGTGAGCCCCAGTATCAGCCCCGCGACGGCCGTGTCGGACAAGAAGCGCTCCTTTCGATTTCCGAGGGATGGCACCGAGCATGAGAGGACGCTCCCGCGAATAATAGCACGTTCTCTCGCTCAATCGCAGTTGGCATGAGATCTGGGTGTACCATCTTTCGAGAGTCTTCAGGTGGCCACGCCGAATCCGGACGGCGGCGAGTCGAAGGCCTGCTGCCTGGACACCGTGCAGCCGGCGAACGTCCCCTTCTACGAGAAGCGCGGCTTCGAGGTCTTCAGCGAGGGCGACGTTGGCGGAAGCGGGCCGCACTACTGGCGAATGAAGCGCCAACCCCGAGGATAGGATGCTTTTCTGGGCTCAGGCGCCGCGGTGGCGGTACTGCACCGCCTCCGCCAGGTGCGACGGGCCGATCTCGTCGCTGCCCGCCAGGTCGGCGATGGTGCGCGCCAGCTTGAGCACGCGGTGGAACGCCCTTGCCGATAAGCCCAACTGGTTCATCGCCAGC
>DATLAX010000159.1:0-17303 GCA_035527215.1 Dehalococcoidia bacterium
TACACGGAGCGCATCGGGCTGGCGCTGGACGTGCGCGGGCTGATGAACATCCAATTTGTCATCATGCCCGACAACTCCGAGAACGGCTCCTCCGTCTACGTGCTGGAAGTGAACCCGCGCGCCAGCCGGACGGTGCCCTTCCTGTCGAAGGTGACGGCCGTGCCGATGGTACGCCTGGCGGTCAACGTGATGCTCGGCAAGACTCTGGCGGAGCAGGGCTACCCGGGAGGGCTGTGGCCGGCGCAGGACCTGGTCGCCGTCAAGGCGCCTGTGTTCTCGATGGCGAAGCTGGTCGGCGTCGATACGTACCTGGGGCCGGAAATGAAGTCGACGGGCGAGGTATTGGGCGTCGACAAGGAGTTCCCGGCGGCGCTGGCGAAGGCGCTCCTCTCCGCCGAGCTGATGCTGCCGAGCGGCGGCGGCGTTCTCCTCAGCATAGCCGACAAGAACAAGGCAGAGTCGGTGTCGGTCATCCGCGAGCTCACGGAGGCCCGCTTCCGCCTCTACGCCACGGAAGGCACAGCCGACATGATCCGCGGCCTGGGGATGGAGGTGGAAGAGGTGACAAAGCGCCTCAGCGAGGGCCACCCCAACGTCGTCGACGTCATCCAGCAGCGGAAGGTCGACTGCGTCGTAAACACGCCTGAGGGCGGCGGCCCGTCCGCCATGCGCGACGGCTTCCAGATCAGGCGCGCCGCCGTGGAGAATCGCATCCCCTGCTTCACGTCGCTGGACACGGCGAGAGCGGCCGTGCGGGCGCTGCTCCTGGCGAGCCAATCCACGCCTAGCGGCAGGCAAGCCTACACGGTGCAGCCACTGCGCCTCTACCTGCGCCGCGACGAGTCGCGAAAGGACTCGCCGGGCGCATGAAGGTCGCGAGAGGGCACATCGTCAGCACGGAGCGCGTCTTTGGCTCGACGTATCTCACGTGGTTCCAGGCGCCGGCGCTCGTGCCGGGCGCGTCGCCGGGGCGCTTCTTGATGATTCGACTCGCCGAGGCGAGCGACCCCCTGCTGCCGCGCCCCATGAGCTACCATCGCGTGCGCGACGGCGGCGAGGTGGGCATTCTCTACCGGGCGCGCGGCCGCGTGACGTCGATGCTGTCCGGGCAGCCGGCGGGCACGGAGGCGCTGCTGTGGGGTCCGCTGGGGCGCGGCTTCAGCGCGCGACCGAATTCGCGGAACCTCCTGCTCGTCGCCGGCGGCATGGGCGTGGCGCCGCTGGTGTGGCTCGCCGAGGATTCGGTGGCGAAGGGGAAGAACGTGACGTTCGTCATGGGCGCCCGCGACGCGTCGGTGCTGCCGCCGTCGAGCCTGCTGCCGCCGCAGGTCGAGCTGATGGTCGCGACGGAGGACGGCTCGGCGGGACGCAAGGGGATAGCATCGGAGGTCTTCGAGGAGTGCCTGTCGTGGGCCGACCAGGTCTTCGCCTGCGGCCCGCACGCGATGTACGAGTCGATGGCCTCGGTGGTGCGACGCCTGCGCGACCGTACGCCGGTGCAGGTGCTGCTGGAGACGCCGATGGCCTGCGGGATGGGTCTGTGCTACGGTTGTGCGGTCGAGACGCGACGCGGCGTGCGGCAGGTGTGCCACGACGGGCCACGATTCGACCTGCGCGACGTTTTCTAGAGGTCGAAGACCCGCCTCGGGAGGAAGGACTGATCATGGCATCGAAATGTGCGGATTGCGCCTGGCGAAAGCGCTCGGAGGCGAACCCGAAGTCGTTCATGGCGCGCATCTGGCGCTGGCACACGAAGGTCTGCCCGGGCTGGAGGGCCTACCAGAAGGAGCTGAAGCAGCAGAAGCAGGAGACCGGAGAGACGGCAGAGTAGGGGGCGTACAACGGTGCGCTCCTACGGGACGATAGCCACGTTGCAGGAGAAGGTTTGAGGGTTTCATCCCTCAGAACTGACTAGTGCCCCAGTTGCCGACCCCGAACACCATCATCGAAGGCGATTGCCTCGACGTCATGGCGGCGTGGCCGGACGGCTGCGTCGACCACTGCATAGCCGACCCGCCGTTCGGCATCGCGTCCGGCGGCGGGCGACGCGGCAAGAAGGGCCTCGGCTGGGCGTTCTCGTCGCACGTCACGATGCAGGAGACGTGGGACCGCTTCAGCCACGACGAGTTCTTCCAGTTCAACGTCCGCTGGCTGTCGGAGGTCTGTCGCGTCGTCAAGCCGAACGGCAACATCCTCGTCTTCGGGACGTTCCACAACATCTACCAGCTCGGCTTCATCCTCCAGAGCGTGCTCAACCGGCGCATCCTCAACTCCATCGTCTGGTTCAAACCGAACGCGCAGCCGAACATCACCGCGCGCACGCTGACCGAGAGCACGGAGCAGATCATCTGGGCGGTGAACGAAACGCCCGACCGCGCAAAGAAGTGGACGTTCAATTACTGGGACGCGAAGGAGCTGGCCGGCGGCAAGCAGATGCGCAATCTGTGGGAGTTCGCCGTGACGCCGAAGAGCGAACGCGAGAACGGTGGCCATCCGTCGCAGAAGCCGCTGGCGGTGGTTGAGCGGCTCGTCCTCGTAGCGTCGAAGTCGGACGAACTGCTGCTCGACCCGTTCGGAGGAACGGGCACCCTCGCCGTCGCCGCTCGGAGGCACGGGCGGTGCTGGCTGCTGATCGAGAGCGAATCGCAGTACGTGGAGGTTGCGCGACGGCGACTCGAAACCGTCGACAGGGCCTAGTTCTTCGATTCCCCTGCACTTTGCTGCACGACGCTGCAGCGAGCCGCTACCTTCTCCGCAAGCTCACAGAACACCTTCGCCGCCGGCGAATCGGGCGCCGAGTCGACGATAGGGTCGCCGCCGTCCGCGGCCATGCGCGTGTCGGTGTCGATCGGTATCTCCCCCAGGAACTCCAGACCCAGTTCGTCGGCGATGCTCCGGCCGCCGCCGTGCCCGAAGATCTCCGTGCGGCCGCCGCAGTGCGAGCAGACGAAGTAGCTCATGTTCTCGATGACGCCGAGTATCGGCGCGTCGACGCGACTGAACATGGTCACGGCCTTGCTGGCGTCCTCCATCGATACCTCCTGCGGCGTCGTGACGATAATCACGCCGGCCAGCGGCACCGCCTGCGCCACGGCCAGCGAGGCGTCGCTCGTGCCCGGCGGCAAGTCGACCAGCAGGTAGTCGAGCTCGCCCCAGTCGAGCTGGTGCAGCAGCTCCCGCAGCGCCTTATCGATCATGGGGCCGCGCCAGATGACGGCCGCCGCCCGCGGCAGAATGAAGCCGAGCGAGCACACCTTGACGCCGTAGCGGTCGATCGGGACCAGCGGCTCGCCGGTCTCGGCCAGAAAGCCGGAAGAGAAACCCATCATTGGGGAAACGTTGGGACCCGTGACGTCGGCGTCCAGCAGGCCCACGCGCGCGCCCGCTTTCGCCAGCGCGACCGCCAGGTTCACCGCCACCGTCGTCTTGCCGACGCCGCCCTTGTTGCTGGCGACGGCGATGACATTGCGCACGCCCGGTATCGCGTGAGGGCCCTTCGGCCCGGCGAAGGCGCGCACCTCGGCGTCCATCTCCACCTTCACCGACTTCACACCGGGAACCGCCTTCAGCGCCTGCTGCACGTCGGCTTCGATGGCGCCGCGCAGGGGGCAGGCCGGTGTCGTCAGCACGACTCGGAGCGAGACCTCGCCGCCCTTGATGACGATGTCGCGCACCATGTTGAGAGAGACAAGGTCGCGGTTCAACTCCGGGTCTTTCACCTGACGGAGCGCGTCGAGGATCGTTTGTTCGGTGACTTGTTCGCGGGTCATAAGCCGTGCCTTTCATCGCTAGATTCACCTCAATTATAAACCGCTCGGGCAGCAGACCGCATTCTACATTTAACAAGCCTTTAACACACTTCGTACAGTTTTTTCTCTTGATTGCTTGACAGGCACCCAAAGCCATGATAATCTACCATGATGCCTGAGGAGGTGAAGGCAATGAGACGAGGAATCGCAACTAGGGACAGACAACCAGAACCAGTCGCGCCGGAGAAGCCGCAGATAATCGGCGGCGACCCCGATTGCGTGCATCACTGGGTGATCGATAGCCCTGCCGGCAGCGTGAGCATGGGCCTTTGCAGGGTCTGCAGCGCGCGTCGCGCTTTCAGCAACTACGTGTCCGATTTCATATACGAGGGTGATTCCGCCGACACCCTACCACAAGCAGGTTGGAAGAAGCCCGTCACGGAGTTGGTGAAGCCGGATGTCGAGGGGACAGGAGAGTCATCTCCCGGAACGGAAGGCGACTACTAACGTCCGAATCGCGAGTGCCTGAGGCGGTCCCATCTGATGGGGCCGCCTCTTTGCATGCCCGCCTCGACACGCTTGCCGGCCAGCCGATATAATCTCGACGAGTCGCATTCGGAGGGCAGACGTGAACCTCGCCATTGAGCTGGCGCCCCGACGCAAGCAGGGCCTACCCCTGCTGAACCCGGTTATGACCGCCTCCGGCACGCTCAGCAACGGCCTGGAGGCGACCCGTATCTTCGACGTCAACCGGCTGGGCGCTATCGTCAGCAAGGGCACCACGCTGCGCCCACGCGCCGGCAACCCGCAGCCGCGCACCGCCGAGACGGCCTCCGGCATGCTCAACACCATCGGCCTGCAGAACGTCGGCGTGGAGGCGCTGGTCCGCGACGTTGCGCCCGTATGGGCCACCTGGCGCGTGCCCGTCGTCGTCAACATCGCCGGCGAGAGCGTCGACGAGTTCGCCGCGCTGGCGTCGCGGCTGGATGGCGTGCCGGGCGTGAGCGGCATCGAGGTCAACGTTAGCTGTCCCAACGTCGCCGTCGGTGGCATGCTCTTCGGGCAGGACCCGAAGCAGGCGGCCGCCGTCACCACCGCCGTCGTCCGCGCGACGACGCTGCCCGTCATCGTCAAGCTGACGCCGAACGTCACCGACATCGTCACCGTCGCCCGCGCCGTCGTCGACGCCGGCGCTGACGCGCTGTGCGTCATCAACACGTTGCAGGCGATGGCGATCGACATCCGCGCGCGCCGTCCCGTCTTGTCGACGGTGTTCGGCGGGCTGTCCGGCCCCGCGATCAAGCCGGTCGCGCTGCGCGCCGTCTACCAGGTGGCTGGCGCCGTCGACGCGCCGATAATCGGATGCGGAGGCGTGAGCAGCGGCGAGGACGCGATCGAGTTCATCATGGCGGGCGCGACGGCCGTGCAGGTGGGGACCGCGACGTTCACCAACCCGCGCGCGCCGCTCGACGTGCTCGAAGGCATCGAGCGCTTCATGGCGGACGCCGGTGTCTCCGACGTGCGGGAGCTCATCGGCGTCGCCCGCATCGTGAGGTGACGACGCCTCCGCTGCCGACTATAATGGCATGCGGGCCGGGGTGTAGCTCAGCAAGGTTAGAGCGCTTGGTTTGGGACCAAGAGGTCGACAGTTCGAATCTGTCCACCCCGACCATTTGCCTCCAAATCCCCATGTCACATCCCTATCGGCTATAATCCCCATCGTGGTCTTCGTACGGTCCACCTCTCAACTCGCTTGAGGAGGTTATGTGATGGCTATCGAAAACGGTCAGTCAGAAGGAATGCGCCTGAAGCAGCCCTTCGCGAAGGCGGTCGAGAATCTTCGACGCGACGCCCTCAGTCGCGACGATTACGATCCGGCCGTTCTTTTCGTCTGGGGCCAGATGATGGCCGTCTCCGTCCTGGAGATGCTCAAAGCCGTCGAGGCCCGCTTCGGGCGCGAGGGCCAGCAGGTCTGCACGGAGGCGCTTGCCAACGTCGGCTACCGCCTCGCGATGGAAGGGCTGGACGGCGTCGAGGTGCCGGAGGGCATGAGCGACGTTGAGATGGCCTCAGCCTTCGCCACCTGGGTCAATACGCAGCTTTACGCATCGACCGAGAGACCGAGCATCGACGGGCCGGACGCCTGCTCTTTCGACATCCTCTGGTGCCCGCATCAGGACGTATACAACGGCTTCGACTGTCGAGTGCAGCGCTATCTCGTCGAAGGGATGATGCGCGCCGAGTCCGAGAAGATGGCGGGGAGCGGCATCGGAACGTTCAACACCCGCTGCGACTGCACTATTCCGATGGGTGCGCCGACCTGCCACTTCAGCATTGAGCGAGCGAAAGACGACGCTGCCGACGCCTGGGCCGCCTACTCGCGTGAACTGGAGGAGAGGGCACTCAGGCGCCAGCCGGCCGCCGGCGACGACTAGGCTCGACGATGCCGAGTCGCTGTGCTCCTTGACGGCTGCCGCGGCTCAGGGTCGCCAGGCGCCGCGACGGGCGCCGGGGCTATTGCACCTGAATCTCCACGCCGACAACCGTGTCGCCCTCGACGAGGGCTTGCAGCACGTCGAGCCCCGACTTCACTTCGCCAAACGGCCAGAAGTTGGTCGAGTCCAAGCGAGATGGGTTCAGTACGATGAAGAAGCGACTGCCGGCTCGCACGCCGTCGGCGCTCCCTTCGAACATCCCCAGCGTACCGACCTCGAAGGCGCGGGAGTTCGGCTCATTCGGTAACTCATAGCCGGGGCCGCCCTTCGTCGTGTTGGATGGGTCGAGGCTCGGGTCACCGGTTGCGGCGTAGTCGGGATTGACGTAGTAGAACGGCAGGTTCTTGAAGAAGTCCTGTTGCGCCAGGAAGACAAAGTTGTTGACTGTGTTCGGCGCGTCGGCGGCGAACAACTGCGCTTCGATGACACCCTTGCTGGTGGTGATCTTCGCCGCGTAGCTCTTCGCCGGGTCGATGCTCATCGCCGGCGGAGCGTCCCACTGCTTGACCTGCTCGACGGTAGGCGTCGGGGTGATTTCGCCGGGGGCGGGCGTCGGCGTCTCGGTCAGGACCGGCGCGGGCGTAGGCGTCACGTTGCCGCTCGAGCTGTTGCCGCAAAAACGGGCACCGCCGCCGCCCAGGGCGATGCCGCCCACCATGATGACGATGCCGATTATGTAGAACAGCTTTACGTTGCTGAACAGGCCGAACGGTCCGTGCCTTGCCGCCGGCCCCGACCAGTCGGCGATGCCGCGCGGTTTGCGGCCTTTTCTCTTGATGCGTTTCGGTTGCTTATTCGGCATTGAGTGACCCCTGAGTTATCGAATGCGCCTGAAGGCAATTACGCGCGTAGCCAGTATAGCAGAGCCAGTTGCCTCGGCAAACCGCGGCCTCGAAGACACAAGCGATATGATGAAGCGCCACGCGTCACGCAGCGACTGTGACGTCGATCGTCGAGGTCCGGGCTGCGCGACCGCGTTGCAGGCGGGCAATCGGCGCCGGGGGTGAGTCGACGCCAGATGTCGTCCTTGAGCGACTGAGGAGGATAGCGAAGAGAGGTGGGTACCCCCGGCGGGACTCGAACCCACAACTGCCTACACCGCAAGCGGGATGGTTCGCCCCTTCAGAGTTGATTCGAGCGGCATAGTCACGATTGGCGTCTAAGCCGCTTTGAGCAGTTAAGAGGATAATTCAATAGCATCGCCTGGGGCAGCGCAGAGGCTCCCAACAGGTCTGGGAAGGGCCTGTGGAGGGCCTTGTCATGCATGCACTGAGCTTGCCGGCTCACCGAACAGTCGCCCACGCGCCCGACTCCACCAAGTCCCCCGACACGTATCGCCAAGAACGCGAGCGCACGCTCCGCCTGTTTGAAGAAGCAGGAATCGCAGCCTTCCCCGCCACACCGGGAACCAAAGGAACGCGGATTGCCGGCTGGCCCAACACGATGTCCGGATCGTGTGCGTTCTGGGTTCGTAGAGTACCCGTCACGCGACGCTCAGCCCACCGTCGACGGGCAGGAGAGCACCGGTGATGTACGAAGCCTCGTCGGAGGCGAGGAAGGCAGCAACGGCGGCGCCTTCCCATGGGGACGCGAAACGCCCTAGGGGAAGGCGCTGCAGGACGGCTTCACGGAGCTTCCCTTCCCCGTACAGCGGCTTTACCAGGGGGGTGTCCACGAAACCGAGGAGGAGAGCATTGGCTCTAATGTTGTAGCGACCGTAGCGACTAGCGAGGAATAGAGTCAGAGAGTTGACGGCACCCTTCGAGGCCGTGTAGTTAACGCTGGGATTAGGGCGTATGGATGAGATAGAGGAGACGTTGATTATCACACCTCCGCCACCCTCTATCATCCGAGGGATGACATGCTTGCACATCAAATACATCCCCTTGACGTTGACTGCGAAAGTCCTTTCCCAGTCATCTTCCGTCGCGGTTTGGATGTCGCCCCCGAAGGCGACGCCGACGTTGTTGTGGAGCACATCGAGTCTGCCGAACCGCACGACGCACTCAGCTACGGCCCGCTCGCAGTCCTGCTCGTTCGTCACGTCGGCCGTGAAGGAGAACGCCACTCCGCCTTCTTGCCGAACGCTGTCGACAGTAGCCTGAGCCGCTGATTCAACGCTGTCGACACAGAGAACCCGAGCGCCCTCGCGGGCGAACTGGATCGCCGTCGCCTTGCCGTTGCCCATTCCCTCACCCTTTGTCCCCGCGCCAACGACGATGATTGCCTTGTCCTGCAAGCGGCTTTCCATCACGAACTCCTTCCCGTTCCTCAGCGCCGGATGCTCCAGCGCCACTCATGTGGGGTCGCCGACATTCTAATGCAACCCTGGCTATTCGAGTAGTCGTGATGACCACAGAGACCCTCACGCGTAGAATGTGGCGGACTACAGAGAGCGTCGGGCACGTTCGGATTCGAGAGGACGCAGGAAGATGGACGAATTGGTGCGAAACGCGTTGAAACAACGCCTAGGCATGACTGAGGAGCAGTTGGACCGGATGTCGCCAGGCATTCAGAAGGTGCTGTCGCCCAAGCTGCTTGCATACAAGATCGTGGCAGAGGTCACGGAAAGCGTGCTTTGCCCGGGCGGTTTCGAGGTAGGCCAGCGGCTGGTGGTGGGCCCGGGGACGAACGTCAATGTCGAGGAGACTACGTGCCCTCTGTGCATCGGCGTGCTGGGCCCGATGATGGAGCGCGTGCACCTCATCTGGGACCGGATCCTTGAGGGAGTGGATCCCAACGAAGGCTGGCTTCGACACCTTGTCTGTTACGACCCCGGTCTCGAAAGGGGCGGCCTGGGAACGGTTGCCTTCAAGGTATACGCGGAGAAGGCCGGCTGACGACGGTAGCGATCAGTGGCGGGCTAAGGGCGAACAGGCACCCTCACGGGTCTCCAACAGTCGCACCATGCACGCTTGGTGTGTGTTGAAAAGCTGCCCGCCGAGAAACCCGACGAATGGAGATGGGTTGCCGACTCGGCCGCAGTTACTTGCAGCCTTTCAGAGTCGTGCCTGCTGACGCTGTCCGAAGTTGGCCAGGAATGACTCGGACGACTGGGCCCGGTACTGTCCCACGTTTGACCGCCTAGAGAAAGGGGATTGCGTCAACCCCTGATGCCAATCTCAATCACGTTCGCCCTGGGACTCCCCGCAGTCGCAACCGCATTCTCTCGGAACGATGGAAGTTAACGCAGGAGAGACATAGCATTCCCCGTTCTTCGTCAAGCGTGACGCAGGCATCCAAATAGCCGACTCGGAGCTCCACCCGACGATGAAGCCGCTAGAGCTGGTCGAGAGGGCCCTTTCCAACAGCAGCAAGCCCGGGGACGGCGTCCTCGACCTCTTCTTCGGCTCCGGCACGACCCTCGTCGCCGCGGAGCGGACGGGGTGGGTCTGCTACGCGATGGAGTTGGAGCCGGCCTACGTCGACGCGGCGGTCCACCGCTGGGAGGCGTTCACCAGAGAAAGCGCGGAGAAAGAGTGAGAATCAACTTGACTTCCTTCGAGACCAGAGTGATGTATGCGTCGCCAAAATTGAAGGAGGCGGCAAATGCCGCTGGAGAACAGGAACATGGAGGCCGGGACGAGCCTGGCCGCACGCTACAAGGGGGCGACTCACACCTGCGGGGTCGCCGCCGCCCGGAGAAGGCGTGGGCGCAACCGGCACAGGCTCACCGGCGCTGCACCCTTCCAGAGCCGGCAGGCCACAGGCACCCCACATGCCGCGTCCGTTCCTGTAAGCGTCGCATTCCAGGGCCTCGAAGATGCGGCGCATCAATGTGTCGGGCGGATAGGCTGATGCACGGGCATACCCCTTTGCCACCAGGTCGCCGTTCAGGAAGAGTTCACAGCCAGATGTCGAAGGCTCTGTGTCCACCCAGACGTAGGCCAACAGGCGATCGTACTGGTCCGTGCACGATGTGTCGCGGAGGAGGCAGACGGCGTGGTTCTCAACCAGGCTCTTGACGTAGTCGGACGCCTCCTGTCCGTAGCACTGCCGTTGTCCGTAAACCTCGGGCGTGTTCACGCCGATCAGGCGAACCCGGTAGACATCGCCGAGGGTGACGGGGCAGTCGTCGCCCCAGCCGACGGGCAGGTCGGCTCTCACGTCGATAGTGTCTCCGTCGACGACATGCGTGACGGTCCCTAGGACGCAGCGCAGGCCGGTGCCAAAAACCGCGACGAGCAGCAGGGCAAGAAGAAGGGGCAGGACCAGGAGCTTGCGACGCATGTCACCACCTCCCTGTGAGACCACGAGGCCAACCAGCGACGGGAATTATGGCCTGTGCGCCCCTGTGATCAAGCTGTGATCCGCGACTGCCCCACCAGGTGCAGGGGAGAACGTCCAGACACTGCTTCGATGCAGAATACAGCCTCTCTAGCGTCCCTTGAACTCAGGCTCGCGCCGTTCGACAAACGAGCGCGCCCCCTCGATGTGATCCTCTGTCTGGTAGAGAACCGCCTCGATGCTGTCCAAGAACTCAGCCATGGCGTGCCATTCAGTGGAGAAGCTCTTGGCGATAGCACGTTTGACCGCGATCTGCGACAACGGCGCGCACTTCTCTAGCCTGTCTGCCAGCGCTATGGCTTCATCCATGAGCTTCTCGGGCGGAACGACCTTGTTCACAAGCCCCATTCGCTCCGCCTGCGCTGCGTCTACGAAGTCGCCGGTGAGAGTGATCTCGTAAGCGTGGCCGAGGCCAACGACACGCCACAGGAGGTACAGTCCGGCGAAGTCCGGCTCCAGACCCCGCCGCACGAACAGCTCGGCGAAGCGGGCATTCTCCGAGGCGATCCTGATATCGCAGCAGCGGGCGATCTCCATGCCTTCGCCGACGGCAGCGCCGTTCACAGCAGCGATCAGCGGCTTTGGGAAGGCAAGAAGCGGCGGCAGCGGCGAGGTGACGACGCCTCTTATGCGATGGACACGCCACTGCACTTCCCGCTCCTGTTGGTCCTGTCCCAGGAATATCTCCTTGACGTCGCCGCCGGCATGGAAGGCCTTGCCGGCACCGGTAATGATCAGCACACGCACGTCATCGTCCGTCGCAGCCTCGTTCACGGCGGCTTCCATCTCCGCGTAGCTTTGCATCGTTCCCGCGTTCATGGCTTCGGGGCGGTTGAAGGTCAGGACGGCGATGCGATTCCTCTTCTCGTAGATGATGTCGTGGTAGGCCATTGCAGTCTCCTTCCCGGACGGTAGCTTCTCTCCAGATGGGCACATAATGCTTTGGCCTGGCGAAGTTGGCCAAGAAGATTGTAGGAACAAAGGTAGGGCGTCCTCCCCAACAGGCTGACTCCTCGAGACCAGCGCACCGCTCTTGACGCTTCCCCGAGCCTCCCCTATGCTCACTGTCACACCGCGCCGTTGCCGGGAGGAGCAGTCACATGCCTGGATGGAAGAGGCACAGGGCACTCTCCTTCCTCGTCGCCTTCTTCGCGCTGACAATCGCCGCTTGCAGTGGAGACGGTGAGAGTGAGCTGCAAGACGAGGGGCAGTCGCCACAACAAGCACAAGCCAACGTCTGGCCTGGCGACGTCTGGGGGGTGTCGACACCGGAGGACCAGGGCATGGACGCGGCGCGTCTGGAAGACGTGGCCTCCTACTGCGCGAAGCACAACTGCGGGGCGACGGTGATCACGCGTCACGGCCGCATCGTCTGGGAGCGGTACTGGCTTGGCTGGGACGAGAACTCCACCGACAATAGCTGGTCGATGGCAAAGAGCATAACGGACGCCCTCATCGGTATCGCGATCAAGGAGGGAAAGATCGAGGGAGTCGGCCAGAGCGCGGCCGATTTCATCCCCGAGTGGCGCGACACCGACAAGGAGGAGATAACGCTGCGAAATCTGCTGTCGATGACCTCGGGACTGCTATGGAACGAGGACTACTTTGAAAAGAGCGACGTGACGATGATGATCACGTCCGATGACCAGACGGGCTATGCTGTCAACCGGCCCCGCTTCCACGATCCGGGGGACGACTGGTACTACTCCAGCGGCGACACCCAGCTATTCTCCGCCATCATCAGGGCAGCGACCGGCATGGAGGCAGGCCAGTACGCTCAGGAGAAGCTGTTCGGGCCAATCGGCATCAAGGGGGCCTGGTGGGACACCGACAACGCTGGCAACACGATGACCTACTGCTGCGTCCACACGACGGCCCGCAACTTCGCCCGCTTCGGCTACCTCTATCTCCGAAACGGCCGCTGGAACGACAAGCAGGTAGTGCCGGAGGGGTGGGTAGCGGAATCGATCAAACCATCGCAGTGGGAGAACCCGTCGTACGGCTACTTCTGGTGGCTCCAAGACTTACCGGATGCGCCCAAGGACACGTTCCTGGCGGACGGCTTTCAGACGAAGCGCATTTACGTGATTCCCAGTCTGGATATTGTTGCAGTACGGATTGGCGAAAACGACGGCGACAACTGGGACGACAACGCCTTCCTGAAGCCCATCGTCGAGTCGGTGACAGCCGACTAGTCGCCTGCGTGTGACGCCGATGACCTGGAGAGTAGGCAGCCCTCCCTCGGGCGTCAAGGGACTGGGGCTGGCGTAAGGCCGCAGTCCCCGGTCGGCAGGCGCGACGTGACGTCGGACTGACCGCACACTAAGTCCCCATGGTGGCCGTCTACACCGCGGGCCCTGTCAATCCCTGGAGCTCTCGGACCAGCCAGATCTCGCCCAGGTGCTGATTCCCGTGAGCGACGATGGTCTGCCCGAGGGCCTGGGCGACGGCGATCTCTCCGAAAGGGACGACCTTTGCGATCCGGCTCAGTTCCTCCGCGTTGGCATGATCGAGATAGCGGTCTGTCGAACTCCACACCTTCTGGGCATATTCGAGGAAGTCGGCTACCGAGGGCAAACGGAGGGCATGCGCCTCCTCAGAAGGCATGCCGGTCCCTTGAGCCAAACGAGGCAGGCCCCAGTGCTCATCCAGCTGGTTCAGTAGCCACACAGTCTGCTGGCGTTGGAGCGCGAACTGGACGACGTTGTCCTCGGTTCTGACCCAGTGCCAGGCGGTGAAGGCGATATGGTTGGCGCGGTCACCGGGTCGAAAGTAGAACTGCTCCTCGCTCAGATCGCTCAGGGCTAGCTCCCACTGCTCATGCAGGAGCGCCACGAAGTGCCTCAAGTACTGCTTTGTGTCCATACCTACCTCCGTTCGCAGGGCAATACGTGACAGGCCAGCCTGAGGCGGCCCCGACTACAGCAGCATTTCCATCAGCTGACGGGCATTGCGCTGAGAGTAGTCCTGGTAGTTGTTGTTGAACGTGACGTGCACAGCGCGGGTCTCTTCCGCCAGGCTCTGCAGCGGTCCCACGAACTGTTCAGGAAAGAACCGACTTTCGAAAAGCAAAGCGCAAGTCGACCGCGAACGGCGGCTCACGCTTCACCCTCTGACGGCTCGACTTCTTCTGACTTGAGCGACGGCACCGTCTCAAGACTATCCAGCCGGCCATAGGACCCGTAGAACAGGCGTATCGCCGCAAGCGCCAGCAACAGGCTGAGGCCAAGGCCCGACACGATCCGCTGCACGCCCACGACGTCAGCGAGCGCGGCGATCGGCATCGCCGCGACTGGCATGACGGACCACGTGAGCATGTAGACGGCCATGACCCGCCCGTGGAACCGCGGTTCCGAGCAGGCGAAGACCATCGTGTTGTTGATGACCATGTAGCTGGTCGAGGTTAGGCCGAGCAGGGCGAGGATCGGCAGAGCGAAGTAGAATCGGTCCGCGAGCCCGAAGAGAAAGAGCCCAATTCCAAAGCCCAGTCCGGCCATGAACTGGACGCGCCCTCTCCCGAACGAGTCCGCCCAAGAGCGCACCATGAAGGCGCCGATGGTGGCGCCTACCCCAGCGCACGTCGCCATCACGCCCAAGCCCACAGAACCCACGTCGTACACCTCCTTGCCCGCGAACACTGGCAACATGATCTGGAAAGGCGTGCCCAGCACCACGAGAAGGAGGGCCAGGACCAGCAGCAGCATGAGATAATCGTGCGCCGCCATGTAGCGCAGGCCTGCCATCATGCGGGAGGCCAACGGCATTCTGTCCGTATCCGATACGCCGGTCGAGCGTACCCGGCTCATACAGATGAAAACGATCACGTAGCACAGTGATACCAGGTAGAAGGTACCCCTCATGCCGAAGATAGGAAGGGCGATGAGACCGCCAGCGAGGGCCGGGCCGACCACGCGTGTCGCCTGCATTGCGCCGTTGCTCAGAGCCATGCTGCTCATCAGCTCGTCACCCTTCACCAGCTCGGGCAGCCAGGCCATTCGCGCCGGGATCGCGAACGAGAAGACGGTACCCTCGACGAAGGCGAGCAGGGCTATTTGCCATATGCGGATGACGCCCGTATGTACGAGGACCGCCGCTGTAAAGGCAGTTGCGAACAAACAGGCCTGGCTCACGAGTGTCAGCTTACGTTTATCGCTGTGGTCGGCGATAGCGCCTCCGTAGATTGAGAAGAGGACCATCGGTATACCCCAGGAGAGACTGACGAGTCCGAGGGCGGCGGCCCTGCCCGTCAAGTCATAGGCCAGGAAGCTCCTGGCTATGGCGCCCATGTTCATCGCCATGAAATAGGCGAGCATACCCAGCCAGTACATACGGAACTGACGATTGCGCAGGGGTGCGAAAGTCCCCGTCCAACCGGTCTCCTCCCCTTCGTCACCGCCTGCGGTCCAGACAGGGGCGCCTTCCGGTGAAGGGGCGGAATCAGATTCTTGGGAAAAACCCATAGCCTTACCTGACGTCGGCCGCTCCCCGCGAATGACGGGGGGGCCATCCTCCCGAGGAGCCCCGACCTGGTGGGGAATCATCTACTGTAGCATCAGCATATGACGCCCTTGCCACAGCGTCAAAAGGGCAACAGCCGACGGATGTGACCGTCCTATTCACCGCGCTTCCCTAACGCTTGCTGCCGTGTAGGCGGTGTTCTTGGGTCTCGAGCCGCAGATTGAAGGGACTGATCGTACCGAAAGTGAAACAAGGGGCTGTCGTAGTCAGGATGGGCGAGCATGCCGAATATCGGCCTAGCTTGTCATGCCCTTCAGTCCCACCAGCGCACGGCCGTGCTCGATCTCGCCCATGTGGCGCAGCCCGTGCTGGTAGACGAAGCACTCCAGCACTTCCAGCTTGCGCAACGGCCCACCCTTGGGGATCACGAGGCCGCAGAATACGTTCTGCATGTTAGGGGGCAGCACCGGCATCACCGCTTCGGCCAGGAGCGCCTCATCCAGCGTTTCCAGGACCCCGTCGGTCCGGCGGATGACCTCCGTCTGGTACGCCTTCCAGGCATCGAAATCGCCGAAGCGGATGCGCTGCATCTCCTCCACGCTCTCCTCTCTGCCCAAGGCGTCGATGTTCACGCCCACCCTGTCCGACCAGCCGCCCTGCACACCAGAGGGTGGCGCTGCTCGCCTAACCCATCTCGGCGACAGCTCTCAGTTCGCCGTAGGCCTCGCCGATGATGCGCCAGACGACGTCAGGCCGCGCCGGACGTAGCTGGGACATGCTGCTCGTCGCGTCGTAGCTCCACGCCGCCACTTGGTCGGCGCCAAGAGCGGCGGCCGTCCGCAAGCCCGTCCGCAACTCCTCCTCACGGCCCTCAGGCACCCGAAACGCCTGTACCCAGATCTGCGCTTTCAGGCCGTGCCCGCGCGCCGCCGCCAACGCCTTCCCGGCAAAGACACGAAGAAAGGCGTCTGGTTCGACCGCTGCCATGAACCAATATGGATCAGTGCCGAAGACGTCGAGCCCGGGGATCGCGGCGGCGGCATCCCAGTCCTTCATGCCGAACTGGAGGAAGGGGTCCGCCAAGGCGTCCGCGCCGCCGACAAGACGTGCCAGCCCCTGGGACATCTCCGGGAAGCCCGCGTCCGCGAAGTGACTGGGCGCGAGACAGAGCGCGTTGGATAGCCCGAGCCGCTTCGCCTCCGCCACCAACTCCGTCAACAGTTCCAGCAGAGACGACTCCCGGAACGCCAGCACCTCTTCGTCCAGGCGTTCCGGCATCGCATGCCCCGATCTTTCATGGAACCGTTCCCGGCATATCGGACAGCGACAGGCCCAGGCCGTGCTCCTCTCGCCGCGCAGGAAGGGGACGAAAAAGTGGGGCTCGTCCCACATGACGCCGTCGCCGCCGGTCTCGGCCGCCCTGCCGATCCAATCGATGAGAAAGCGGCGAGTCTCGGGGTTATTGGGGCAGGCGGCAGGCGCCTTCTTGCGGTCTGATCTTTCCTGCAGAGTATCCAGGTGGGTCAGCGGGAAGTCGGTGAGCGTTTCGCCGCTGAATATGCCCGCGATGCCCCAGGGGTCGAGCCACGCCTTCAGCCCCGCCTGATGAGTCGCCTCGACTGTCTCCTTCATCGACCCGCGATAGTAGAGCAGGTCCGTCTCCGTGAAGCAGTGCACGACGAAGGTGCAGTTGTGGGCCACCATGTCCTCGAGGTCCGCGCGGACGTGGCGCAGGGTGCGTGCGCTGAAGTAGCTGACGCCGGTCTCAATCATGGCTCGACCCTCACTTCGCAGAATCCAAACTGCATGCTGGCCGATCCTTCTAGCTGGGGCGCCTCTTTGCACCTATCCTCTGCGCGATGCTCTCGAAGACCGCGTACTCCTGGGCGCCGACGACATCGAACCGATCATCAAACACGAACGTCGGCGTACCGGATATCCCGCGCTCCTGTGCCCAGACTGTCTTCTCGTCTACTTGCCGTCGAGAGCGGCGGTCGCGGAGCGCCTTCTCCATGGCGCCGCCGTCCATGCCCGTCTCTTCGGCCAGCCGGACCAAGACCTGGATGTCACCGATGTTCTCGTCGTGACCGAACAGGGCCGCGAACAAGGCGTGATGGAAGGCGTCAAAAAAGCCGGCGGCGCGCGCGAACTCTGCTGCTTCCAGGGCCAAGCGCGAGTTGGGGATGAGCGACAGCGGACGCATGACGATGCCGGCCACAGCGGCGAGAGCACGCAGTCTCTCAGTCGATGGAGCACGCATCTGCCGCATCTGGTCGGTCATCGGAATCCCGGCCGGCGGTATCTCGGGATGGAG
>DATLAX010000160.1:0-9781 GCA_035527215.1 Dehalococcoidia bacterium
CATGTCCGCCATCTCCGCAACAGCCCGAACCTCCGCCAACCGCTCGTGCTCGCCCTTCTCCTCCAGGGCGCGTTCCAGCACCAGCGCCCGGTCGAAGTAGTCTTCCACGGCGCGCTTCCCGCCGGACGTCACCATGACAATCTGCTCTATGCCCGAGGCGACGGCCTCTTCGACCACGTAGTGGATTACCGGCTTGTCGACGAGGGGGAGCATCTCCTTCGGCTGCGCCTTGGTGAGAGGCAACATCCGTGTCCCGTGGCCGGCCGCCAGAATCACGCCCTTTCGAACGCGCATATATCGCCGCTCACTTCCTGCGAGGGTCACTGCCGAGGACTTGCGTAGTTGCTTATTCTACGACTTGCGCTCGGCCGCGGGCAAGGAGATGAATTCGCTCGATTGCCCGGTCGTCGCCTTGAATTCAATCCCAGCGCAGGTCTCTAACCGCTGGGTCGCCGGTGCCGACAACGCTGAGACCGTCGGCGGTCCCACAATGGTACATCTCCGCCGCGAGACCGGTGCGGCGGCGATAGGGCTCGATGACCTGCGCGCGAAACGAGTCGACGGCCTCTTCCCGGACGAGGTTGACCGTGCAGCCGCCGAAGCCGGCGCCGGTCATGCGCGCTCCCAGGACGCCCTCTAGGTGCTGCGTCAAATCCACCATGAGGTCGAGCTCGGGACAGCTCACCTCAAAGTCGTCCCTCAGGCTCTGATGCGACGCGTACATCAGCTCGCCGAAGGCAGCCATATCGCCGCCGCGAAGGACATCCGCCGCCTCGAGGACGCGCCCGTTCTCGCTAACAACGTGTCTGATTCGCCGCTGAAGGGGCCGCGGAAGCGCGTGTCCGTGAAGCGCAATGTCCTCCGGTGTTACGTCCCGCAGCGACCTTACGGCGCGTCCCGTGGCCTCCGCTAGTATCGCCGTCGCGCGGGCGCATTCGTCACGGCGCTCGTTGTACGCGGACCCGCTCAAGCTGCGCGCAACGCCTGTATTTGCCAGCACGATCCTGATGCCGCGGCGCTCGAGGTCCAGCGGTACCGCCTGCACTTCCAGGGTGCGGCAGTCGATGACGAGGGCGTGGTCACGACGCCCCATTACCGCCGTCATCTGGTCCATGATGCCGCAGTTCACGCCGGCGAAACGTCGCTCCGCTTCTTGCGCCAGGCGCGCCGCCTCATGCGGCGGCACACTCAGTTCGGCCGCCGACGTGAGCCCACCGAGAACGGCAACCTCCAGAGCCGCTGAAGAGGAGAGGCCTGCGCCGATAGGAACGTTCCCCTGGATGGTTAAGTCGGCCCCTATCAGGCTGTGACCTGCCTCCAGAAGAGCGCTTGCCACGCCGCGCACGTAGTTGCGCCACGTGCCTTGGGGAAGGAGTTCGACGTTGTCGAGGGAGAAGAAGTCCTCCTCCTGAAATGTGAGCGATCGGACGTGCATCTGGCGGTCGCCCCGCACCCTGAACGCGACGACAATCACCCGATCTATGGCTGCCGGCAGGACAAAGCCTTCGTTGTAGTCGGTATGCTCGCCGATCAGATTGACCCGGCCGGGTGCCACGGAGAATGCCGGACGCGCGCCGTTGCCGGGGGAGGGGACTGGAGTTCCCATGTCGCGCAATTGTAGCATGTCGCGGCGGGTCGCTGCTCCAGCTACCCCGGCCGAACCCGTGCGTCCCTATCCTAAGCGGCAAATCGTTTTGGGCCGGCCAAACGGCGCTCGGCCAGGTTCAGAGAAGCATCGTGGTTTGTTTGGGTTGACGGCATCTGTTATAGTTGCTGGTGGTGTAGCGTTTCCCATTAGGGAGACCTTTCCGGCTTCGAAAAGCCTCGAAACGGTGGGCATCTTGAGCGTCAGCGGGGTTGACATTAGGCAAAGACCCCATGATAGGATGACGCGCGGTCGTGCTAGGCGGGGAGCTAGCGGTGCCCTGAACCCGCAATCCGCTATAGCGGGGTTGAATTCCCGTTCGAGGTCTTAGGCACCGGGGGACTGGTGCCGCTGCGCGGCGTAGAAGGCTTGGTCCTACGCGGCGAAACCCTATGAACCCCGTCAGGTCCGGAAGGAAGCAGCGGTAAGTAGTGGTATTCGGGTGCCGTAGGGCAACCGGGCCGGAGCAAGCGGACGGCACTAAGCCCGCGGGCCGGGTCGACAACGGGTGCACGACCGCTCTTTTCCCAAGCTCGGCTCCGCGACTGTTCAAGGGGATACCGTTTGCCCGATAAACAAGACGGAGCAAAGGCTCACTTACGGGCGCTGAGGCAGCGGCTGTCTAGCTTCGCTTCTAGCTCATCCGTCAGCTTCCCCATCAGCCGCTCCAGCCTCGCCTTCCTTGTCGCCCTCGCCGCCATCGCCCTCCTCACATTCATCGTTCTGCCCGCGCAACGCATTACCGTCGTCGCCGACGGCTTCACCCGGCTCGTGCACAGTCGCGAGAAGTCCGACGTAGCCATAGCGCGACGTGCCGGTATCACGATCGAGCCCGCGGACCGCGTAGCCCGCAAGACCGGCGAATGGGGTAGTCCTGAGCTTATCGTCTCCAGGGCAACGCCGGTAGTGGCCCAGGTGTCCGGCCGGCTCGTCTACTGGCGGACCCAGGCGAAAACGGTCGGCGGCGCGCTGTCGGAGATCGGCGTCACGCTCGATGACGGCGACAGAGTGATCGTAAACGGCATGACTGCCTCGCCGCGCGACCAGCTCATCCCGCTCCCCGCTCGCATGGTCAGCAGTGCTCTTAGCCTGGCGCGCCTGTCCATCCCGCCCGTCATAAACACCGAGCATCCACTCTCGATAACCGTGAAGCGGGCCGTGGACTTCACCGTTCGTGAGGATGGCCACAGCCTGAGCCTGCGTTCGACCCAGCCCACCCTGGCTCTGGCGCTAACTGAGAACGACATCATCCTCGGTCCCGCCGACATGGTCGCTCCTGAACTCGACACACCGCTCGTCGCCGGCCTGACAGCGGAGGTCCGCCACGCCGCCCGCGTCAACGTCTATCTTCCTGGACAAAGCGGCGTCATCTACACCCGCGAGAAGAAAGTCGGCGATGCCCTTTTGGAGGCGGGATTCGCGCTGAGCCCCGCGGACAAGGTCCTGCCCGGACGCGACGAACCGGTCAGCAACGGCATGGACGTTCAAGTCGTGAGTGTGACCACCGGCAGCCTCACCGAGCGCGAAGAGATACCTTTCCGCACGCTGTTCCGCGGCGATCCCGACGTGGCCTGGGGTGACTCTCGGCGCGTGGGAGGCGTGAGCGGCGTACATGCCTGGGAGTACCAGGTCACCTACGAAGACGGACAAGAAATCGGCCGCGTCCTCGTCCGCGATTGGGTCGAGCAGGAACCGCAGGACGCCGTCGTCTACTACTCGGCCGCCTCCGACTACGCCGGCGAAATGCCCGAAGGCACGCAGGTCGTCAACGTCATGCACGTCTATGCCACCTGGTACAACCCCGCTTCAGCCGGAAAGCCCCGCTCATCGCCCGGATACGGCATCACCAGCACGGGCGTGCCCGTGACGCGGGGGATTGTGGCCGTCGATCCGACGGTGATACCATACGGCACGAGGATGTTTATCCCGGGCTATGGCTTCGCGGTCGCCGCGGATTGCGGCGGTGGCGTCAAGGGAAACATGATCGACCTGGGATACCCCGATGGTGCTGCAGTTGATTGGGTCTCCCACTGGGTTGACATCTACATTCTTGGCTGACGGTCGAACCACGCCTCGCCGTAGAACCGCCTCCGCCTCTCGCGTCCGCTCACAAAAGGCGCTTCCGCGTGACCTCGCGCGGGCGGGCCTGAGCGCCCGCAAGAGCCTCGGCCAGCACTTCCTCACCGACCGACGCATCCTCCGACGCATCGTCAGCGCGGCGAAGCTCACCCCCGATGACACTGTGGTCGAAGTGGGGGCCGGCCTCGGCGTGCTGACGGCGCAGCTCCTGCGACACGCCGGCAGTGTCGTCGCGGTCGAGGTTGACGAGGGGCTCTGCCGGCACTTGCGGCAGCGTTTCGAGGGCGTATCGAACCTGTCGCTTGTCTGCGGCGACGTCCTGTCGCTCGGTCCGGGCGAAATCCTGCGGTCCGCCGGTGCCGCTCCTCCCTACGTCGTTGTCGGCAATCTGCCCTACAACATCGCCGCGGCAGTGCTGCGCCTCTTCCTCGAAGCGCCGGAGCGCCCGCAGCGGATGATCGTAATGCTCCAGAAGGAGGTGGCAGAGAGCATCGTAGCGCGGCCCGGGCGGATGAGCCTGCTTGCGCTAAGCGTCCAGTTCTATGCTGTGCCGCGGCTCCTCTTCAAGGTATCGCCGTCATCGTTTCGGCCGCCGCCGAAGGTGGAATCGGCTGTGTTGCGAATCGACGTGCGCGAGGCGCCGGCGGTCCCTACCGACGACGTCGAAAGCTTCTTTCGCCTCCTGCGTGCCGGCTTCAGCGCGCCGCGGAAACAGTTGAGGAACGTGCTTAGCCATGCCCTCGGCCTCGATGCCCAGTCGGCCGGCAATGTCCTGCGCCGCGCCGGCATCGACCCCTCACTGCGGGCGCAGGCGCTCGGGCTGGAGCAGTGGGCGGCGCTCTATCAGACGTTGAAGTCGCAAAGCGAGGGACCGGCTTGAAGCTCAGACTCATCGCTGCCGCAAAGCTCAACTGGACGCTGGAAGTCCTTTGGCGGCGCGACGACGGCTATCACGAGATCCGCAGCGTGCTTCAGACGCTCAGCCTTCACGACACTATCACGCTATCGCCCGCCGGCGGTATCGAGCTGCGTATCAGCGGCGCCGCCGGTCAGGCGGATCCGTCCGCAGAGAATAACCTGGCATATCGGGCGGCGCAGGCGTTGCGGGAAGAGGCCGGCAATCCACAGCTTGGGGCGCTGATCGAACTGGAGAAGGTCGTGCCCGCCTCGGCGGGCTTGGGCGGAGGCAGCAGCGACGCGGCGGCAGTGCTCAGAGGCCTCAACCGGCTGTGGGGCCTCGACTTCGACACAGATCGATTGCGTCGAGTCGGCGCGAAGCTCGGAAGCGACGTGTCATTCTTCCTGACCGGCGGCACCGCCCGGGCCGGCGGCCGCGGCGACGAAATCGCCCCTCTGGCAGATGTCCCGCCGCTCGCAATTACCATTGCCGTCCCGCACGACAGGCTCCAGCACAAGACCGCGCAGATGTATCGCCGCCTGCAGGCCGAGCACTACACGTCCGGCGAGCACACGCGTCGCCTCGCTGAAAAGCTCGCGGCCGGCGGCGCCATGTCGGACGGCGACACCTTCAACGTCTTCGAAGCAGTGCTTTTCGAATCGATGACCCTGGCGGCGGTCCTCAAGGACGAGTGTCGTGAGCAAGGCGCCTGTCCCCACCTGGCGGGCAGCGGCCCGGCGTTCTTTTTCCTCTCGCCACTTCGCCAAGAGACTGAGCGAGGGCTCCAGCGCGCCGGCATGACACTGATAGAGACAACGACGGGGCTCGCCGGCGAGTCGACCGCCTGGGAGGAGCTCTAGCGGCGCATGGCTGAGGTCTTCTCCGGCTTCGTCTGTGGGTTTACCCTCTCCATCATGGCGACCCCACCGTTTGCCCTCTGGGTCCTCAAGTCGCGCGACGACATTTCCTTCATCCGAAACGCAGTCCCGCCGGGCATGCCGCTGACGCTGCTATCCGTGCCCATAGCGTCCTTCTTCTTCCTCGGCTGGACGGCGCTGGGCCTGATCTTCGGTATGGTCCTGATAGCGGCCAACGACGCCCACCCGCAGGGAGGTCTGGGCACCCCCAATCTGCTGTTCACCGCAATAGTGACCATCACGGCTTTCGTGATCTTCTTCCCCTTCTTCGCGCTCGTCCGTTCGGCGCGCCGCCTCGCGATCTTCCTCGCCTTCACCTTCGTTGCGCTCTTCGGTTGGGCGACGCCGATTCTCGCGCACTATGCCTCCACTCGCGCGACGTAGGAGTGATATGCTAGGGGCGGACAATTTCACACGAGGCGCAGCCGCATGACCGGAAGCATTGTCGACATGCACATCCATACGACTCGCGGCGCGAGCGACAGCAGCCTGCGCCCGATCGAGCTCGCCCGCGCGGCGCGACGCCTCGGACTCTCCGCAGTCCTCGTCACGGAGCACGACCGCCTCTGGGACCCGCTGGAGGTCGACCGCTTCCGGCAGGACCAGTCCCTGCTGCTCATCAACGGCATGGAGGCCTCGACAGAGCTCGGACACGTCCTCGTCATCGGGCTCGACAAGTATGTGCCGGGCGTACGCCATGCTGAGGAACTGCGCCGCATCGCCGATGAGGCGGGCGGCTACATGATCGCGGCCCATCCGTTCCGACACTACTTCTACCGCGTCGAATGGGAGCGGAAAGGCCTGGAGCCGCTCATCCTCACGGCCGAGGAGGCGGCGCGTTTGCCTCTCTTCCAGTTGGTCGACGCAATCGAGGTGCTCAACGGTGGCAACAACGCCCAGGAGAACGCCTTCGCCTTCCAGGTCGCGCAGATACTGGGGAAGCCCGGCGTAGGCGGCAGTGACGCGCACTCCCACCAGGGCATCGGCATCTACACGACGGTCTTCGAGCGCGACCTGGAGTCGGAGGAGGACTTCCTGCGCGAGCTAAAGGCAGGACGCTTCTACCCGGCGAACGGGCTCCTTCAGGGGAATCTCCAGCCGTACACGCTCGCATCCCGCCTCTAGTCCGCAGCCGGCGTCTTCCAGCCTCGGCCGGACGCGCGCTCACCCGTAGCGCGCCCTCCTTCCCCTCGTGCTAGAATGGCGTCAAGCCTTTCCCCTGGAACGATCATGCCGACCACCTACGTCGCCCTGGACCTCGAGACCACCGGCCTCAGCGCCGACACCTGCGAGATCATCGAAGTCGGCGCCGTCAAGTTCACGCCTGAGGCCGAGCTGGCGACCTTCCACACCGCCGTCAAGCCGAGCGGCGCCCTCCCGTACTACATACAGCGCCTCACCGGCATCCGCCCCGATGACCTACAAGCCGCGCCGCTCTTCGCCGAGGTCGCCTCCGATCTGGAGGCCTTTCTGGCGGACCATCCCGTCGTCGGTCAAAACGTCTCTTTCGATCTCGGTTTCCTCGCCGCCCAGGGCATCGAGCCGGTGGGGCCCGCCTTCGACACCCATGAGCTGGCTACCCTGCTCCTGACGGGCCTGCCCGAGTACAGTCTCCGGTCGCTGGCAGGCTACCTGGGCGTCGAGTTCCCCGTTCGCCATCGCGCCCTCGCCGACGCTCAGGCCGCGCGACAGGTCTTTCTCAACCTGCGCGCCCGTCTGGCCGAGTTGCCGTCAAGCCTCCTCTCCGAGCTCAATCGCATCGCCTCCGGAGTCGACTGGCCCCTGCGACGGCTCTTCGACGAGATGCTGCAGGAGTCGCCGCTGCTTTCCGAAGGCGCGCTGCAGGCCGATGGGCTCCCTCCTCCGGCGGACATCGGCGCTCCTCTCGTGGCAAAGACACCGTCGCAGCCGATCGTGCCCGACGAAGTCGAGGCCGTCCTCCGCGCCCCGGAGGCGAACCCGGAGCTCTTCCCCGGGTTCGAGTTGCGCGCGGAGCAACTGGCCATGGCCCGCGAAGTAGCCGACGTCCTCAACTCCGGCCAGTCGCTCATCGTTGAAGCCGGCACCGGCACCGGCAAGTCCCTCGCCTATCTCGCGCCGGCTGCTCACTACGCCCTCCAGAACGAGACCCGCGTCGTCGTCTCCACCGACACAATCAACCTCCAGGAGCAGCTCATGGGCAAGGACATCCCGCTGCTCCAGAGCCTTCTCCAGGACGGGCCGTCCGCCGCCGCGCGCTCGCTGGCCACGCGACTTCGATTCGCGCAGCTCAAAGGCCGGCGCAACTACCTCTGCATGCTCCGCTTCGCCGCCCTCAGGCGCGCGTCGTCGCTCAGCCTCGTCGAAGGCCGGCTGCTCGCCCGCATCCTCGTCTGGCTGCGACAGACGGAGAGCGGCGACCGAGCGGAGCTCAACCTGTCGCCGCAGGAAGACGCTGTCTGGCGGGGCCTCAGCGCCGACAGCGAGACCTGCCTCTCCTTCGCCTGCAACTACGCCAGGCACGGCGCCTGCTTCCTCCAGCGGGCGAGAAAGCGCGCCGAAGCCTCCCACATCGTCGTCGTCAACCACGCTCTCCTCCTGTCCGACATCGCCGCCGGTGGCCACGTCCTGCCCGAGTACCGCCATCTCGTCGTCGACGAAGCGCACAACCTCGAAGAAGAGGCGACGCAGCAGTTCGGCTTCCAGGCGACCGACACCGACGTCCGTACCCTCCTCGACCGCGTCTACCATCGTTTGCCCAGGGGCCGCGCCTCAGGCCTCGTCGAGAGCCTCCGACAGCAACAGCGCGGCGGCCGTCCCCAGGCCAGCGTCGGTCTCGGCGCCTTCTCCGACGACCTGGCGTCCGCCGCCGATGACGCCCGCCGTTCGCTGCCGCTGCTGTTCGACCTCCTCTCATCGTTCCTCTTCGACCGCGCCGCCGAGCAGGGCGACTACGACCCGCGACTCCTCCTCAATCGCGCCATGCGCGTCCAGCCCGACTGGTCGAACGTCGAGATCGCCTGGGAGAACCTCGATGCCTCTCTCGGGAAGCTGACAGGACTGCTGGCGCGTCTCGGCGAAGGCGCGGCCGCGGATGACGGCTCCGGCGGCGTCGAGGAGCTACTGACGGAGATTGCCGGCGTCTCGCAGGAGGCGCGCCGGCTGCGCGAAGGCATCGCCTCCGTCCTCGCGCGCGACGACGCCGAGACCATCGCCTGGATCACCTACGGGCGCTCCTCAGGGAGCGTCATGCTCTGCGCCGCCCCGCTGCAGGTCGCCGGCACGCTGCGTGCGCGCCTCTTCGCTGAGAGAGAGTGCACGGTGCTCACCGGCGCCACACTCAGCGTCGCCGGCCGCTTCGATTACCTCTCCAACTCCCTCGGCCTCGAAGAGCCGCGACAGCTCCTCCTCGGTTCCCCCTTCGACTACGCCCGCTCCACGCTCATGCTCCTCCCCGGCGACGTGCCGGAGCCAAACCACATCTCTTATCAGGAGAAGTTCGAACAGGCCGTCGTCGACCTCTGCCGCGCCAGCGAGGGCCGGGCGCTTGTTCTCTTCACTTCCCACGGCGCCCTCGCCGCCACCCACAGCGCGGTCAGTCGGCGCCTGGAGGAAAAGGGCATCCTTGTTCTCGGCCAGGGGATCGACGGCTCTCCGAAGTCGCTGCTGAACGCCCTGCGGGAGAACACGCGCACCGTCATCCTGGGCACCAGCAGCTTCTGGGAGGGAGTCGACGTCGCCGGCGAAGCGCTTTCGCTGCTCGTCATCGCCCGCCTGCCGTTCGCCGTCCCCAGCGACCCCGTGTTCGTGGCCCGTTCCGAGCTCTACGAGGACGCTTTCCAGGAGTATGCTCTCCCGCAGGCGGTCATCCGATTCAAGCAGGGCTTCGGCCGGCTCATCCGTCGCAAGACCGACAGCGGCGTTGTCGTCGTCATGGACAGGCGCATCCGGAGCAAGGCCTACGGCGCCTCGTTCCTGCGCTCCGTGCCGCCCTGTACGATACGGGAAGCGCCCCTGCGCGAGCTTCCCGCGGCCACCGCCGCCTGGCTCGAAGGCCGCCTTCCCTGAGGCGCGAGGTAACACAACCTCGTAGCCGAGGCTTTCCAGCCTCGCCGTTGTTGCACCCTTGGGGAAGACAAATGTTGGGGGGACTTTCAGTCCTCGCGCGGCTTCTCCTGCCCGTGACCGAGCATGGCCAGCTCGTCCTCCCGGCTCCGCGTCACCCCATCCAGTCGCGCCGCCCGCAACCGACGCAACAGACTG
>DATLAX010000161.1:0-13933 GCA_035527215.1 Dehalococcoidia bacterium
GACTGCCCGCCGCGCGAAGCCTCGCCGGGGCGCTGCGCGCAGGGCCGGCCGGCGTGCCCTCACCCCGAATCCGCGTAATCGCCGAGGTCAAAGCAGCATCTCCGTCCGCCGGGCGGCTGATGGACGACGACAGGCGCGCGGGCCTGCCGCTGCTATACGCCGAGAGCGGCGCAGCGGCGATATCGGTGCTGACGGAGCGTGCGCACTTCCAAGGCGACCTCGGGCACCTCACAGAGGCGAGGGAGACGCTACAATCGCGCTTCGGGGACGGCGCTCCGCCTCTGCTGCGCAAGGACTTCCTGTTCGACCCCTACCAGGTGTGGGAGTCGAGGGCGTACGGCGCCGACGCCATCCTGCTGATCATCGCCATCCTGTCGCGCGAGCGCCTCGCCGGGCTGCTGTCGTTGGCCGGCGACCTGGGGCTGGACTGCCTGGTCGAGGCGCACGACGAGGGCGAGGTCGAACAAGCGCTGGAGGTCGGCGCCGAGATTGTCGGCGTCAATAACCGCGACCTGCACAGCTTCGAGGTCGATCTGGCGACGACGGAGCGGATGCGCCCGCTGATTCCGAGCGGCCGCATTGTCGTCGCCGAGAGCGGCATCCACGGGCGCGCCGACGTCGAGCGCATGGCGGCCTGCGGCGTCGACGCCGTTCTCGTCGGCGAGGCGCTGGTGAGGGCAAAGGACACGGCGGCGAAGATGAAGGAGCTCCTGCTTTGACTTATGTGAAGATCTGCGGCTGCCGGACGGTCGAAGAAGCGCTCGCGGCCCGCGACGCCGGCGCCGACTTCATCGGACTCGTGTTCGCCGAGAGCCCGCGGCGCGTGCCGGTTGAGACGGCGCGGCAGATAGCAGACGCGCTGGGACGCGTCGAAACAGCGGCCGGCGCAGCGTCGGGGGTCCCCGGTGACGGCGCGGACCGGCTGGAGCGCCTGCTGGCGACCCGGCGCCCTCTCCTCGTCGGCGTGTTCGAGGGCCAAAGCGCCAACGAAGTGGAATCCATAGCGACCCGAAGCGGAATCGACGTCGTACAGCTACACGGAGACGTCGCATTCCGCGACCTCAGCAGGCGCCGGCCCGTAATCAGGGCTGTCGAGGCATCGTCGGCCGACCACCCTACCCTGTCAGGTCCCGTCATGTGCCTGCTCGATAGCAGCCGGGGACGCGGCAGGCGCGGCGATTGGGAGTCGCTGGCGAAGGTCGCGTCGCGGATGCCCGTCATCCTGGCGGGAGGACTGACGCCGGAGAACGTGGCCGGGGCGGCGCGCCGGGTGCGGCCCTGGGGCGTCGACGTCAGCAGCGGGGTCGAGACGGCGGGCCGCAAGGACGCGGCGAAGATGCGCGAGTTCGTGGCGGCAGCCAAGGGGGCGTGAGATGACTTCCTTTCCCGACGTTCAGGGCCGCTTCGGCCAGTTCGGCGGCAAGTACGTGCCGGAGGTGCTGATGAGCCCGCTGGCGGAGCTGGAAGAGGCGTTCCACGAGGTCTGGCGCGACGCCGCCTTCCGCGCGCGGCTGGACGACCTGCTGCATCAGTACGCCGGCAGGCCGACGCCGCTCTACTTCGCCGAGGGGCTGACGCGAGACCGCCGCGGCGCCCGCATCTACCTCAAGCGCGAGGACCTGCTCCACACGGGCGCCCATAAGATAAACAACGCCCTGGCGCAGGGGCTGCTCTGTCAACGGATGGGGAAGCGACGCGTCATCGCCGAGACCGGCGCCGGGCAGCACGGCGTCGCGACGGCGACGGTGTGCGCGATGCTCGGGCTGGAGTGCGTCGTCTACATGGGCGAGGAAGACGTGCACCGGCAGATGCTGAACGTCTTCCGCATGCGGCTGCTGGGAGCGGAAGTGAAGGTTGTCGAGAGCGGCAGCCGCACGCTGAAGGACGCCATCAATGAGGCGATGCGCGACTGGGTGTCCAACGTCGACAGCACGTACTACCTGCTGGGGAGCGCCGTTGGGCCGCACCCCTATCCGCTGATAGTGCGGGAAGCGCAGTCGGTCATCGGCGCGGAGACGCGGGCGCAGGCGCTGGAGCAGCTCGGTCGCCTCCCCGACTACCTGGTCGCCTGTGTCGGTGGCGGGAGCAACGCGATCGGCTTCTTCCATCCCTTCTTCGCTGATGCCGGCGTCAGCTTCGTCGGCGTCGAGGCTGCCGGACGGGGGCTGGACAGCGGCCTGCACGCGGCCAGCCTGGGGCGGGGGCGGCCGGGAGTGCTGCACGGCAGTCACTCCTACCTGCTGCAGGACGCGGAGGGGCAGATCGAGTCGACGCACAGCGTTTCGGCGGGACTCGACTACCCGGGCGTTGGGCCGGAGCACAGCTTCTACAAGGTATCGGAGCGGGCGGAGTACGTCGCCGTCACCGACGAGGAAGCACTGGCGGCGTTTCAGATTCTCAGCCGCGCGGAGGGGATCATCCCAGCGCTGGAGTCGGCGCACGCCGTCGCCCATGCGGTCGAGCTGGCGTCGACGCTGCCGAGCGAGGCGATAGTCGCGGTCTGTCTGTCGGGACGCGGCGACAAGGACATGGAGACGGCGTCGCGGGAGCTGGGAATCGTAGTGTGAAGCCTCTGTTCCGGCTACGACACGTTGCCCCGTCGGACGAGGGCCGGGGCTACGCCACTTCGTGCATGGGCACGTTCATCGCGGCCGCAAGCTCACGAGCGTGGTGCTCGCAGTACAACCCGTCGCCGGTGTACTGATGGAAGTGGCAAGCGCCCCGTCGAGTGAGGCGGTGAACCACGTCCCATCCGTGCTGCAGACGGCAGCGCCTTGTTCCGTGACGCTCGTCGACGTGAGAGACAATGCAGGAACCCCAGCCCGAATTCAGACCTTTGCATTCGACGTGGCTATGCCATCCCTGCTTTCCACCACAACTCGAACATGCCTTCTCGGTCTTGCCGGCCGGCACGGCGTAGAGCCCGTGCCTTCGCGTGCTTGGCTTCGTCATGCGTCGCCTCCTGCGGATACGATTGGGATTCATTAACATCTTCGGCACTTTCGGCTGAGAGAGTAGAGTGAGGCCGTCGGACCTCTTCGCGATGCCTCGGATAGCCGTTCCGTCACGATCCGCGTGATCCGGACGAACGAGCAGCTAGTGGTCGCGCGACGCGACGTCGTCCAGTCGCCGTAGCCTCCGCCGCGGGGCTTTGGAGACGAATTCGCTGTCCGCCAGGTAGAACCTGAGCTTCCTGTCCTTCCATGCCCTCGCGTATCCCACGCCGATCCTCTTCGTCGCGACGATCTGCGACGCCCTGATCACGTCGCCCCGGGCCTCGATCCAGATGAGATCGCCGCAGAGGTCGGCGCCGTTCAACGAGCCGTCGACGCCGAAGGCCTGCGCGACCCTTGCGGGACCCGACGTCAACAAGCGGAGAGCCTTACCGCCTCGGTTCGCGTTCATCAGCGCGATTCCCTCAACCGGCTCGACGGCGCGGAGTAGAACAGCTTCGGCGCTTCCTTCTCGCCCCGTCACGACGTTCATGAGCCAGTGCATGCCGTAGGTGAAGTAGACGTAGAGATGGCCGCCTTCGCCGTACATGACCTCGGTGCGCCGCGTCCGACCGTGGAAGGCGTGCGACGCCGTGTCCCGTTCGCCGAGATAAGCTTCGGTCTCGACGATGCGGCCGCAGAACCGCCCGCTTTGAGATTCGAAGACCAGGTACTTGCCCAGCAGTCCCCTGGCCACCTTACGCGCGTCCTGTTGGTAGAAGTGTCTGTCGAGTTTCACCGCCGTTGCCCTGGAGCGCCCCTGCCGCCGTGCGATCTACATCTTGATGTGCCCGCCTGCCTCCGTCTACTGCCGGTTGCCCAACGCGCCCGCCAGAGCAATGATCGTCCTTCTGTCAATGGCAAAGAAGCGAGGCGTCGGTGCAATACCAACGCCTCAACCTACTTGCCTGGTGCTGCCCGGCCGGCCTCCACGGCGACGGCCAGGATTCGTGACAACACATGGAAATCCGACGGCGCGTGTCCGCGCCCGCCGTCAATCGAGACGGTACAGGTTCGCGTCGCGGAACTTCTCGAGGAGCGTCCTCAGGGTCTCACGCTCGGCGCTGTCCAGCGCGCCGAACATCTCCTCCTGCAAGTACCGGTCCGGCCCGAGGATGCTCTCGACGAGCCTTTTCCCCTTCCTGGTAAGGGTGACGAGGGCCTTGCGCCGGTCCTTGGGGTCCTTCATGCGCTCGACGAGCCCGCGTTCACTCAGCCTATCGACCATCGACGTCACGCTGGGGGTCTCCAGGTACAGGCACCGCGCGATCTCGGTGATCATCATGGGGCGGCCCGCTTCACGCAGACTGACGAGCACCGGCGTCTGCGCGGCGGAAAGGCCCATCGGCGTGAGCGCCCGATCGGAAGCCTTTCGCATGATGGCTGACACAGTGTAGACCAACCTGCCCTCCATCGTCCCGTCCACATTCTGCTTGGCGTCTGATTCGTATTCCATCTCTGCGCCCTACCTGAACCTCATCTAGCCAGCGGTCGATCGAAGGCCACCCGCAGACTCACCAATCGGGAGACATCTGTATGGTACAAGAAACGGACACTACTGCATACTCTCCATCTGATGTCGCTCGAGAGGGGCACTCGCAAGTCCAAGACCGGGCTATTGGACAGCTTTCTGGCGCTGGAGCGTGGCGATTTCATCTTCAGTCATGCCGAGTAGTTGCCGGAGCACGTAGTCATTGTGCTCCCCCAGCATAGGAGCATGTCGAGGCTCGATTCCGCCCTCGGACATTATCCACGGCGGACCGGCGAACCGGCGTGGCCCGACCCCCGGATGATCGACCTCGACAAAGGCGCCGCGTGCCTGGAGGTGAGGGTCGTGGAAGAGGTCCAGTGCGTCGCGCGATGGCGCCGCGGCGACTCCCGCCCGCGCAAGCGTATTGGCAATGAGGTCGCGGTCACGGGCCCGCGTCCATTGGGAGACGATCGCATCGAGTTCCTCTTCATTCTTCTTACGGGAGGCTGCCTCGGCGAAACGGGGGTCGGCGGCAAGCTCCGGGCGTCCGATGACCCCCGCCAGCGCCGCGAACTCCTCGTCTGTCTCCACGGCGATGGCGACCCAGCGGTCGACGCCCCAGCACAGGTAGACGTTGTGGGGGGCCATCAGTTCATCGGCGTTGGCCCGGCGGCCGGGGCTGCGCCCGTTCATCTCGTAGTCCAGCAGCACTTCCCCCATGAGGCAGCTCACGCCCTCGCACTGGGAGTAGTCGATGAACTGTCCCTCGCCGGTATCGGCGCGATGGTGAAGGGCCGCGATAACGGCGAATGCGGCGCAGGTCGCGTTCACCAGGTCGACGTCGCCGAAGGTGGTGCTGGGCGGGCCGTCCGGATACCCCGTGATCTGCGAGGCGCCGCCGACGGCGTGGTGGACGGTAGCATAGCCGGCGTAGTGGCTCTCCGGGCCGGTGGCGCCGCGGGCGCTGGAGGACAGCATGATGAGCTTCGGGTTGATCCGGCTCAGCTCATCGTAGCCCAGGCCCATTCGGTCCATGGCGCCGGGCCTCATGTTGTCGAAGACAATGTCGCTCTTGGCGACCAGCCGCTTGACGATGTCGACGGCTTCCGCGCGCTCGAGATTGACTGTGATGCCCAGCTTGTTCATGTTTATCGCGCCGAAGGACATGCCCTGGTCCGGCGGTATCTCCGATGGCACCGGCGCGTACAGCGGCCATACAATGGTGCGCCGCATGATGTCCATGCGCTCCCGGCTTTCGATCTTGATGACCTCTGCCCCGAGCATGGCCAGTAGCATCGTCGCGTAGGGGCCGGCCCAGACCCAGGTGAAGTCGAGCACGCGCACGCCGCGAAGAGGGGCTTTTCCGTCAGGCAACTGCGTCATACCTCGCCCGCTTTCCACACCGTCGCTGTCTGGCGGAGGCTTACGAACTCATCTTGGGAATAGCCGAGCACATCTTCGAACACCTCCTGGTTGTGCTGCCCGAGCATGGGCGCCGGCCGCTGCACACCCGGCGGTGATGCCGGCATCTTGTAGGGCCAGCCGGCGTAGCGGTGCTTGCCCGCCTGTGGGTGATCCACCTCCTGGAAGTAATCGCGGGCCTGGTACTGCCTGTAATTCATCACCTCTTCAGCGCTGTACACGGAGCCGATGGCGAAGCCCTTCGCGGCGCCCCTGTGATGCACGTCCTCTTTGTCCTGCTGCAACGCCCATTCGGCGATGCGGTCCGCTATCTCCATGAGGTGGCCGGCGCGGTAGAAGAGGGTGTCCCATTCAGGTCCGGAGGCCCACTCCGGGTTGCCCATGAGGTCGACGAAGGCGTGCCAGTGACGGTCCTCGATCAGCAGGGCGACGACGTAGCCGTCTTTGCACTCCAGGCGTCCCAACGCCGGCGGACGGTCGGGGACGCGGCCCCAGGTAGAATCGTGGTAGATGGTGGAGGCGATGTTGGTCCTCACCAGCGCCATGATTGCCTCCTGCTCCGATACGTCGATCAGCCGGCCACCGTCGCCGTTCGCTCTGCGCCCGTACAGCGCCCCGGCGACGGCAAGGGCAGCGGTAAGGCCCGCCGAGTAGCCGGTGGGGTAGCCGCCGGCCTTGATCGGCGGACGGCTTATGTCTTCGGACCGCGTTGGGAGCAGGTTGCCGAGGCCGCCGGCGTGAAACGAGGTAAGCTCGCCGCCTTTCGAGTGCGCCCGGGGCCCCGTCCGGCCGTAGGGCGTAATCGACGCGAGGATGAGGGCGGGGTTCAGCCGCTGCAGCTCTTCCCAGTCGAGTCCGAGCGACTCCAGTCTGTCCGGCGCGTGATTGTCGATGAGCACGTCCGCCCACGAGACGAGGCGGCGGAACGCCTCGCGGCCGTCGGGGTGGTCCAGGTCGAGAGTAATGCCGCGCTTGCTTGTGTTCAGATAGAGGAAGAGGCCGCTTCGCTCCGGGTGCGGCCGGTCGTCGGGAAAGGGGCCGCGTTCTCGCGCCGGGTCGCCGGATGGGGGCTCCTCGATCTTCACGACGTCCGCTCCCATGTCGGCGAAGAGCTTGCCGCAGTAGGGACCGGAGACCATTGATGCGTATTCAACGATTCGTACGCCGTCGAAAGCCCCTGCAGTCACAGACAGCCGCCTCCATCAAGCCAGACTTCAGGAGATCATACTACCGTGCGTGAAATAGACGCCAGTCGCGCCTCCGGCACTTCCATCCGCGGACCGGTCAGGGGTCGGCGATCGGAGCAATATCTCCGCTCGCCAGGGCGCGGAGATATTCGTCGAAGTCGCACCGGCCACCCAGGGGAGGCGGCGGCTTTGCGAGGGCGACGTCGAGGGCCTTGGAGTAGGCCTCGGCGATGAGCGCGTGGCCGGTGTCGCTCGGATGATAGTCGTCTCCCCGGCACGTGGGCCGGACGAAGCAAGGCTGGTCCGGGCGCGATATCGCATCCTCCCGTCCGACGGTGGCGGCCCACAGATCGGCCACTTCGATGTCCCGTTTCGCGCCCTCCTCGCGAATGATCTGGCTGAAGGCGCTCATCTTGACATACATCTCGGTGCCGGGTTGCCAGTTCAGCCAGGGAATTGTGCCGATGACCAGTCTCGCGCCGCTGCCGTTCAAGCAGTCCAGCACCGAGCCGTACACCTCTCGAAACCCGGCCGAATCGAAGCCGTACCAGTGAACGCCGATCTCGAGGATGATGAGCTTGCGATGGGAGGCCGCGACCCGTCGCGCGTTGACGAGGTCGTCATACGGTTCCAGCGTCCAGACGGCGTCGCTCGTCGCATCGATGCCGCGCGACTTGAGGTCGCGGTGGACGCGCCAGACAAACATGCGTTCCGGCGTCGATGCGAACGCGCCCATAGTGACGCTGTCGCCCATGAAGACGACGGGCGGGACAGGCGTCGCCGTCGAGACCGGCGTCGCGGTCCATACGGGCGTCGACGTGGGCGACGGCGACGTGCCGGTGGAACAACCGGACATCAACAGCAGCGCGCCGACGGCGATGACGAAGACGAGGACCTGTCGCATTCTATTGCCCTGAGCGCCCTTGAACTCGATCGAGGCCGGGACAAGGCCGACTCGGGGGCGCCCAACGATCGTATTCTGGGCTTCGCTTCCGATCAACCGCGACGCGGGCGCGCGACGAACATGACTCGGGCTCGATGCGGCTGCGCAGCGGGCCATTCCGCCTTCTCACGCACCGCGGAAGGCGCTATGATGAACCTAAGATGATTGTGCTCTGCTTCGGCAACCGCGCCATCCCCGAGGATGCCACCGCCGTGGAGGTCGGGGAATCGCTCGATCTCCCGGGCGTCACCTTCATCCCGAGTTCATCGCCGGAAGAGATCATCGACTACCTGGACGAGGACCTCTACGTGATGGACGTCGCTCAGGGGATCGGCGAGGTGACGCTGATAACCGAACCCGACCGCTTTCTGCCGCCGCCGCACATCACCGCGCACGACCTCGACCCCGCCGTCTTCCTGAAGATCGTCCAGCAGCTCTACGGTATCAGCGTCCCCGTTATCGCTCTGCCTGTGGGCATCGACCGCCAGACCGTGCGGGAGCAGTTGCTGCGACTGCTGGCAGCCCTCCCCGAGCGGACGCACTCCGAGGGGAACGGCGCCTAGTCGGCCCGGCGGCCCCCTTCGGCTCGGAGCAGAGGCAAGAGCCGGATCAGGTCCTCTTCGCTGTTCACGTTCCAGAAGCTGCGGCCTTCGGGATCGAAGCGCTCGATCTCCTTCTGCGAGACGTAGCGCACCCGCACCTCCGGCAGGAAGTCGACGAAGCGCCGTCCGCCGCGGTCCAGCAAACGCTCGATGGCGGGGATGCAGGTGCGTCGGTAGAAGGCGTGCAGCGGCTCCTCGCGCTCCCGCCATCGAGGCATCACGACGTCCCATTCGTCCGTAAGCAGGCCCTGGAGATGGCGCAGCAGCGGCAAGCTCAGGAGCGGCATGTCGCAGGCCAGGGCGACCGCCTGCGGATGGCTCGCCGCCAGCAGGCCGCTGTACAGTCCGCCCAGCGCGCCCGCTCCCTCGCGGACGTCCTCGACCTCTTTGAGCGGCAGGGCGCATTCGATGGGCGTGAAGAGGCCACCGCGCGCAGCGACAACGACGACCTCCCGCGCGATCGGCGAGACGGCGTCGACGACGTGCTGCAGCAGCGAGTGTCCGTCGACGACCTCCGCCGCCTTGTCGCGGCCGAAGCGACGGCTGCGCCCGCCGATGAGCACGATAGCTGACAGCCCGTTGTCCTGACTCATCTCCCTCAGCCCCATTATACGCGAGGGATCGGTTCAGACCTCGGAGCGCACAAGAAGGCCCGCCTCGCCGCTATCGGCGAGGCGGGCCGGACGTGACAGCTACGAAAGCCTAAAGCCCTTCTACGCGCAGGAAATGCGCCGCGCAGGACAGGCACGGGTCGTAGGAGCGGATGAGCTTCTCCAGGGCATCCACCATCTCTTCCTGCGGCAGGTCCAGGAGCGCCGGCAGATAGAGCTTGATGTCGTCTTCAATGCTGCGGAGGTTTTGCGCCGTCGGCGTGATGATATTGGCGTGCGTGATGTGGCCGGTGGCGTCCAGCTCGTATTCGTGCCAGAGCGTGCCCCGGGGCACTTCGACGGTGCCGACGCCGCGGCAGACGTGCGGCTTGATCTCAGCGAGCGGCTCGCGGCGGGGCTTGACCCTGCCCAGCATGTCGATGGCCTGATCGATGGCGGCAACAAGCTCTACTGCCTGGGCCACGTTGTTGTAGTGCGGGTTGTCGAGGTTCTTCATTAGCTGCCCGGCCTGGGCCAGATCCTTGGCCTCCGGCGAGAGCTGGTCGAAGTTGTTGTTGACGCGCGCCAGGGAGCCGACCATGTAGGTGTGCCCCTCGCGGACGACGAAGTTGGCGGTCATGTCGGGCTCATGGTACTCGCTGACGAACTTGAGGTAGTCCCTCCGCTCGAACTCGTGGTCCTCGCTCTTGATGGTACCCTTCAGCGAGACGTATTCCTTGTCGTTGTGCATGGAGAAGTGCTCGGCGCTGTGGTGAAGGGCCGGGTAGGACAGACTGTTGAAGAGCTGAGCGGTGGCCACGGCGCCCGGCCGCAGCTCCTGGAGACGAGCGCGAAGGCTGTCGAACTGCCCCTGCTCGGGGAAGTGCAGCCAGCCGCCGACGGTCGCCGACTCGGGATGCATGTCGCGCCCGCCGATGACCCTCACCATGTCGTTGCCGGCTTTCATAAGGGCGATGGCCATCTTGACGGCGTCCGGCTTGTCGGCGGCGATGGCGACGGCGTTGGGCGCGCCGAGGTAGTCGGGCAGGGCAAGGAAGTAGAGGTGCGCCGCGTGGCTGCGGATGCGCTCCCCCATTGTGAGCAGGACACGCAGGTCGTGGGTCTGCTCGCTGGGCTCCATGCCCAGGGCGTTCTCCATGGCGGTTACGGAGGCCACAACGTGGCCACAGCTACAGATGCCTCATATGCGGCTGGCGATCCAGTACGCCTCGTCGTAGCGGCGGCCGACGAGCAGGCCCTCGAAGTAGCGGCTGCCCTCGATGCCCCTCAGGTGGCAGTCCTCGACCTTGCCATCGGTGATCTTGAGGCTAAGGACGGCGTGGCCTTCGATCTTGGTGAGCTCTTCCAGTGTCAGGTTCGTGGTCGTCATTGGACTTACCCCGCTGTAGTTTCTAGGGCAGGAATCTTCAGGCCAACGAAAGTGCGCATCCGTTCGAGGATGAAGTCACGCTCCAATCCCTTGCCCTCGAGCATCTTCACGAAGGCGTCCAGGTTGGCATCAGCCGTCTGGCCGCGGCAGCCCCAGCATTCGAGGCCCGCGTTCACGCAGATGGCGAAGCAGCCGCCGGTGGTGATGGGACCAAGGCAGGGCTTGTTGGCTTCCAGCAGGCACATGTTGTTGTTCCTGCGGCACTCGACGCACACAGGAAAGGTATACGGGCGGTAGCCCTTGCCGGTGACAAGGTTCTTGATGACTTCGAGGACTTCCCGTCGGTTGGGAGGGCAGCCGGGGATTACGGCGTCCACCTTGACATGGGCGTCCTGCGGCGTCGGCTCCACGTCCTTGATGTCTTCGAGCTTGTCGAACTGCAGCCGCGCGAGGTTTTCTTTCGGCGCCCACTTGCGGTAGGCGGGGATGCAGCCGGTGTGAGCGCACGTTCCCAGCGCTACCAGCACCTTCGTGCGCTCCCGTACCTTCTTCAAGAGCTCGAGGTCGCGGGGCGAGGCTACGAGGCCCTCCATGAGCACGATGTCGAACTCGGGGTCTTCTTCGGCCGGGTCGGAGACGAAGCGGAAGGCCCGCACGTCGACCAGGTTGAAGATATCGAGCACTTCGTCTTCGTTGAAGGCAACGGAGAGCACGCAGCCGTTGCAGCCGGTAATGTCGAGGATTCCAACTTTCAGTTTCTCACTCACGGCGTGTGCTCCTTCAGTTCGTCCCAACGGAACACCGGTCCGTCCTTGCACGTGAACATCGAGCCGATCATGCAGTGGCAGCAGGTGCCGGTTTCACAGTACATCAGGCGCTCCTCCGAGACGTAGACCTGGTCCTCTCGCATGCCCTTGTTGATCAGCGCTTGCCCGGAGAGCTTCATCATTATGGGTGGTCCGCAGAGCATCGCGACCGAATCGCCTTCCGGCAGGTTGGTCGCTCTTACGAGGTCGCTGACGAAGCTCTCGCTGGCGTCGAAGCAGGTCCCCTCGCTAAGCGTGTCCAGTGACACGAGGACACTCATGTTCTGTTTCCACTGGTCGACGAACTCCTCGAATATCACTTCTCTAGCGTTGCGGTAGCCGACGTAGGCGTAGACCTCGCGGTACTTGTCTCGGTTCTTCTCGACGTAGTCGAACACGCCCTTTACCGAGGCGACGCCGCAGCCGCCGCCGACCAGGATCATGTTGCCGCCCTCGGCCTCTTTCATCGGATAGCCTTTGCCATAAGGGCCACGAATGAACACCGTGTCGCCCGGCTGGCAGCAGCCCAATGCTTTCGTGACGGTGCCTGCTTCGCGGATGTGCAGCGTCAGGTGTTCGCGCCCCCAGGAGGCTATTGAGATGGGGGCCTCGCCGATCCCCAGCAGGGATATCTGGACGAACTGGCCCGGGTCGTTCTTCAGCGGCATGTCCAGGGTGAGGCGGAAGTTCTCCTTGGTCTCCCGCATGTTGGCCAGCACCTTTACGGGCTGTGGGAGGTATACGTTAGTGTTTGTCATTGCGCCACCATCCGATTCACGATGCTTACCCAATCGATGCGCGTGGGGCAGTTCGAGATGCAGCGACCGCAGCCGACGCACATCGTCACCCCGTAGCGCTCGCGGTAGTACTCGATCTGGTGGTAGATGCGGAAGCGGAAGCGGTCGATGCGCGACTCGCGGAAGTAGAGGTCGCCGGTCACACGGCTGAACTCCTTGAGCTGGCAGCTCGACCAGTTGCGGATGCGGCACCCCTTCGACGTGTCCGACGACTCCACCGTGTCGCAGATCTCGTAACAGTAGCAGGTGGGACACGTCGTCGTGCAGGCGGCGCAGCTAAGGCACCACTTGACGCCCGTCTCCCAGCCCGGGTCGCCGTAGAGGGCCGCGATGTCGGTCGTCTTCAGCTTGTCGGTGCCGGGCGTCGCGCGATCCGGCTGGCCCTCGTCCGCGGGCTTCAGACAGGACGATAGCTGCTTTGCCAGCTTCTCGCCTTCCTCCGAGCCGGCTTCGACGAGGAAGTAGTCCGGGCGCTCCGTCAACCACAGGTCGTGGTGGTCCTTGAGGTCCATGCTGCCGCAGAACGCGTACTGATTGCAGGGCTGGGCGCAATGCAGGCCGATGAACAGCGTGTTCTTGCGCCGCGCCGCGTAGTATGGGTTTTGCGGCTCCTCCAGGTAGACCAAGTCCTGGCGAGCGACGGCATTGAGGTCGCAGCGGCGCACGCCGAAGAAGACGCGTGGTTCCGTCTCCGGCAGCGGCACCGTTATCTTGTCGCCCGCGAACTTGAACAGGGTCTCCTGCTGTGGAAAGAAGAACTGCTTGATGGGAACGTAGGAGTTTTCGCTGAGGTCAATTTCTTCCGCGCTTTTGACCTCCTGGAATCGCACCGCGTCCGTGCGTACGGGAGCGAGGACGTGGTACTGTCCGGCCAGTGAACTCATGAACTTGTTTAGGTCGGCCTTCTGTAATCTGTACATTCTGTCACTTTCCCCCGGGCCTTTGTATCACAGGGTTCGCGATTAAGGCAACACGCGCAGGCGTTCTCAGCCTTCCTTTGACTGAGGCAATGCTGATTGCGATTCGAGAAGCTCGATCTGCCGGTTCTGAATTGCCATCAACTCCTTCCACTGCCCTTCCCGCAGCCCATCGAGCTTCTTGTGTAGCTGCTGTATCTCCAGCTCCGCCTTCAGATTGACCTCGTAGTCGTGCTCCGCGCGGATGCGGTCGCGGTCTTCCTGTCGGTGCTGACTCATCATGATTACGGGAGCCTGGATTGCGGCCAGCATGGAGAGAAACAGGTTCAACAGGATGTAAGGGTACGCGTCCCAATGGTGGATCAGCGCGACGGTGTTCAACAGTACCCAGACGCCCAGGACGACGCCGAAGGCGAAGATGAACCTCCAGCTCCCCGCGACATCGGCCAGCTTGTCGGAGACCCGCTGACCGAACGTCAACTGCTCAAGGTGGAGGACGTGCACGTTCTTGCTTACAGGCTCGCCGCGGCGCATCTTGTCTCGGATCTCTTTTTCGATACGAGCGGCTTTCTTCCGCCAGGAAAGCACTTCCGGTGGCTGCGCACCCAACGCTTCCGTCATGGCTCTACCTCCCACAAGGGGTATCTTCCGATTCCAACTGAGACCTCGAGAACACTCGATGACCGGAACGAAAGGTAGCATCGCCTAACACGCCGGTCAACGATGACACTCCCCCGCGTCGACCAGGGTTGACGACAGCGTCAATCGGCGCTATAGCAGTGTCGAACGCTTGAACGCAGCCCGCGAAGGAAAGG
>DATLAX010000162.1:0-2035 GCA_035527215.1 Dehalococcoidia bacterium
AGAACAGCCCCATGTACGATTGGGCCGTCGCGTAGAGCGCCCGCGAGTCGATGACGGCGGCCACTTGCGGCAGCGCGTTCAATTCCTCGCGCACCGCGGAGGCGTCGGCGCCGGGGGCGAAGACGACCATGGCCGCGTTGACGGGGTCGCTCCCCGATCCCGACGCGGCGCGCAAAGCGGGCAGCGACATGTAGGCGAACGTACCCAGCGGCTCGTCCACGAAGCCCGCGATGCGAACGGCGAACGTGGTGTCCAGCGAGGGCAGTGCGACCCGCACACTGTCGCCCTCTGAGACGCTCAGAAGATCGCGGAGGGCAGCGCCCAGCAGGATGCCGTCCGCGGGGAGAGCCGTCTCATCGCCCCCAACGAGCAGGAAGCGATGCATCGTCGTCGCGGGCTCGAAAGCCTGAAGGGCGGTACTGTATGAGCCGGTCGCAGACTGCAGCGACGCCGGCTGGTCGGCCACCGGCTCGGTGAGCGCGATTCCCGGCACAGCCGCGACCCGCGCCACGGCCTCCTCCGGCTGCCCCGGCGTCAGGTAGACCTCAGCATCCTGGCTCTGGATCTGATTGAACTGCCGGTCGAGCAACACGCTCATCGTGTCGATCATGCCCCATGACGAGAGCACCAAGACGGCGGCGAACACGATACCCAACACCGTGAGAAGCGAACGCCGCCGGCTGCGGGAGATGCCCCTCAGGACCATCTTCCAGCGCGTGGGCAATCTGCGGAGAGGCGGCAGCGCGCGCTCAAGCGGACTGCGCCTGCCACTCGCCGGTCCGGCGGAGCCGCGCATGGACTCGGCCGGCGTGAAGCGCATGGCACGCAGCGCCGGCGCCAACGTCGCGAGCGCTCCGGCCCCGAGTCCGAATGCCAGGCCGATGCCCAGAGTCAAGGGATGGAACTCCATCACATTGAGAGGCACCGATACTGCGTCCGTGTAGAACCGGGTGGCGACCCGTGCCAACAGCATGCCGACGACGACTCCCGGCACGGCTCCCGCCAACCCAGTCACGATGCCGAAGGACAGGTAGTGCAGGAACACCGTCCGGCGTCGGAAGCCGTTGGCGAGGAGGAGCCCGATCTGAGCGCGCTGAGAAAACACCAGTCTGGTGAGCAGGATGTAGCTGGCCATCATGGCGGCGCCCAGAAAGAGGATGGGGAACATGATGGCCATCTCCCCGAAACCGCTGATGTCCTCGTTCAGGGCAGCGTTGGAAGGCTGGTCGGCCTGAGCGTAGGAGTCGACGGCGCCGCCCGCGAGAGCGGCGGCACGGAGTGCAGTGTCCAGCTTGGCGCGATCGGCCCCAGCCTCGTAGCGAAAGAGCGCCTGACGGACGACCGCCGTCGCGACGACACGATCGAGCAGGGGATCCGGCACAAAGAGGACGCCGAAATCATCCGTCGAGACGAGGACCTCCTGCCGGCTCCGCGCCGGCCACAGATACTCGGCGGAAGCCGCCTCGCCGCGCATCTTGAGCGGCTCCCAATCGGTTCCTGTCTGGACGGCCAGACCACTCCCCGGTCGCAAGCCAAAATGCTCCGCCATGTGTTTCTCGACCAGCACGCCGTCAGGCTGATCGGAAGAAAGGTAGTCCCCTTCGAGGACCATGACGCCGTTGATCGGCGGCTGCTCCCCCGGAGGCAACCCGACAAGCCGGCCCAGAAGCTTGTGGTCGCCGACCTTGATGGGCACGTCGGCGACCCGACGCTCGGACACCACATCGACACCCGGCAGCGCGCGACCGGCGGCGACGATGCTCTCGACGTCGCCGCCTGACGCCGTGAAGTCGGCGAACCGCGTCACGACGAAGACACGGTCGTACGACGCGACCAGATTGCGGTAGGCGTCGTAGGACAGAGCAAACAGCGCGACGCCGATGAAGATGATGACCGTGACGGCGGCGAACTGCCCGAGACGCGCCCGCATGTCACGACGCGCCTTGCGTGCGAGCAGCGTCAGCACGGCGGCGGATTCACCAGACGACGTCCGCCGCCGCCAGAGGACTCTCGTTGCACGAGTCTGCCACGATCT
>DATLAX010000163.1:0-3445 GCA_035527215.1 Dehalococcoidia bacterium
GCGGCCAGGAACACCCAGCCGTCCACGCACTCGTACGAACGTCGCAACGCCGACACGCCGATGAGGTTGGGCGCTCCCTTCGGGTCCGGCGGGCGGCCCGCGTAGCGAACGAACTCCGCCGCCTGGGATGCCATCGCCGCCGCGGCAAGCGACGTCTCCACCAACTGGCCGCGCCCCGTCTTCTCGCGCGCATTGAGAGCGCCCATCACGCCGAAAACGCCCAGCAGCGCCGCCACGAAGTCGCACACGGCGATCTGATAGTAGACTGGCTCCTCGCCATCGCCGCCCTGGGCGCGCATCAGGCCGGAGCGCGCCTGGAGCACGGGGTCGAAGCCCGGCAGCCCGGCCATCGGCCCCGAAGCGCCGAAAGGCGTTATCGAGCAGGAGATCACGAGCGGGTTTATCCGGCTGAGCGTCGCGTGGTCGATCTTCAGACGGCCGAGGACGCCCGAGCGGAAGTTGTCGCACACAACGTCGACCTTCCGCACCAGGTCGTGGAACACCTCCAGCCCCTCTTGCTCCTTCAGGTTGACCGCCAGCCCGCGCTTCCCTCTGTTCGCGCCCAGAAAGCCGAAGGCGAACGCGCGCCACGGGTCCCCGTCCAGCGGCTCCACCTTGATCACGTTCGCGCCCAGGTCGGACAGAAGCATGCCCATGTACGGGCCGGCGTAGATCGTGCCCAGGTCAAGCACCGTGATACCTTCCAGCGGCGCCCTGCCCGCCGCGATCTCCCCGGTCGGCGGTCTATCGGCCGCACCGCGGGCCCCCTCGGATAGCACCTCGCGCGTGTGCTGCCCCAGCGACGGCGCCGCACCGCGGACTCCGCCCACCGTGTCTGACAGTGTCAGCGGCACGCCCATCTGCGCCGTTTCCCCCACCTCCGGGTCGTCTACCCGGACCTTCATGCGGTCGTGGATGACCTGCGGGTCGAGCAAGTACTCGTCCCGTGACAGGACGGGACCCGCCGGAACGTCGTTCTCCCGCAAGAAGTCCAGCCAGTGTTGCCGCGGCTGCGTCGCGAACAGTGACTCCAGCCGGCCGGCGATCTCCTCGCGGTCCTCGATCACCGGTATCGCGACCGGCGCGCCCTCGAAGCGCGGGTCGGCGAGCCAGTCGACGAGATCCAGCGCCAGCACCAGCTTCGTCCAGAACGCAGGCGTCAGGCAGGCCAGCATGAACCACTCCCCGTCACTCGCCCGGTAGACGCGGTAGGTCGGGAAAGGGCCCTTCGGATCGCCGCGGCCCCCCAGGCGGACGATGTCCATCGCCGCCAGCGGCACGATGTAGCTCGTCGACTCCAGCGCGAACGCTCCGCCGAGCCCTGACACCTCGATGTAGTCGCCCCGGCCCGTGCGCGCGCGGTCGAAGAGAGTGGCCGTGATCGCATCCGCCGCCAGCACGCCGGTGGCATAAGAAACGATGGGTGCGACAAGGTACACTGGCGCCTCGCGGTATGCCCACTGCATCCCGAGGACACCGGACACCGCCGCGAGCAAGTCGTCGTCCGGTGGCAGGTCCGCGCTTGGCCCCTGGGAGCCGTGCAGCGGCAGATCGCAATAGACGGCGCCGGGGTTGCGTGCGGAGACCGCGGCGTAATCGATGCCCCAACGCCGGAGCGCATCAGGTCGCGCATCGACCAGCACGATGTCGGCGCCCGCCGCCAGGTCCAGCGCTTTCGCGCGCCCGTCCTCGCTCTCGAGATCGAGGACTATGCCCCGTTTGCTGCGGTTCAGCACGTGAAAGGCCGGCTTACCTCTGCTACGGTCGCCGCCGGGTGGCTCCACCTTGACCACGTCCGCGCCCTGCTCGGCCAGGAGCATCGCCGCGTATGGCCCCGCGATGCCCTGCGTCAAGTCGAGCGCCCGCACACCCTGGAACGCGCCTGCGTCAGTCATAGTGAACCGCCTCGAAGCCGCTTGCTGGGAATCAGTGTCTCCCCATGATATTACGGCTTCGATTCTGACGGAACCGGGCCGCGCTCGCCGCAAGCCGCGTAGCGCGGGCATCTTGCCCGCGCGGTTCCCGGGCGCCGTCAAGCCCGTAGCGATGCCCTGTGCTAGAATCGAATCTAAGGCACCCATGCGAATCGCCATCGTCGACTACGGCGCGGGAAACCTGCGCAGCGTCGAGCGCGCCGTCGCTCACTGCGGCTACGACGCGACGATCACCAGCGACCCCGCCATCGTCGAGGCCGCGGACGTGATCATCGTGCCCGGCGTCGGCGCCGCCGCCGACACCATGCGCACCCTGCGCGAACACTCCCTCGTCGAGCCCGTCCGCTCCTTCGTAGCCGGCGGCCGCCCATACCTCGGCGTCTGCATGGGCTTCCAGGCGCTTCTGACCACCAGCGAGGAGGGTGGCGAGCACGCCTGCCTCGACATCGTTCCCGGGCGCGTCCTGCGGCTCCCCGACGGCCTCAAGGTGCCCCACCTTGGCTGGAACCAGGTCCGCCGCCGCCGGCCGCACCCCGTCTTCGACGGCATACCGGGCGACGCCTACTTCTACTTCGTCCACAGCTATTATCCGGCGCCCGATGACGGCGACAGCGTCATCGGCGAGACCGACTACGGCATCACCTTCGCCAGCGCCCTCGCCCGCGACAACATCGTCGCTACCCAGTTCCACCCGGAGAAGAGCGGCGACGTCGGTCTCCAGTTCTACCGTAACTTCCTTGAATGGGCAGCCGGCAGGAGGTAGCGCCATCGAGATCATACCCGCCATCGACATCCGCGACGGCCGCTGCGTCCGCCTCTTCCAGGGAGACTACGCCCGCGAGACCGTCTTCTCCGACGATCCCGTCGCCATGGCGCTTCGCTGGCAGGCCGAGGGCGCCCCGCGACTCCACCTCGTCGACCTCGACGGTGCCCGCGAGGGCCGCCCCGTGAACGCCGGTGTCGTCGCGGCCATCGTCCGCGCCGTCTCCATACCCTGCCAGGTCGGTGGCGGCATCCGCAGCCTGCACACGATCGAGCGCTACCTCGCGGGCGGCGTACAGCGGGTAATACTGGGCAGCGTCGTCGTCGAAGACCCCGGTGTCGCCGCCGCAGCGATTACCCGCCATGGCGACGCCATCATCGCCGGCGTCGACGCCCGCGGCGGCCGCGTCGCCCTCCACGGCTGGCGAGAGCGTTCGCCGGAGATGGCGGAAGATCTTCTGCCGCGCCTCGCTGCCATGGGCGTCCAACGCTTCATCTACACCGACATCGCCCGCGACGGCACGTTGCGCGGCCCCAACCTGGCGGCGACCGCCCGTGCCGTCAAGGCCGTGACTGTGCCCGTCATCGCGTCCGGCGGCATCGCTACCATCGACCACATCCGGCGCTTGTCCCTGATCGGCGTCGAAGGCGCCATCCTCGGCCGCGCCCTCTACGATGGCGCCCTCTCCCTCCCCGAAGCCCTTCGCGCCGCACGCAAAGCCTAGCCATCGGTTTCCCGCAAATGTAGG